>CAKPTK010000056.1 GCA_934190685.1 uncultured Prevotella sp.
GAATCAGACAATCACCGACCGATTACATTGTTATCTGTTCAGATGTAAGGAGTAGTGTCTTGTTTACGAATGCAAATGTATTGCTATTCCATCAGCCATGCAATACCGATAAATAGGTAATTTTCAAGTAGGTAGAAGACGTGGAGAACTACCAACATTTAGGTATAATATACCGATAAAAAGCGGTTCTCTCCTCAGAAAATGATGAAAATACCTAATTATGGTTATTGTGTGTATCGCATTTTTTTTGTTATTTTGCATCCGGAAATAACATAAATGAGTAGCGGCCATAAGGATGACAACCCTACTCAATCACGACGATCAAAAACACGCAAGACAGATGAAAAGGCAGAAACTTTATGAGGCTGATGACAAGATGATTTCCCTCATCAGAGACAACTACAACATTCTGCAGAGTCTGGGCAGCTTCGGCATCAGCTTGGGCTTTGGCGACAAGACCGTCAGCGAAGTGTGCGAGGAACAGCATGTAGACACCAACACCTTCCTGACCGTGGTCAACTTCACCATCAACGGCGAGCACAACGTGACAGATTTGGAAAACTTGTCTGTGCCCACCTTGCTGCAATATCTCCGTGCGAGCCACGAATATTATCTCGGTTTCCAGTTGCCCTTTATCAGAAAGGAACTGGAAGACGCGCTTGATGAAAATGACAATCTCGGCAGACTGATTCTCAAACTTTATGACGACTACGCTCATTCCATCACCATGCACATGAAGAATGAGGAGAAAACGGTCTTCCCTTATGTCGAGGCGCTGCTTGCCGGCAAGCCTACCCCGGGCTATGACATCGAGACCTACTCCAAACATCACAATCAGGAAAGCAACAAACTGGTGGAGTTGAAAAGTATTATCATCAAGTATCTGCCTTCGGACGGACTTCACAACAACAAGCTCTCCGCCACCTTATATGATATATATAATAATGAGGACTGGCTCCGTCTGCACACCGAAGTGGAGGAAAATATCTTCGCTCCCGCCATTAGAAACTTGGAGAAAAAGTTGAGGCAAGGTGACGTAACTGCCAAGATAACAAGCATGTTGGGTAGTCAGCAGGACAATGGAAACGCTCTGAGCGACCGCGAAAAGGACGTTTTGGTGGCTTTGGTACAGGGTATGAGCAATAAGGAAATCGGCGAGCATCTTTGCATCGCCACCAACACGGTCATCACCCACAGGCGCAACATCGCCCGTAAGTTGCAGATACACAGCGCGGCAGGTCTGACCATTTATGCAATAGTTAATGACCTGGTTGATATCAGTGCCGTGAAGCTATAGAAAAGAAAGTTTAAAAAGAATATATTTCTCCGTTAGGATGCTTTGTCCTAACGGATTTTTTTGTATCTTTGCAAACGTTTTTGAAAAGGAATCTAAACGACATTCATCGCTGTTTCTCGCAAAAAGTTTTCCAAAACGGGAAACTTTTGAAAAACAAAAACGCAAAAAGTTTTCCGAAAAGGTGAACTTCTAACTGAACACAATTGCTTAAATATACAAAATACCGGAATGGAAATGAACAACTTTACAATCACAAAACGAGACGGCTCCAAGGACTTGTTCTCCTTGGACAAAATCATGAACGCCATCGTGAAGGCGTTTGAGTCAGTGAACGAACCTGCTGATTTGGGAAGCATCTCAAAGATTATCAGCCATCTCGACATCCATGAAAACATCAAGGTAGAAGACATTCAAAACCAGGTGGAGACGGCATTGATGAAAGAAGGCTATTATAAGGTGGCCAAGTCTTTCATCATCTATCGCCAAGAGCACAACGAAGACCGCGAGGTGCTCGACAAGTTGAAGTTCCTCACCGACTACTGCGATGCAGCCAACGCTGCCACTGGATCCAAGTATGACGCCAACGCCAATGTGGAGCACAAGAACATTGCCACGCTCATCGGTGAACTTCCCAAGTCGAACTTCATCCGTCTGAACCGCCGTCTGCTTACTGACCGTATTAAGAAGATGTATGGCAAGGAATTGGCCAACGAGTATCTTGACAAACTCAACCACCACTTTATATATAAGAACGACGAGACATCGCTTGCCAACTATTGCGCATCCATCACCATGTATCCATGGTTGATCGGCGGCACCACATCCATTGGCGGCAACTCTACAGCACCCACCAACCTCAAGTCTTTCTGTGGCGGCTTTGTCAATATGGTGTTCATGGTGTCAAGTATGCTTTCCGGAGCTTGCGCCACACCGGAGTTTCTGATGTATCTCAACTACTTCATCGGTCTCGAATATGGTCAGGATTACTGGCAGCACGCCGACAAGGTGGTGGACCTCTCTATCAAGCAGCGCACCATCGACAAGATGATCACCGACTGTTTCGAGCAGATTGTCTATTCCATCAACCAGCCTACGGGTGCCCGCAACTACCAGGCCGTGTTCTGGAACATCTCTTATTATGACAAGTATTATTTCCAGAGCCTGTTCGACAACTTCTATTTCCCCGACGGCAGTCAGCCCGACTGGGAGAGCCTCTCATGGTTGCAGAAGCGTTTCATGAAGTGGTTCAACAAGGAACGCACCAAGACCGTGCTGACCTTCCCCGTGGAAACCATGGCGCTGCTCACCGAGAATGGCGAGTGCAAGGACAAGGAATGGGGCGACTTCACGGCGGAGATGTATGCCGCGGGCCACTCTTTCTTCACCTATATGAGCGACAGCGCCGACTCTCTGAGCTCTTGCTGCCGTCTGCGCAACGAGATTCAGGACAACGGATTCAGCTATACGCTCGGTGCCGGCGGCATCTCCACAGGTTCCAAGAGTGTGCTCACCATCAACTTGAACCGCTGCATCCAGTATGCTGTGAACAACAAGCTGGACTATAAGGAATATCTCAGCGGCATCATCGATCTTTGCCACAAGGTGCAACTGGCCTACAACGAGAACCTCAAGGACCTTCAAGCCCACGGCATGTTGCCACTCTTCGACGCCGGCTATATCAACATCGACCGCCAGTATCTCACTATCGGTATCAACGGACTGGTAGAGGCTGCCGAGTTCATGGGACTCAAGATTACGCCAAACGACGACTATCTGCACTTCGTGCAAGGCGTGCTCGGCTTGGTGGAGAAATATAACAAGCAGTATCGCACCAAGGGTGCCATGTTCAACTGCGAGATGATTCCTGCCGAGAATGTGGGCGTGAAGCATGCCAAGTGGGACCGTGA
Source organism: uncultured Prevotella sp. (assembly GCA_934190685.1). GTDB lineage: Bacteria > Bacteroidota > Bacteroidia > Bacteroidales > Bacteroidaceae > Prevotella. Next base: position 3,205 of record CAKPTK010000056.1, read on the forward strand.
GGACGGCTATTTCGTGCCACGCGACTGCTACAACAGTTATTTCTATGTGGTGGAGGACGACTCGCTCTCGATCATCGACAAGTTCAAGCTCCATGGCGCTCCCTATATCGAGCACCTCACAGGCGGCTCCGCGCTGCACATGAATCTGGACGAACATCTGTCGAAAGCACAGTATGCCCATCTGCTGAAGGTGGCTGCCAAGGAGGGATGCAACTATTTCACGTTCAACATCCCGAACACCATCTGCAACGACTGTGGACATATCGACAAGCGCTACCTCAAGGAATGCCCTCATTGCCACAGCAAGAATGTGGACTATATGACCCGCATCATCGGTTATCTGAAGCGTGTGAGCAACTTCTCGCAGGCCCGCCAGCAGGAGGCACACCGCCGCTACTATGCCCATGCGGACAAGAATGTATAACAAGTCGTGGACGAAAGGAGAACGTTAGACAATGCTTAAATATGTAAATACCGGAGTGGTCTTTCAGGAGATACCCGACGAGGTGACCCTTGCCGTCAATATCTCCCGCTGCCCCTGCCATTGTCCGGGATGCCACAGCCAGTATCTCGCCGAGGACATCGGCGAGCCGCTGACCTCGCTCACCATCGAGGGCTTTGTCCGGGAATATGGCAACGACATCACCTGCATCTGCTTTATGGGAGGCGATGCGGAGCCTGCGACCGTCAACAAGTTGGCGCGCTATATCCATGAGAACCATCCACAATATAAGGTGGGATGGTATAGCGGTCGCTCACGGGTGCCGTCCAATGTGCGCAAGCGCGATTTCGACTATATCAAGCTCGGCCCCTACATCGAGCATCTGGGCTGTCTGAAAGACCGCACCACCAACCAACGTCTCTATAAGCATGCCGCCGGCGATGACTTCACTGACATCACCGAACGCTTCTGGAAAAAATAGACATAGATGAACAATCAAGAAACGAAAGGAATGAAACCCCGTGTGGCTGTCGTCGACACGAATGTGCTGGTGTGCATCGGTTTGAAGCACATGCTGCAGGAGGTGATGCCTTTCATGGAAGTAGACACATTCGGGTCGTTCGCTGAATTGGAGGCGAACGATCCGAATCGTTTTTTTCATTATTTTGTGGAAACCAACATCGTCGTTTCCAACATGAACTTCTTCACCGGTAGCCGTCACAAGACAATCGTCCTCAGTCCCTCGGCCGATCCTTCTGCCCAACTGACAGGTTTCCACACCCTTTGCACCCATCAGCCCGAGAGCGGTTTCGTGCGCCAGCTCCTCCAGTTGGAGCAGCATGCCCATGGTCATGGACAAAACCTGCCTCCTGTCGAGAAACACGCAGAAGAAAGGACTCTCACCGAACGGGAAGTGGAGGTGCTGGCTTTAGTGGTCAAGGGGAAAATCAACAAGGAGATAGCCGACGCCCTCAACATCAGCGTCACCACAGTCATCACCCACCGCAAGAACATTCAGGAAAAGCTGGGCGTGAAGAGCGTGTCGGCGTTGACCATCTACGCCGTGATGCACGGAATTGTGTCGATGGACCTTTAGAAGGCCGGGGTAGGTTCGTTTGTTGCCTCAAAGAGATTTGGAGGAATTTGCTTGGCGTTAAGTTTGTTTAACGGTAATGGTTAAATAAAATCAAATGGATTTTATACTTTTGTACAATAATTCTAAGAGAAATACAAACCAAAAACAAGTTATCCTTATGAACACAAGACGAATTCTGATTTTATCCATCCTATGCCTTAGCTTAGGAACGACCCAGGCCCCAGCCCAAGGGTTCCTGAACAAACTGAAAAACAAAGGTACCCAACTGCTCAAAAACGCCGCTCCGAAACCTGTGAAAAAGGTGCTCAACGAGGTGGATGATGTCAAGGCGACTGCCCGCCGGGGCAAGCAAAAGGTGGCTCGCCAGCAACAGAAGGCAGAAGATGTACGCGTCAGAAGCTTCCAACCCGCCACCAAGACCATCACCATCAAGTTTTGTGAAGGTGTCGGACCGAAACAATGGTATGGACGTGTGGGAGGTATTACACCTCAACCGCCGGCAGAATGCCCGAAGCAGGTGGCATGGATTGACGCACTTCCTCAGTATCGGGACATGGACAATGCCCGTTTGGTGGCAGAGCATGAGATGCTTGAGAAATGGATGAGACAGGGCAAACCTGCCTGTGAGCCAGTGTTGGTGCGCCGAGAACTGAATAGCGACGAACTTAGTGACCGTATTAGCGGATTGGACAATGTGGTGAAGCAAATTAACAATGATATTCCCGAAGAGGCGGAATTTTTGTCTTCTGCACTTGAAAACGATGGCTTCAAGCATGCTGTCAACTCAGACTGGGCACCTTTATATAAATATCTTGATGAAAGCACAGTAAAATATCTCAAGTCTATCGACCGCAAGACCAAGACGCTTGACGTGAAGGTGTATGAAGGCAACTCGTCAGATGCGGTCAGAGTACAGGTCGGGGAGATGTGGTTTAAAGTTAACTCGGCAAGACAGAATGCCGTGCTCGAGTGTCTCGACCAAGACCAATCAGTAGGCAAGGACTATACCGTGCCATCGACCATCACCTATGCCGGCCGCACGTTCAAGGTGACGGAGATTGGTGCCACGGCTTTCGCAGACTTGAAAATCAAGTCGGTGACACTCTCTCCGGGATTGAAAGTCATTGGCGACCAAGCTTTCACACGCACCCACATCTCGTCTATCACTATTCCGACAACGGTCACAGAAATCAAGAATAGGGCCTTTGCTGAAATTCCTACCCTCAAGACCATCACGATTCCCAACAACGTGCGTAAACTCGGTCTTGGCCTTTTCACCCTGTGTACCGGCCTCACCTCCGCCACATTGCCAGAAACTGTTGACAACATGGGGAACACCGTGTTCTGGCTTTGCAGTTCGCTCACCCATGTCACCTTGCCCCAAAACTTGACGAAACTGCCTCAAAGCACTTTCGAGGATTGCAAGGCGCTCACCCACGTGGATTTGCCTAACTCCATCACGCTCATCGACCAGAACGCCTTCAAGCACACGGGCCTCACTTCTGTGCCCGTTCCTGCCAGCCTTACCAAGATTGAGAGCAATGCCTTCGAAGGATGCAACAAGTTGACTTCGGTGTCGCTTCCCGCGCGGGTCGAGTTGGATTTCATGTCGTTCAAAGATTGCAAAGCGCTCAAAAAGGTGGCGATAGGCAAGCAGTATCAAGGCGACCCCAGTTCTCTGTATGAATTCTTCATGGGTTGCTCTTTTGTCAATCCCCGCATGACCAAGGCCCCCGCTTGCGTGACCTATACGGAATAAGCCGTTGGTAATACACGCAATAGCATTTCAAAGCATATACATTGGATAGAGGAGGGACGATAATCCTCTCTATTCCAATATCGCATAGCCTACCAGCCTGTCGGTCCTGTCGCCATTGGCGCGATAGTAGACCAGGGTCTGGTAGGTGTTTTTTGTCTCATAAAAGCTGCCCTCAAAAGGCGGGAAGACGATTTTTCCAGTGAAATCCTTGAGCAGGTATTGATAAGAATAATAGCCCAATTTCAGCGGAACTGTCGCCTTGTAGCTGTGAGTGGAATTGTCGTATGTCAGCTTGTAGGCGTCGGAGAAAGAGTCGTAAGTCCAGTCGCCGTTCAGATAGACGTCCCCTTGTGTGGCTTCCGCACACTTCAGTTCGAAATGAACATTCATATAGTCGGAAGTCGTGGAACTTTCCACATTGTCACTGTTACGGAGAATAAACGCGCCTTGGGCTGACTCGTCGTAAAGATAATTGCGGCGTGGCGTGTCAACATAAGGGTAGGCGTTGTAGGATTTTCCATCCCAGTCCAAGCGTTCCACCCCCATGGACGGATTGTCTGTAGAGAGCATCTCGAACTTGTGGTATTCGTTGCCAGCCGTGAATATATAGTCTCGACAATGCTGCCACTGGAGTCCGTCGGCCATGGTGAACTGTGGCTTGACGTTGACCCTGGCATCGTGCCATTGACGGTTTTGCATCACAACGGTCTTGACTTGGGTCTGTGGGTTGTCCACCCTCAAACCATTATACTTGACCTGCAAGGACAACTGTTGATAGCGTCCATTGTTCTCTATGTCGGTGTTGGACGTTTCCTCCATGCGGATGCCCACCTTTTGTTCGGCAATCATGAAACAGGCTTCCAGTACAGGGGTGTTGTCTTCATTCTCCCGGAAGAGGGTAAGACGGTAGTTGCCACTTATCTTGAAACGGCATTTGTCGTTGGGTAAAGTCAGATGATAATGCGTGTAGAGGGTATTGGTGTTGATGGATTCCTGTGCGTCGTCAATGATATTGCCGCTGGCAAATCCATAGAGATAGTCGCTTGAGAAGAGCTCGGACGACGTCGACCAGTCGTACTCACAATGTTCAATCTTATAAGTGTAGCGTTCATATTGATGGGTGAGGTCATCGAAGTCGATATCTATTTTCCCGTCTTGCAGACTGATAACAGGCAGGTTCAGCCAATCTTCGTTGGCCACCACTTGCAGACTCCGTATGCGTTCGTCGTATATCTTATGAACTTGAGCCTTTGCAACAGCAGTGCAAAGACAAATCAAACCGGATAAAAGAAAAATTTTTATCATAAAAACAAGTCGGTTAATAAAGAAAAAGAGGATTCCTTCATCAAAAGGAATCCTCCGTTAAACGAGGTGCCTGGCGGATTCGAACCGCCGTAGACGGTTTTGCAGACCGTTGACTAAGCCACTCATCCAAGGCACCATGGCTGTCATTTCTTATTTGCGGTTGCAAAGGTACAACATATATTTCGTTTGTCCAAATATTTCCGCGATTATTTTTCAATATTTTTTATTTGCTTTTCGCAAGAGGACAGTATCTCCCGTCGTTTTCTTTCGTTTATATGTTTGCCTTTCAGGGAATTGCGCAAGGCGCAACCAGGACAGTTGCGGCAAGGGCTTCCATCCTCTTTTAAGGCAATAAAAACTCTGTAGCCTCCATATCCAACGGCGGCGGCAAGAATCAGAAGAGTGAATATAAGCTGCGTCGACATCTGTTACTCCTTATTATATATTAATCGTTAAAGCCTGGGGATTTGCTCCTGCATACATCCATAGCGGTGGCTTTCACACGCAAAATTACAATAAGTCTGTAGATTAAATGCCGTTATTAACACTTATTTGTGTTATTTGTTGAGGATTGTACAAGTTCTTGTCATCACACAAAAGAAACAGTAAACACACATAAACAGCGTATATTTATTCAACAAATGTCAGCCAAATGAATAATAGTAGTGTCATTTTGCAATTTATTCCATAAAAATGTTTTCGTTTGGAAAGAATTTACTATCTTTGCACACAAACTTATTAATCAATAGAATGAATATGATATTGGATATTGAAATGTTGCGCGCTTTTTATGCAGACTATAAGAAGAATGTAGATGCTGCAAGAGAGGCTTTGAAACGTCCGCTCACTTATGCGGAGAAAGTGTTGTATTCTCATCTTTACAATCCATCGCAGTTGCGCCCGTTCAAACGGGGAATCGACTATGTCGACTTCCGTCCCAACCGTGTGGCTATGCAGGATGCGACAGCGCAAATGGCACTGCTGCAGTTCATGAATGCAGGAAAGGATCGTGTGGCTGTGCCCGCAACCGTTCATTGCGACCATTTGATTCGCGCCGATGTGGGGGCGGCTGAGGATTTGCCGACTGCCTGCAAGACCAACAAGGAGGTGTATGACTTCCTGCGTTCGGTATCCCAAAAATATCATATAGGCTTTTGGGGACCTGGGGCAGGCATCATTCATCAAGTGGTGCTTGAGAACTATGCTTTCCCTGGAGGCATGATGGTGGGTACGGACTCGCATACGCCCAATGCCGGCGGACTCGGCATGGTGGCGGTAGGTGTGGGTGGCGCCGACGCTGTCGATGTGCTGACCGCACAGCCCTGGGAACTGAAAATGCCGCGATTGATTGGAGTGAGACTCACTGGAAAACTCAGTGGATGGGCAACGCCTAAGGATGTCATTCTCGAAATTCTCGGCATTCTGACCGTCAAGGGCGGAACCAATGCCATCCTTGAATACTTTGGCGATGGACTGCAATCCATTTCCGCCACGGGAAAAGCGACCATCTGCAACATGGGAGCTGAATTGGGCGCCACTTGCAGCATCTTCCCGTATGATACAAACGCTGACCAATACTTGCGTCAGACGGGTAGGGAAGAGGTGGCGGTCATGGCACATCAAAACGCCGAGAACCTTCGTGCGGACGATGATGTCTACGCTCATCCGGAAACCTATTACGACCGCATTGTCGAGATAGACCTCTCCAAGGTGGAGCCACACTTGAACGGACCATTCACACCGGATGCCGCTACACCCATTTCCCAAATGAAAGCCAAGGGCGTGGCCAATGATTATCCCATGACAGTGGAAGTGGGACTGATTGGCTCGTGTACCAATTCTTCATACGAAGATCTTTGCCGGGCTGCATCCGTAGCCAGACAAGCTGCCGAGAAAAACATTAAGGTAAAGGGACAACTGATCATCAACCCCGGTTCGGAGCAAATCCGATATACAGCGGAGCGCGATGGTATCCTTGAGGATTTCAAGCGAATCGGAGCCGTGATCATGACCAACGCTTGTGGTCCCTGTATCGGACAGTGGAAACGTCACACCGATGACAACAACCGCAAGAATGCCATCGTGACATCCTTCAACCGTAATTTCCGTCGCCGTGCTGATGGAAATCCGAATACCTATGCCTTTATCGGAAGTCCTGAACTGACGACGGCTCTCGCCATTGCCGGTCGACTTGACTTTAACCCGGCTACGGACAAACTTGTCAATGAAAACGGGGAAATGGTGTCGCTGGACGCACCGACGGGTTATGTCTTCCCTCCTAAGGGTTTCGCTGTCAAGGACAAAGGCTTCATCGCTCCGTCAGAAGAACACGTGAATGTGGACGTTGTCATTTCTCCACAGAGTGAACGTTTGCAGAAATTGGCACCGTTTGCACCTTGGGATGGCCAGGAACTTACTGACATGCCTTTGCTGATCAAGACACAGGGAAAGTGCACGACCGACCATATTTCGATGGCGGGCCCATGGCTAAAATTCAGAGGCCATCTGCAAAACATATCCAACAACCTCCTCATGGGGGCGGTGAACGCATTTAATGGCGAGTCAAACCATGTGAAGGATCAGTTGACCGGTGATTATTGTGAGGTGTCTACGGCAGCCAAAGACTATAAGGCGCACGGCATTCCGTCAATTGTGGTCGCTGAAGACAACTATGGTGAAGGTTCTTCCCGTGAACATGCGGCCATGGAACCCAGATTCTTGAATGTGCGCGTTATCCTCGCCAAGAGCTTTGCGCGTATACATGAAACGAATCTGAAAAAGCAGGGTATGTTGGCTCTGACATTTGTCGACAAAGCCGATTATGACAAGGTGAAAGAGGACGATAAGATTTCTGTAACAGGTCTGAAGACGTTTGCTCCCGGTTCGAAATTTACTGTAACATTGAATCACAGTTACGGAACGTCTGAAAGCTTTGAGGCTGAGCATACTTACAATCAAACGCAAATCAATTGGTTTAAGGCTGGTTCGGCTTTGAACTACGTGAACAAATAATAAGAAGAACCTATTGTATTAAAGAAAAATCGATTATGGCAAAGATAACTAAACAAGACGGAAAACTGATTGTACCCGATATAGCGACAATACCATATATAGAAGGTGACGGGGTGGGAAGCGAAATCACCCCTGTGTGCCAGGCTATCGTCAATAAAGCAGTCGAAAAGGCTTATCAAGGGAAACGCAAGATAGAATGGAGGGAAGTTTTGGCTGGAGGCAAGGCTCATGAGCAAACAGGCGAATGGCTGCCACAAGCCACACTTGACGCTTTCAAGGAGTATCTTGTCGGAATCAAGGGACCTTTGATGACACCGGTAGGAGGAGGCATTCGTTCACTCAACGTGGCGCTTCGACAGACGCTCGACCTTTATGTGTGCCAGCGTCCAGTACGCTATTTCCACGGTGTGGAATCGCCAGTGAAGCATCCCGAAAAAGTGAACATGTGTATTTTCCGAGAGAATACGGAGGATATCTATGCTGGTATTGAATGGGAGACGGGAACTCCTGAGGCGGCTAAGTTCTATGACTTCATCTCAAAGGAAATGGGCGTGACCAAGGTCCGTTTCCCAAAGACTTCCTCATTCGGCGTGAAGCCGGTGTCCAAGGAAGGAAGCGAACGGCTTATCAGAAGTGCCATCGAATATGCTTTGGAACATCATCTTCCTTCAGTCACGCTCGTTCATAAAGGCAATATTATGAAGTTTACCGAGGGTGGCTTCAAAAAATGGGGATATGAGTTGGCTGAACGCGAATTCGGTGAAGAACTGAAGAGTGGAAAGCTTGTCATCAAAGATTGCATCTGTGACGCGTTCTTACAGAATGCGCTGCTCAAGCCGCAAGACTACAGTGTGATTGCCACCATGAATCTCAATGGCGACTATGTGAGCGACATGCTGGCGGCTCAGGTGGGAGGTATCGGCATCGCCCCTGGTGCGAACATCAATTATCAGACAGGGCATGCCATTTTTGAAGCCACCCACGGCATTGCACCGGATATTGCCGGAAAGAACATTGTCAATCCCTGTTCTCTGATTCTGTCAGCATCCATGATGCTTGACTATATGGGATGGAAAGAAGCTTCACAACTCATCGAGCAAAAGATGGAAGATTTGTTTGAACAGGGCTATGCCACAAATGACTTAGCGCGTTTTATGCATAATGGTAAGTCTCTCGGAACTAAAGAATTTGGAGAAAAACTTGCATCGTCACTTTAATGTCGTATAAAAGGAACTTGATATGAAAAAGGAATATTTGATATATAAACTTTCGGACGAGGTAAAGAACTCGTGCAAGATAGACAATGAACTCTTTGCCAAGTATGGCGTTAAGCGTGGCCTTCGTAACGAGGACGGTACAGGCGTATTGGTGGGACTGACCAATATCGGTAATGTTGTCGGGTATGACCGCGATGAGAATGGGAATATGCGTCCTACAGAAGGCAGGCTTTACTATCGCGGCTATGAACTTGACGATTTGGTGTCACCATTATTGAAAGAAAAACGTTTCGGATTCGAGGAAATCGCCTACCTCTTGCTGTCTGGCAAACTGCCTGACAAAGAGGAACTGTCCGCCTTCCGGGAACTCATCAACGACAACATGTCGCTTGACCACCGCACGATCGTGCACATTGTCGATCTCGAAGGAAGCAATATCATGAATATCCTTGCCCGTTGTGTGCTTGAGATGTACACCTTTGACCCGAATCCGGACGACATATCACGCGACAATCTGATGCGTCAATCGATAGAGTTGATAGCCCGTTTTCCCACCATCATCGCCTACGCCTACAACATCTATCGGCATTCTGTCCAGGGTAAGTCCTTGCATATCCGCCATCCGCACGAGAACTTCTCAATAGCCGAGAACTTCCTCTACATGCTCAAACATAATGAATACACAGAACTCGACGCCCGTATGCTTGACCTTCTGCTCATCATCCAAGCCGAGCATGGTGGAGGTAACAACTCTACCTTTACCGTACGTGTGACAAGTTCCACAAGAACAGACACTTATTCTTCCATTGCCGCAGGTATCGGTTCCTTGAAAGGTCCCCTGCATGGTGGAGCGAATATCAAGTGCATCAACATGTTCCACCACCTGAAAGAACAAATCAAGGATTGGACCAGCATTGACGAGATCGACACCTATTTTAATAGAATGCTCAACAAAGAGGCTTATGACAAGACCGGACTAATTTATGGAATAGGTCATGCGGTGTATACCATGAGCGATCCCCGTGCCGTGGAATTGAAGAAGTTGGCTGGTGAACTCGCCAAGGAAAAAGGACGTGAGGAGGAGTATGAGTTCCTGCGTTTGTTGGAGCAAGAAGGCATCAAGTGTGTGTCTGCGTTCCGAAAGACAAAGAAGCCCATTTGCGCCAATGTGGACTTCTATAGCGGTTTCATCTATGAAATGATTGGTCTTCCGCAAGAAATCTATACGCCTATTTTTGCCATGGCCCGTATTGTCGGTTGGACAGCCCATCGAATCGAGGAACTTAACTTTGAGGGGCGTCGCATTATCCGTCCGGCATACAAGAATGTGCTTGAGAGAAAGGATTATCAAACACTTGATGAACGATAAGCTTCATCTTCTGATTGTATCATTAAAAAACATACAAAATGAAAAGAATGAAGTATTGTCTATTGCTTGTCCTAATATCCGTCGTTCAATCTGTTTCCGCTCAACAATATCATGATGCGGCCGCATTCGACGCTTATGGAAATGTGAAATGGATCTTGACGGATGTAGGACTTCTTTATTTTAATGAGGATGGCCGCCTTGACAAGTCTAAATCTACAGTTCTTTCTGATTATGGGAAATATCAGATTGAACGTGACGCAACGGGGTATGTGAAGAAAATCACGACAGACTTTGAAACCTTGCTTTTCACTTACGATGCCGAACATAAACTTGTCAAGAAGACTGTGAGAGGTAGTGGCAACTACAGCACGACCTATGAGCGTGACAACAACTCAAACTATCAGACAGAGACCACAAGGGCATTGAGTGGACGACAAGAGAATACATCCATCAAATACTATTGTCATAAAGCTGGTGACAACTGGATATTCAAGGAAGTGAACGAGGGTGGAGACATGAAGAACGAAAAGCGTGTGGTAGGCTATTGGTTTGATCAAACCAACTATGTGGGGGATGCCACCAAGAACATCTCGCTTTTCACCATTCTCGACAATCCTGGATTGTTGCATCTTGATATTTTTAAATATAAGACCAAGGAGCTGAAGAAAATGCTTCAAGACAAGGGGGAAGGGGTGAAATCGTCAATGGGGAGTCTTGATTTCAAGGATTACGACAAGACCTATCATGGCATGAAACTTACTCCCTATATCCTTTCAGTATCTCTTAAAGAAGTACCTTATTGTTATAAATGTGATGTCATGACAAAAGCCCTCAAGACCAATGCGGTGTATACAATGTCGCTCTTAGTGGAAGACTTGCTTGCCAAGAACGTTCCTCTCAAGGTCGTGGCAAAATATGGGGGCAGTTCTGTACGCCACAAGGGATATGGTGTGTCATTCATGTACAATGGTCGTCTTTGCAAAATCATGACCAATGATGACTTTATAAGCACAAGTTGGATAGAAATAAAGATGTATAAATCCGATCATTATTCCGACTTGTAATTTGAATAACCCTGTTTAAGGTTTTTATACCAATAAGTTACACATCAACAATAAACCGTAAGATTATACGTTAAAAAAGCGATAATTTATTTGTGTCATTCGATTTTTATCATTAACTTTGCAGCGTTGAAATAAAAAATAACAAGTATGAACACGATTATCAACATTTTGGGTATCATTATTATTC
>CAKPTK010000057.1 GCA_934190685.1 uncultured Prevotella sp.
GTGCAATTTCCTGAGAGCATACGGGAACCTCCATTGGAAGGGCTGTGATACGGTTTGGACCATGCACGATATAGTCTTCAGGAGCCTCCTCGCCCAAATCGGTGAGAGCGGAACCGACATGAATCTTGATGCGCTCAGCCATACGCTCGCTCACCTTCACATTGTGTTGGCGACTCATGTATTCCTGGATGTCTGCAGTCAAATCATCACCGGCAATACGGATAGAGTTGTTGGAGACGATGCCACCCAACGAGATGACAGCGATCTCTGTACTGCCACCGCCGATATCAACAATCATGTTTCCTTCCGGAGCCTCCACATCGATGCCGATACCGATAGCGGCAGCCATCGGCTCGAATATCAAGTAGACATCACGGCCGTCAGCATGCTCAGCCGAGTCACGCACGGCACGAAGTTCCACCTCTGTGGATCCAGAGGGAACGCCGATGACCATACGAAGTGACGGAGAGAACAAGCGGCTGCCGGTGTGCACCATTTTGATCAGACCGCGCATCATCTGCTCGCAAGCAGTGAAGTCGGCAATCACTCCGTCGCGAAGTGGACGGATTGTGCGTATATTGTCGTGAGTCTTTTCATACATCATCTTTGCCTTCTCGCCCACAGCAATCATTTTGTCTGTGCGGCGGTCAAGGGCTACCACGGACGGCTCGTCAACCACAATCTTTCCATCACTGATGATGATGGTGTTGGCGGTGCCAAGGTCCATTGCTATTTCCTGAATAAACGAGAAAAATCCCATATTTCGATTATGTTTTACTTGTATATTTTTTATTTTGCGAACCAAGCGTGAATGGCTGTGTCATAATGACTGCTCACACCGAATGCGTGCTCCGCAAACTTTTTACGGTCCTCGATGTCTGTCTGTGCGCCTTTCTTGTTGAGGATGTCAAGCAGCATGCCGTATTCTGCCTTGCTGGGCACAATGACCACATCTTTGAAGTTCTTGGCTCCAGCACGGATGAGGGAGATGCCGCCGATATCAATCTTCTCGATGATGTCAGCTTCAGAAGCACCGCTTGCCACTGTCTGCTCAAACGGATAAAGGTCAACGATGACAAGGTCGATCTCGGGAATCTCATACTGAGCCATCTGCTCCTTGTCGCCTTCATTGTCGCGGCGGGCAAGGATGCCGCCAAATATCTTGGGATGCAAAGTCTTCACTCGTCCTCCGAGAATGGAAGGATAGGTGGTGACACTCTCCACAGCCTGGCACTCGTAGCCCAAAGACTCTATAAATTTCTGTGTACCTCCGGTGGAAAGGAACTTCACACCTTCTTCATTCAGCTTGGCAAGCAATTGCTCCAAACCATCTTTGTGGAAGACCGAGATGAGCGCGGTCTTGATTTTCTTTGATTCAGCCATTTTAATGTACATTATAATTTGCGACTGCAAAGTTACGAAAAAGCAAGTACACCGCATAATCTTTGCCGAAGAAATTATCGTTTTTTGTACGTTTCAACCCGACAGTCACGAATAGAGAAGTACATTTTTATAAAAAGAAAGTTTAAAATCTCGTTTGTTTCTATCTTTTTGTGTAATTTTGCAGTTAACCAAGCGGACAACTACAAAAAGATTATGGCTATACAGAAATCCAAATACCTGGTCACCAACGACCGCGACTTGCAATGGGGGCTGACGGTAAGCACGGTGGGATACGAAGAAATTCTGCCGGGCGACGCCTACCCTACCCGCGGACATGCTGACGGCTATTATTTTGACTTGGAAAGGGGCAGAGTTCTCAACGAGTTCCAATTGCTCTACTTGACCGAGGGTGAGGGAACTTTCCATTCCGACCACTTGAAGAGCACCCATATCGCTGCAGGCGATTTGTTTTTGCTTTTCCCCGGTGAGACGCACAGCTATTGTCCTACTCCATCCAAAGGATGGCACAGTTATTGGATTGGCTTCAAGGGCCGCAACATCAACGACCGTGTGAAGGCGGGATTCCTCTCCGTCGAGAAGCCCATCTACCATGTGGGATTCTCCGAGGAGATTGTCAGCCTCTATGAATCGGCGCTCAAGGCGGCACAGGAAGAGGCGCCGTATGTGCAACAGATTCTTGCCGGCATTGTCAACCATCTCATCGGTCTGATGTATGCACTTGAGCACAACATCATCCTCAGCAAGGACAGCCTGCACATGGACATGGTCAGCCGTGCCCGCCTCCGCATTCGCAACTCATTGGAGAGCGAGCTCACCATCCAGCAGATTGCCGAGGAGATGGGCATGAGCTACTCCAATTTTCGCAAGCTCTTCAAGGAGTTTGCGGGCATATCCCCCTCTCTCTACCAACAAGACCTCAAGTTGCAGCGTGCCAAAGAGTTGTTGTCCACCACCGACATGAGCATCAAGGAAATAGCCTACCAGCTCAATTTCGAGTCGCCTGACTATTTCTCCGCCAAATTCCGCAGCAAGACGGGGCATAAACCAAGTGAATATCGCAACCAGACCCGCTGACGGGTCAAAACTTAGTGATAGATTATCAAATTATTGGGCCTATGCTTGCCCTTTGTCACTAATTTTGCACCCAGATACCCAAGCAAAAAAGACAATTCAAAACTTAAAGATATGAAAAGTATATTAGAAGGTCGCCCCGCCTTGAAAAAAGAGGTAGAAAAGATTGCAGAAGTAGCCGGCTATCTCTGGCAGAACGGATGGGCTGAGAGAAATGGTGGAAACATCACTGTCAACGTGACAGACTACGTAGACGACGAGATTCGCCAAATGCCAGCCATCAGTGAAGTAAAGCAGATTGGTGTTACACTTCCCCACTTGAAAGGTTGCTACTTCTACTGCAAGGGAACAGGCAAGCGTATGCGTGACTTGGCCCGCTGGCCTATGGACAACGGCAGTGTCATCCGCATCCTTGACGACTGCGCAAGCTACGTCATCATTGCCGACAACCCTGTACAGCCTACCAGCGAACTTCCTTCTCACCTCACCGTGCACAACCATCTTATCGAGAGCGGTTCTGCCTACAAGGCTACTGTCCACACACACCCTATCGAACTTGTTGCCATGAGCCACAACCGCAAGTTCCTGGGCAAGGACGTTCTCACCAACATTCTGTGGAGCATGATTCCCGAGACCAAGGCTTTCTGCCCATTAGGTCTGGGTGTGGTTCCTTACGAGCTTCCAGGCTCCAACGTGCTTGCCGACGCCACCCTCAAAGAACTTGAGGACTACGATGTGGTGCTTTGGGAGAAGCATGGTGTTTTCGCCAAAGGCTTGGATGTGATGGACGCTTTCGACCAAATCGACGTTCTTTCCAAGAGTGCCAAAATCTACATCAACTCTCGCTGCATGGGCTATGAGCCCGAGGGCATGAGCGAAGCGCAGCTCAAGGAAATGACCAAGGCATTCAACTTGCCAAAATAACACGAATCATTCATTCCATAAAAATAACCGCCCGATGCAGCATCAAGTTTGCATCGGGCGGTTTTTGTATCCACCTTTCCACTTTTTATTCTGCAGTTATTATATTGTTATCACACAACACATTTTTTTGCAAAATATCATACACACCTACACAAATCGCTCGCAACCACTGTGTTTATGCGGAGTTTGGCAATGTATGATGGACTAAATATCCTACACGAATCATACATTATCCTACACAAAATTCTCTTTCCATCATCATTCCCAGCCCATTTCACACGTTTTGTCATGAAACAGACCGGTGAATTTCCCTTCGAATTAAGACTAAAATCTTTCTCGCCGTCCCTTGTATTTTACATTAGGGATTAAACCGACTCAAGACACTTTAGGTCGGTTACTGCCCTTGAAAAAGAGGTGAACAGGCGGTGGGCAACCGATGAACACGCGGTGGGCAACCAGTGCCCAAACTACCGGACAGATTTTGGGCAATCGAGAAAAGGAGTCGGAATGCCTTTGCTTCCACCCCTCTTCAAGACATTTCATACACGAACCATGTAGGATAATGTATGATTCGTGTAGGATATTTAGCCCATCATACATCGCCAAACTCCGCATAAACACAGGGGTTGCGAGCGGTTTGTGTAGGAATGTATGATATTTTGCGAAAAACTTTTTTCTGTTACCAATATTGTGGGTTGCAGAAGAAAAGTTGTTCCGACAACGCACCTATTCAAATATCAACACGTCAACTTGCTTGGCACTGCCTGGAGCCCCTTGTTCCTGGCGCGGCAGGTATTCGAGGGCGGAGAAGGTCTGCGACTTGCCAGTGTCGATGATGATGACATGAGGGAGGGGCGCCTTGGCATCCGTCTGCCAATAGGTAGACTCTTGCAGGTCGAACGCCTTGTCCAACGTGTGGTTGCCTTGCTCGCTGTCGGCATAACGCACCTGCCAGTTGTCCCGGTTGATTCGCTTGCCCTGCTCGTCTTGGGCATAGAGTTCGGCAATGGCCGTTTGCTGCTTTCCGTTTTGATTCTCACCGATTTGAAGTGCGATATAACGTCCACGCAAGGGTTCCTTGAGGCGGATTGTTTGCCATCCATTGCCCAGTTTCAAGGTCGTGGAAAGAGCTATCTTCAGTTTTCCTTGCGGGAGAGCCTTTTTCGGGTCATTATTTTTGACAGATTTCTCCAAGTTCAGTTTGTCAATGACGGGATGATCCAACCCTTGCACTTTGGCTCCAGCCTTGGGCCCTGCCACATCAAGCACCACCACTTCGTTGCGTCCTTTCTTCAACCAACAGCCTGGCAAATAGAGTGTCTGTTGAGGACCGATGTGCCAAAAGCGTCCAAGGGCATGACCGTTTACATACACCTGTCCTTTGCCGAATGCTTCCATGTTGAGGAAGGTGTCGCCCACTTTGTTCATTTGGAAGCAGCCCCGGTAATAGCCTGGCGCCGATGCCTGTCCATTACTTAAAGATGTGGCGGTGGCGAGCGCTTTTTCAGCGGTGGCATAATCGTCCGGCAAAGTGGCGCATGTCCAGTGTCTTGGTGTCCACACACCTTGCTCGGTGGTCAAGGTCACATCACCGACAATGCCCTTGTAGTCTTTGATGGCGCGACCGAAATTGATGCGCCCCATGCCCTCCACAACAATCTTGAGTTGGGTTCCATTCTTCACAGACGGCAACAGCAACGACTTCTCGTCCAAAGAGCGGTCGGTCTTGCCCACATACTTGCCGTCCAAGTACACTTGGGCATAATCATGCGCATCCATAGTGAGCGCCACTTTCCCCGAAAGTTCCGGCAATGTGGTGGTATAAACCATCGTGCCCCACCCCATGTCCATGTCTTCAAAGGTGAGCGGCCGGTCGCTGGTGCGCTTGTCGCTCATACCGTTTGAGAGCGGCGCATACTCCGTCAGAGCGATTTCTGGTATTCCAACAAAAGGCATGGGAGCCTTGGGAACAGCGGGGAGTTTGCTGTCGGCATAGCGTTGCATCACCTCCCGCAACTGCCAATATTTCTGGGTCGGCTGACCATATTCGTTGATGGGGGCGTCATAATCATAGGAAGTGACGTCTGGCTTGAAGCCGGGGCTGTTGGCACCTGCCCAATGGCCAAACGACGTGCCGCCATGGGTCATATAGAGGGAGAACGAGATTCCCTTGGAAAGCATCTCGTTGATGCCGTCAACCATCGCCTTCGCAGGACGTGTCTCATGGCGAGCGCCCCATTTGTCAAACCATCCACTCCAATACTCGGAGCACATCTTGGGAGCATCGGGACGCAACTCTCCCAAGCGGCGGAACTGCTGGTCAATGTTGGCACCCGTGCCGAAGTTCATCGTCCACACCAAATCATCGAGCGCGTTTTTGGTGAAGTTCGACGCCCAGTCGCATTGGAAAAGAGTCACCTTGTTGCCCCATTCCTTGCGGAGCATGTCACGGACAGCACTCACATAAGGTTTGTCCTCGCCATAACTGCCATATTCGTTCTCCACCTGCACCATGATAATCGGTCCACCATGGGCGATGCTGAGAGGCTCCAACTGCTCGGCGACCTTGTGTTCAAA
Source organism: uncultured Prevotella sp. (assembly GCA_934190685.1). Taxonomy (GTDB): domain Bacteria; phylum Bacteroidota; class Bacteroidia; order Bacteroidales; family Bacteroidaceae; genus Prevotella. The sequence goes on from CAKPTK010000057.1 coordinate 5,977, forward strand.
GGTTGCCACACGCTGCATGAAATAAGGATCACGCTCCCTGAGTCGGATGTCTTTCTTCTTGAGCAGCCACCAAGGCAGACCGCCCATTTCCCATTCCGCACAAACATAGGGACCGGGCCGCACAATGACATACATGCCGTGTTTCTGCGCCAAACGGCAGAATGCGGCGACATCTTGATTTCCCGAGAAATCGAATTCGCCTTCCCGCTGTTCGTGGATATTCCAAAAAACATAAAGGCAGAGGGTGTTCATCCCCAAAGCCTTGCACATACGGATGCGATGTTCCCAATAGGCTCGGGGAATGCGGGGATAGTGTACTTCCGCTGCCTTGACAACAAAAGGTTTTCCGTCAAGGAGGAAGGTTCCCTTACCTATGGAAAAAGAATGGTTCTCGGTCTTTGCCTCCATGGTTAGGGGGCTGAAGAGGGCGCACAACAGCAAAAAGGCGCACAACAAGTTATGGGTTGTCTTTTTCATAATCGCAAAGTTAATGGAAAGTTATGATTCAACGAAAAGAATCCAAAAGTTTTTCTTTCCGTGTCGCTTCAAGTCTATTTTTTAGTTCGCCAAAACGCCATGCCACATATAATTAAGGTGGAAACAGTATGGTTGACATTCCTCACAACGAGTAAAAACAGAACAAAATAGAGAAAAAAGGGATTAGTTTGCATTTTATTGGGAAACAACTATTCCATTACACTTTTTTTAATTATCTTTGCAGAAAGTATTCTTTTCTTGCTGAATATTATTGATTTGCATACAGACGACGATTGGGACTGTGAGAAAAGACAATGCATGAATATATGAGAAAGAGACAAGAAAAATGGGTGTCTATGATAGCTGGTATTGTTTTATTTCCAACTGTCGGTATGGCACAAGTCAGCGACACGATAACCAAGTCGCTCGATGAAGTGGTAGTCCAGGTAGCATATGGCGCTGCGAAGAAATCAACAATCACAGGCGCTGTCTCCCAGATAGACAGCCGTCAGATAGCGGTGCGCCCTGTCACCTCGGTGACGGCAGCCCTGGAAGGCAACATGCCCGGTGTGATTGTCAATAGCACTTATGGCGAGCCTGGCACTGAGCCGACCATCCGCATCCGTGGATTCGGCAGTGTGAACGGCTCGAGCAATCCGTTGATTGTTGTCGACGGCATCCCATTCTCTAGCACTATCTCCGACCTCAATTCTCATGACATCGAGAGTGTCACCGTGCTCAAGGATGCCGCTTCCTGCGCCCTCTATGGCAACAGGGCGTCGAACGGCGTGATTCTCATCACCACCAAGCGGGGCAGAGAACACGGCATGCACTTCGACTTGAACATCCGCCAGGGTTTCTACGACCGGGGTATCAGTGAATACAAACGTCTGAACGCCAACCAGTTCATGGAGACGAGTTGGCTCAATATGCGCAATTCCTATCTCGACAATGACCATACGTTGGAACAGGCCAACGCTTATACGACAGCCAACCTGATTCAGGAGCGTTTGTATTTGAACATTTATGACAAGCCCGCCGACCAATTGTTCGACGCCAACGGAAAGTTGGTCTCCGACGCCCATATTCTTCCTGGCTACGCTGACGACTTGGATTGGTTTGACCAGTCAGTCCGCAAAGGCTACCGCCAGGAGTACAACCTCAGTGGAAGCGTGGTCACTGACAAGAGTGACAGCTACTTCTCCGTAGGCTATCTCAACGAGAACGGCTATCTGAAAAACGACGGTTTTGAGCGTCTGAACGGCCGTGCCACCATGAACTTCCGTCCGAAGACTTGGTTTTACACAGGGTTCACCTTGTCGGGCAGCCACCAAAGGGCCAATGCTGCGGAAGGCACGAACACAAACAGTCTCAGCAATCCATTCAAAATCTGCCGTCAAATCGCTCCCATCTATCCCGTCCACCGTCACAATACCGATGGCAGCTATGTGGTGGACGCTGATGGCAACCGGCTCTACGACTCCGGTGTCTATATCGACGAAAGCGGAGGCATGGTCAACTCCCGCAACCAATTTATAGACCGCAACATCATAGAAGAAAGCATCTTGAACTCCAACCGCACCTTCCGGAATGTGTTGCAAGGCAACTTCTACATGACCGCCAACTTCCTCCATGATTTTTCGTTCACCGTCACTGGCGACCTCAACACACGCAACCAGGAAAAGCGCATCTATGAAAGTGCGCAAATCGGAGACGCGGCAAGTGTCAACGGCAGAACCACCCGACAGAACTACCGTTTCAAGACCTACGAGTTCCAGCAACAGCTGAGATGGAACCATACCTTTGGCAACCACTATGTCGAAGCGTTGTTGGGACATGAAAACTACGACTACAAATACGACTACACCTATCTTGTCAAGACCGACCAAGTGTTTGAGGGCAAGGACAATCTGTCCAACTTCAACAACATGAGTACCTCTCGCAGCCAGGAAGACAAATACCGCACGGAAGGCTATTTAGGAAGGATACGCTATGACTATGCCGGGAAATATCATCTTGAGGCGTCTTTCCGCCGCGACGGTTCGTCCCGCTTTGCCAAGGAAAGCCGTTGGGGAAACTTCTGGAGTGTCGGAGCCAACTGGAACGTGGCCAAAGAGGCTTTCATGCAACCCATCACATGGGTGAACAGTTTGAAACTGCGCGCCGACTATGGCGAGGTGGGCAACGACGCCAGTGCCAGCCTTTATGCCTATATGGGACTTTACAGTGCGAACAAGAACGGCGGTCAAGGTGCCTACTATCTGTCACAATTGCCCAACTTGAACCTGAAATGGGAAAACTGCGGTTCGTTCGACCTCGGTGTAGAGGCGCGTCTCTTCGATCGATGGAACATCAGCATTGACTATTTCGACAAGCGCAACAAGGATTTGATATTCAATGTCTCCCTGCCATTGTCCGCCGGTGGCACCACCAACTTGGAGCCTACATCCTCTATTCTCCGCAACATCGGCACCATCGCCAACCGCGGTTTTGAGATTGCCACCGACGTGGACATCTACCGCAACCGCGACTGGAAGGTCAACTTCGCCACCAACCTCTCCTTCATCCGCAACAAGGTGACCCAACTGCCGGAACAGGACAAGACGGGTATCGTCAACGGCATCTATCTAATCGAAGAAGGGAAGAGCCTTTACCAATACAGTCTGCCCACCTTTGTCGGCGTAGACCAAATGAACGGTATGTCGCTCTACACCCCCAACCTCACCGACGGATTCATCAAAGAAGGTGACGCCATCATCGGCAACGAGAAGGGAACAGACATCACGAATTATGCAGAAAAAATCGGCGACAAATATTATGTCCACGACATCACCTATGCTGCCAGGGAAGACCACGGGTCTGCCCTACCAACCTGCTATGGTAGTTTCACCCATTCAGTGAGCTACAAATCGTTCACCCTGTCAGCCATGTTCACTTTCTCTTTGGGTGGAAAACTCTTCGATGAAGTCTACCGCGGACTGATGTCCACCGAGGTCACTCCCTCCAACTATCATATGGACATCTTGAAATCGTGGTCTGGCGTGCCCGAAGGTATGACCGAGGACGCCCCCAACCGTATATGGGTGAACGGCATTCCCGAAGTGAACAATGTGACCTCCATCTACAACAACGCCGTGTCGTCACGATGGCTGACCAGCGCCAACTACTTGGTGCTGAAAAATCTCTATGCCGCTTATACCTTGCCCAAAACTTGGATGCAGGCACTCGGACTGGAATCGGTGACCTTGAGTATGACTTGCGAGAACTTGTTCACCACCACCAAGCGCACCGGCATGAACCCACAGCAGGGATTCAACGGAACCATGTTCAACATGATGATCACTCCAAGAGTGTTCAGCGTGGGACTGAACGTGAAATTCTAAAAACGAAAAAGACATGAAAAATCCAATCTACTATATAGGCATCTTGGCATGCGGACTGGCGTTCTCCTCCTGCAACAGCGACTATCTGTCAGTCTCTTCCGACGCCTCGCAAACCACCGGCGTGATTTTCTCGACCACGGACAATGTAAAACTTGCCGTGAATGGTCTGGCAAAATTGATGACCCAGCAATACATGAGGACGCAACACTACAATGGCGAGGGTACCATCAAGACACTGTATGGCAACGTGCAAGGCAATGACTATCAAAGATATTACACGGGATTCAGTGCCATCGCCAAGATGCAGCACCTGGTCAATTCGGAATCCATCTACGACTACTACCCTTGGTATTACTATTACCGAATTATCGGCAACGCCAACACTATCATCATGGAAGTGGGCAACGCATCGGGCAGCACGTCGAACAAGAAATTTCTCAAGGCACAGGCACTCACCTATCGAGCCTACTGCTACTCCATGCTGGTGCAGCTCTATGGCAAGCGGTGGTGTGACAGCAACGGCGGACAGACTAGTGGCGTGGTGTTGCGAATAGACGAGTCAAAGGTGACCTTCCGTTGTCTACACTCGGCAAATGCTATGAGCAGATATATGCGGATTTAGACAACGCCATCCACCTTTTCTCTGAATCGGGATGCGACCGCGGAAAGGGCATCAACTATCTGCCCAACCTCAATGCCGCCTACGCTGTCTATGCCCGGGCAGCCATCAACCGCGAAGACTGGCAGACAGCCGCCCACTATGCCCAGTTGGCAAGACAGGGTTATCCGCTGATGACCAACGAGGAATATATGTCAGGGTTCAACACCGCCAACCAGGAATGAATATGGAGTGTCTACAGTGATGAATCCGAGTCACTTGAATTTTTCCAATTCTTTGCCTACGAGGGTTCCAACTCCAAATCAACAATGTGTGTCAGCAGACCCGCCGCTATCAGCAAAGAGCTGTATGAGCAAATACCAGAGACAGACATACGCCGCGGTTTGTTCCTCGATCCAGGAGCAGATGCATACAACACCGCCACAGGAGCTGCGGGCACGGCATTGACAGCCAAGGCAAGACAAGCGTTCGATTCAAGACTCTACCCCACGTCGAAAATTTTCGCTTATATGCAATTCAAAAATATGGCTAAAGCCCAACCGGGTGTGGGACAAATCAACCTGTTCCGCTCATCGGAGATGTATCTGATTCAGGCGGAAGCCGACTGCCATATCAAAGGCAAAGAAAGCGAGGCGAGACAACTGTTGGTCGAACTGAACCGCACCTCGGGAAGAAATCCGGAATACACCTGCGACAAGACAGGAGCCGACCTGCTCAACGAGGTGCGCCTCTATAACCGTATAGAACTGTGGGGCGAGGGTCACGACTGGTTTAACTACAAACGTTGGCGGCTGCCCATCGTGCGAAATACTGCCGCACAAGGCGGAAACATCTTGACGGCCTTTGCCGGCACCATCCAACCCGACGATTACGAAGGATGGACTTGGGTGATTCCACAAAAAGAGACCGCCTATAATTCCGACATTCTCGGCACAGAATAGAGAAATAGCCGTTTCTAACCCATCAAGAATGAATATAAAAAAACATTATATAACGTATAAACGAATTTTGCTTGTTGCCACCGTATTCTTTTCGGCGACAGCCAACCTCTGTGCGCAAAACAATCCCTATAAGATTCGCGACGACCTCTACCGCATCTACACCAAAGCGTATGAGACCCGACGGACGGCCAAGGGATTGCAATTGGCGGACAGTCTGTATCACCAGGCGCAAGTGGCTAAGGACAAGAAGGCACAGTGCTTAGCACTGACCATCCCCTTCCTCTATCATTTCTTCCGCAGTGACCGAGCCGCCCTTGAGAAAGCAGGAAAGGTCTTGGAAGACAAGGCCTTGCAGACGGGCTATATACAATACTACTATTTCGTGATGAGCAACAAGGTCACTTGGCTGCTGAACAACGACCATATGTCAGAAGCTCTCGACTACATCAAGAACAAGCAGAAGTTTGCTGAAGCCCACCACCATGACTACGGCATCTATACTGGCTACCGCAGCCTTGGCTATACACAGTATGCCCGAGGAGACTATGCACAAGCCGTCGAAAGTTTCAAGAAAGCCCTGGATTTCGGCACCACTTACCTACCCGACCAGGACATGGCACAAAACTACCGCGGTATGTCTGACTGCTACCGAATGCTCGAAGAATATGAGTTGGCACTCAACTGCGTGGAAAAAGGATTGGCCATCAGCAAGTCGCAGCAATCACGCGCCTTCCTGCAGCAAAACAAGTGCTATGCCCTGTTCATGCTCGGCAGAGACAAAGAGTTTCTCGAGAACTACACTTTGGCAGAGAAATGGAACGGTCTACCAGGCGGTACAAACCTGAATGTCATACAGGAATTGCGCATCTTCAAGAAGTTGGCGGAGAAAAACTTTGACTCCGCCTTGAGAGACATCAAGAAGATTCCCTTGTCAGGCAACCGCCTGCGCCTCTATACCATTTACTACACTCGTCAAGGTGACTTCCAAAAGGCGTTGTTTTACTATCGTCAATCCATCATGAGCCGCAACGTTCAAGCCGCCAAGGTGACAAGGGAAGACCTGACCAACATGAGTGCGAAATACAACAATCAGGAACTGGAGATGGAGAAGCAACAGGCTGTGTTCCAAAAGACCCGACTGCAACTGGCCAACACCCAGCTCACCTTGGAGAACTCGTCACTCGAGCTCAACAAATCCAAAGCAGCAGAACACCTTGCCAAGTTAAACGCCGACAACTACCTGCTCTCACTCAACAACAAGAATCTCGAGACCAAGCAGTTGCGCAATGCCATTGCTGCCCAAAAGGCACGCCGCGAGGCTAAAGAAAAAGAGATGGCTGCCAACAACAAGATTCTGCTCATCCTATTGAGCGTGGCTGCCGTGATACTGATACTCATTGCCCTCTATCTCTACTATAGCCATCGGATGTCAAGAAAATTGAAGACACTCAACCAGCATCTCCGCAAGGCGGTGACAGACCTGTCCATCGCCAAGGAGAAAGCGCAACAGTCCGACCGCATGAAGACCATGTTCATCCAAAACATGAGCCACGAGATACGCACGCCGCTCAATGCCATTGTAGGCTTCACCCAGGTGCTGATAGAAATGGGGGACGCATTAGGCGAGAACGAAAAGAAAGAGATGTGCCAGACCATCACAGACAACTCGGAGCTGCTGAGCACGCTCATCAACGATATCCTCGACATGACCTCGCTTGAGAGCGGCAAATATGTGATGAAATATGAACAAGCCAATGTCAACGTGCTCTGCGAGCAAGCCATCAAAACGGTGACCCACCGCTGCGCACCGGGAGTGGAGCTGAGATACCACGGCGACATCGACCACGACATGACCATCGAGACCGACGCCACCCGTGTGAAACAAGTACTCATCAACCTGCTCACCAATGCGGAAAAGAATACCACGAAAGGGTCCATCACGTTGACATGCAACGACACTGAACACCCAGGCTACCTCACCTTCAGCGTCACCGATACGGGCATCGGCATCCCGAAGGACAAGATTAAAGAAATTTTCGAACGGTTCAAGAAGCTCGACAAATACAAACAAGGCACAGGACTCGGTCTCAACATCTGTCGCATGATTGCCGAGAAACTGGGTGGCGACATCTATGTGGACGAACGCTACAAACACGGCGCAAGATTTGTCTTCACCATCAAACTTCCATAGCCCTCTCCGAAGAATAATCTCACCAAGAAGAAATAAAGAATCCCCGAATCCTCCACATCATACAGAAGGTTCGGGGATTGTTATGAATAATGAGAATAAGTGTTATTTCAGATATTTTGCCAAAGGACTCTTGATTTGCTTCAAGCCCTTAGCCACGCTCTTGGCGTTCAATTTTGCGCCGAGGAGTGAGGTATGGGTGTGGTCATGGTTGTAGTAGGCCTTGGCCTTCTGCTGACCTTTCTTGTCCAAAGCATCGGCGGTGATGTTGTGGACATCCACAAACTCCACACCGGTCTCCTTCACCACTTGGCGATACCATTTGCCATAGGTGTCGTTGCGGCGCTCAATCTTGCCCTTGGGCCACTCGTTGCGTGGAGTAAGCGACACAAGAATAGGAGTAGCACCCTTCTCTCGCACAGCCTGGATAAACTTTTTCAGATACCAACCGAAAGAATAGACTACCTCATAGATGCCTGATCCTTCCAACTTGTACACATGGCAAGTGTCATCGGCACAAGCGATGGTGCCGCGTTTTTTCTGATTCTCGATAGGCCCGATATCGTTGTGGCCAAACTGAATGAGCACATAGTCACCGGGCTTCAGGCTGTTGTAGACCTGGTCCCAACGGCCCTCGTTCAAATAAGTACGCGTACTGCGGCCTGCCTTGGCACAGTTGACACAAATCACTTTTTTCTGGTCAAACACCGTATAGGCTTGAGAACCCCATCCCCACATACCGTCAGGATCTTTGTCAGTATTCTTCACCGTGCTGTCGCCAGTAATGAAGACCACAGGCTTCCCTTTCTCGCGTTTCACCTCTACCGTATCAGGAATCACGTTGACCATCATCGCCTGAAGCGGAGCCAACTGGGAATCTTTGCTTTCATAGATGCCCTCGGCAGCCGAGCGGGCGTTCATCATCGCACCAAAGCGACTGGTGTGGATATGATCGGTGAAGAAATGATAG
>CAKPTK010000058.1 GCA_934190685.1 uncultured Prevotella sp.
GGGGCGTAGCCCAGCTGGTTTAGAGCGCTGCAGTCACATTGCAGAGGTCATCGGTTCGAGCCCGATCGTCCCTACCTCGTTCAAAAGAAAATCCGCAATATTGAGTTTTCGCTCGACATTGCGGATTTTTCTTTTTTATTCTTGTCTTACCAAGCCACACTCATACCGATATTCACACTGGCATTGGAACTGAGCGGGATAAACTCCTTGCTGGTCTTGCCGAGGATGTGGTCCATACCCAAATAGATGTTGTAACCCTTTGGATGGATGTTGAGCACCCAACCCATGCTGGTCGTAAAGCTGTTGACAGCGAAGTTCACACCTCCGTCAATCCATTTCAGAGGTGTCCAGTTGGCACTCAGACGGGCTTCTGTCCACGAATAGTGCTGCTGAGCAAGCCGAAAGTCATCTTACGATAGACGGGAAGCGTATACTCACAACCCACATTGATTGTGGCGCCAATACCTGTAGAACGCTTGCCCGCGTCTTTCGGGTCCTGCAGGTTGATGAAGTCTGTAATCTGGTCACCATAAGAGTCTGTCTGGTCGTCAATGGTCACACCTTGTCCGTCCTTGACCGACACATCGTGGAAGCCGTTGAATTCAAAGGATTTCTTCTTGTTGGTAGCCTGCATATTGTTGGTCCAGGATATGAAACCCAAGTCAAGCACAGAGGCACTCACCTTCCAGTCGTCATTGATTTTGTAGACTGCTCCCAAATCCACAGCCATACCAAAACCGCCAATGCCTGCACCGTCCACATCCACATTGTCAACCTTCTCGTAGGTTCCCTTGTTTTCTTGATTGTATTCTTCCTGACTCATCTCATAGGTGAAGCCTTTCATGGATACGTTGGCCTGGGCATCACCGCTCACCGTCCATTTGTCATTGGAGGCGAGGTCGGCCTTCACGTTTTTAAATTGGAAGTCGCCCCGCGCTGCTCCGAAGAGGAACTTCAACTTGGCGCCGATACGGAGATTTTCATTGATGTCGTGAGAATGGCCAAGCGCCAATTCCACATACGACATAGCGTGCGCGCTAATGTCACCCATATCATAAGTCTTGTTGCCTGTGTTCTTGGCGAACTCGAAAAGTTCATAAGGCAACGACACGCCGAAATTGGTCTTCGAGTTGATTTCAAGAGTGTTATAACCACCAAAACCCTTGAAACCCATCGAGAGAATCGCCAAGCCCACATCACCGACAATGCGGTTGTTGCCCTTGCTGAATCCCTTGAGCGCCTGATCGGTGGAAATATACGGGTTCATGAAGGTGGTCATCTTCTTGTCGCTCTCGGTTCCGTACATCGGATTTTTAAGCACCACATCCCCATAACCGAAATTGCCTTGCAAACTCACACCCACATTGCCCAAGGCGGGAATGGAGAAATAGCCCTGATCATTGCCGTAGGCTGGGTTCATGTCATGACGGAACTTATAGTCTTTTGTGTGATAGGCAGAATTCAGATTTTGTGCCATTGCCACGCCTCCTGCCAACAGCATTGCGGCAGAAAGGATGTATTTGTTATATCTTTGTCTCATAATTATCTGATTGTTTTTGGTTAGTTAAAGTCACCGATTACCTTGCCCACGAGTTGGATTTTCACATCCTTGAGCACAAGCGTGTGTTTCCGGGCATTGAGGGTGATGCCTGTCACGGCTCCATTCTCACCATTTGCCTTGCCCGACACAAGGAAGATAATGCCATCGAGTTTCGATACGGCATCCTCGGTTTTCTGTACAAGTTTGATGCTCAGCGGAGAGCTGACCTTGGTCTGTCCGTCAGCGGAAGCAGCCACGGTTCCTTCCACGATTACCTCTATATCATCCTTGCTGAGCGCCTTGTGGTCTACACCCACGGGTACAGCCTCAACAGACAGATAAGCGGGCACAGCACTTTCCACATTTGCAGTGGCCAGGATATAGCTATCCTTGGAAAGGCTGAGATCTTTCACATCGTCATTCCAACCGTCCAAGGTGTCCTTGTATTCAATGGTTGCATTCTCCGCAAAGGCTATCGGTGCATCCACGGCATATGAAGGTTGGATAGTGTATTGCTTGCCAAACTCAAACGAGCCTGTTTTGTTGCTGTTGGCTTCTGCTGTGGCAGAGAAGGTGATGTTGTCTGGAATCGTACTGATCAGCGAGGAGAGCTGATTGTTGGCAATCACCTGGTCATAGCCCGTTACCCCTTCTTTCGTGCGGCAGATGCAAATCTTTGAGGTCTTGTTGGCTTCCACCTTGATGCCCGACACACTGACCTGTGCCAGTTGTCTCCCGCTCTTGTCTTTTGCCGTAAGCACGCCGTTGACCAGACCTTCTACATTCATGTCGTTGCTGATGTTCAGTTTTATCTGCGGATTGTAAAGGTCTACATTCACGTTGCCACCCTTGAGGAAGTCAGGCACACTTGAAATCGCCACATTGCCCAAGTTGTTCATATTGATGGTCGGTTTGAAATGACCGGTAGCAGTCTTCAGTTGAATCTCGCCGATGTTGATATCCGCCGTCATTTTAAGATTGGAAGGGAGAGTTGACGGCAAGGTGTTGATAGCCGCCTCTACCTCAATAGAGCCCTTCATCTCAAGTGAATTTGTGCCGTTGACAATATTGCTGCCACCCTTGGTAAAGTCTATCTTGCTGAGCGCGATAGTCTTTTGAGAACCGCTTCTCAGATTGTTAAAAGTCACCACATTGCCATTCAGTTCATAGTCCTTTCCGGCTTTTATCACCATATACTCCGGGAAGGTCATAGACAGTTTGTCGATAGAAGACAACCCTGTAGGCAAGGAGAAATTGACGGAGATGTTCGAGTTCACCTCTGATTCAAGAAGGCTCACCACCTCAACGGGTTTCGTGTACTTATAATCAAACTCATAAACCTTACCTTTTGCCTTCAGACCTCCCGATAAAGCGCGGGTTCCATTGGATGCCATTGCTGTTAAGAATGTGATATCATACGAATGATGATTACGATCATTAATGACAATCGGAGAAATGGTCACATGGACAGGAGCCACATCACCGCCTTCCTGATGAAATACATAGTCGCCATTGGCATCTTCCTTGATACAGTCATTGGCTTCCAATTCGAGCACATCTGCAAGTTTGATAACGTCTGTTGAGCTGACGGGTATCTCCAACTTGTCGCCACCGATACCCACTGTGACGTCTATTTCATTAAAGTCGTAATCGTTGTCATTACAACTGGTGAAAAACATGACTCCCGACATAAGGCTTAATGCAAGAAGTCGAACATGAATAGGATTTCTTCTCATAGATTTTTTGTTTTTGAGATGAATAGATTGTTGAGTTGCATTTATTCTGTAATAGGTTTAACCTGATTACAGGTTTGTATTGGGTTAGAATGACCGCATCAAGCATCTTTGCATCTGCCGCCTATCTGTTGCAAAGATAGTTTAAAAAATCTTATAAAACAAACGTTATTGGACATTTTTATTTTCAAACAGTACATTTACTAAAAAGACGAGGAGATACGTCCTGAATGGGATGTATCTCCTCGTCTTGATGATATCGGGTGGGGATTACTTGCTGATTACTTCCAACGCTTTCTTCACCACGTCGTTGTCTTCATTCATAATCTGATAATACTGGCTCATATCCCAGATGTCACGCGCCACAAGGGCCTTGAGTTGGCGACGCAGGAAAGGCAGGGTCTGATCGAGTTCCGCCTTGTCCTTCGGCTTTATCTTGTCCTTCTCCGCCTGACTGAGAATGGAGTCTATCACCTCCTGAGGCACTTCATAATGCGCCAAGAACTTGTCGAATTGAGTATATTGCTTCTTCAACTGCTTGCGGTTGGCGTCGATATACTTCAAGTTGGTGTTGATGATATAGTTCTTGGCTGCCAACTGGCGGTAGAACTTGGTGTATTTCATGGTGTCCAACGGCACAAAGTAGTCGGGCATGATGCCACCTCCACCATAAACAACCCGATGCTTACGCAGGGTGTAATATTTCAGCGAGTCTGCAAAATGGATGCTGTCGGCATTGGTAAACTCTCCGTGCTTCAGACGGTTCTCCAAATCCTTGGCATAGTCGAGCGCATCACCTTTCTTATAAGGTTTCTGGATGCAACGACCTGAAGGTGTGTAATAGTGGGCAATGGTGAGACGCATCATGGAACCATCGTCAAATTCTATCGGACGTTGTACGAGTCCTTTACCGAAACTTCTTCTGCCGACCACCACGCCACGATCCTGATCCTGGATGGCTCCTGTGACAATCTCAGCGGCACTGGCAGAGAACTCGTTGACCAGCACCACCACCTTGCCTTTCATCAGTTTGCCGTTGCCCTGCGCACGATATTCCTGTCGTTTGCTGGCCCTGCCCGACATATAGACAATCAAGTCGTGGTCCGCCAAAAACTCATTGGCTATTTTGACAGCCGTCTGGAGATAGCCTCCGCCATTCTCCTGCAAGTCGACAATCAAGTCTTTCATGCCTTTCGATTGCAAATTCTTGACCGCTGTCATAAACTCATCGTAGGTGGTGGCACCAAAACTGCCGATACGGATGTATCCGATACCCGGACGGATGAGATAATAGGCATCAAGGGTCTTCACAGGAATTTTGTCTCGAGTCACAACGACATTGATATGGTCGGCGATGCCCCGACGCACAATGCCCAACATCACCTTGGAGCCTTTCGGACCACGCAAACGACGCATAATCTCCTCCCGGGCCATTTTCACACCGGCGATGGTTGTATCGTTCACCGACACGATGCGGTCCCCCGCCATGATGCCCACTTTCTCGGAAGGGCCGCCAACCACAGGCTGGATGACCAACAGTGTGTCGTCCACCATGTTAAACTGCACACCGATGCCCTCAAACGATCCCTGTAAAGGTTCGTTGAGTGCCTTCACCTCCTTGGGTGTGGAATAGGAAGAATGCGGATCAAGTTTCTCTAGCATGCCACGAATGGCGTCTTCCACAAGTCTGTTCTCGTTGACCGAGTCGACATAAAGGTTGTTGATGACCACCTCTGCCATCTGCAATTTGCGCATGGGGCTGTCTTTGCCCATACGCAGAGAGAACTGTGCACTCACGCTGAGTGTACAGAGCAGTGTCAGGGCGGCTAAGAAAATCTTTTTCATTGTTGTTTCGTTTATTTCAGTTCCTCACCCATTTCCTCAGGGCGGTCTTCCTCGACCACCAGATTGTCGATGATGAAGTTCTGGCGTTCCATTGTGTTCTTTCCCATATAATATTCAAGCAACTTCTGCACTTGGTCTGTCTTGTGCAAGGTCACCTGCTCAAGGCGCATCTCCGGACCGATGAAATGAACGAACTCCTCGGGAGAAATTTCGCCGAGTCCTTTGAATCGAGTGATTTCCGGATCGGGTCCAAGATCTGCTATGGCCTTGACACGCTCTTCATCACTATAACAATAATGTGTGATGAAGTCGCTCTTCTTCTCTTTTCCCGTTCTCTTGGCGTCAGCCTCGGCTATGACTTTCTTGTTCTTGATTTTGGTGCGGCGGTTGCGCACACGGAACAAGGGTGTCTGCAGCACATAGACATGACCTTTTTTAATGAGTTCGGGGAAGAATTGCAGAAAAAAGGTGATAATCAGCAAGCGGATGTGCATGCCGTCGACATCCGCATCGGTAGCCACGATGACCTTGTTGTAGCGCAAGGTGTCGAGTCCGTCCTCAATGTCAAGCGCAGCCTGAAGCAGATTGAACTCTTCATTTTTGTAGACCACTTCCTTGGTCATACCAAACGAGTTGAGGGGCTTTCCTCTCAAGGAGAAGACAGCTTGCGTGTTCACGTCACGACTCTTGGTGATGCTTCCGCTGGCGGAGTCACCCTCAGTGATAAAAATACTGGACTCTTCCTTCCGGTCGTTCTTCACATCGGAGAAGTGGATGCGGCAATCACGGAGCTTGCGATTATGAAGATTGGCTTTCTTCGCCCGTTCACGGGCAATCTTCGCCACACCGGCCATCGCCTTGCGCTCCTTTTCGTTGCTCTGTATTTTTTCCAACATCACTTCAGCCACATCGGAATGGATATGCAGGTAGTTGTCCACCTCTTTTTTGATGAAATCACCCACATACTTGTTGATGCTTTCACCACCGGGACTCATCGTAAGAGAGCCCAACTTGATCTTGGTCTGGCTCTCAAACATCGGTTCCTCCACATTGATGGCGATGGCAGCCACAATGCCGTTGCGGATGTCGGCATACTCGAAGTTCTTGCCGGAGAATTCCTTGATGGTCTTGGCGATGTGCTCCTTGAAGGCGCTCTGGTGAGTACCGCCCTGTGTGGTATGTTGGCCGTTGACAAACGAGTGGTATTCCTCGCCATACTGGTTCGTGTGCGTAAAGGCTATCTCGATGTCCTCTCCTTTGATATGGATGATAGGATAGAGTCCGTCGGTGGTCATGTTGTCCAAGAGCAAGTCTTTGAGACCGTTGCGGCTAATGATGCGCCTGCCGTTGAACATGATGGCGAGACCGGTGTTGAGATAGGTATAGTTGCGGAGCATGGTCTCCACGATGTCCGCTTGGAACTTATAGTTGAGGAAAAGCGTATCATCGGGTTGGAAGAAGATATAGGTTCCGTTCTCGTCCTCTGTCGGCTCTGTGGTGTCGCTCACCAGTTTGCCCCGGTCGAACACAACCGAGCGCACCTTGCCCTCACGATAACTTCGGGCCTCGAAGCGGGAGCTCAACGCATTGACAGCCTTGATGCCCACACCGTTCAATCCGATACTCTTCTTAAAAGCCTTTGTATCAAACTTTCCGCTGGTATTCAGCTCGCTCACTGCATCTACAAGTTTTCCTTGTGGGATGCCTCGTCCGTAGTCGCGAACGGACACGTGGAGGTCGTCTTCTATGTCCACTTCGATACGCTTGCCGGCATTCATCTTGAACTCGTCAATCGAGTTGTCCAGCACCTCCTTGAGCAGCACATAGATACCATCTTCAGCAGTGCGTCCGTCACCCAATCTTCCGATATACATTCCGGGACGGATTCGAATATGCTCCAGTCCAGAGAGATGTCGGATATTGTCGTCGGTGTATTCCACCTGCGGTTGGTTGTTCTGGTTGTTGTTTTCTTCCATAGTGAAAATGTTATGGGGTATAGACTCCTTTTAGTGGATTTCCTTCTTGTAGCACTTACGCTTCTTGTGCATGACGGTCTCAAGATAGTCCCATTGACTCTGCACGTTCTCGTTGCTTGCCATCTCCACTTGGCTCTCGCCCCACTTAAAGCCATAGGCCTGGTAACGGGGTATCAAATCAGAGAACATCAAGGCGTTGGCACCCTTGAGACGGTATTCCGGCAGCACACCCATGAGCAGCAAGTCCACACCCTCTGTTTTGTGATATTTGATGGCACGGAGCAGATGCCACCATCCGAAGGGGAACATCCGTCCCCGGTGACATTTCTGAAGGGCTCTTGCCAGAGAGGGAATGGTGATGCCCACACCCACAAGTTTCTTGTCGGCATTCCAGTCTTCAATCAAAGTAATGAGATTGAGGTCTGCCATGGGCAGATACATATCCACATATTGTGCTATTTGCTTCTCGCTCAACTGTGAGAAGCCATATAAATCTTTGTATGTATCGTTGATGAGTTGAAAAATACGCTCGCCATAACCGTCACGATAGATTTCCTTGCGGGTCAGTTTCTTCACATGAAGATTATAGCGTTTCTCTATCATCTTGGAAATCTTGGTGTATTTCTCGGGAATCTTCTCGGGAACCATGAGTTTATATTCCACATAGTCATTGTCCTTCACCCATCCGTCCATAGCCTCGATATGCTGTGGATAATAAGCATAGTTGTAGATGGTGGGCATGGTGCCGAGTTGGTCGAATCCCCAGGTGAGCATACCTTCGGGATCCATATCCGTGAATCCGAGAGGACCCACAATTTCCGTCATACCTTTCTCTCTTCCGTAGTCTTCCACAGCCTTGAGAAGCGCCACCGACACTTCACGGTCGTCTATAAAATCTATCCATCCAAAGCGCACCGACTTGCGCCCCCAGCGTTCGTTGGCACGGTTGTTGATGATAGCTGCCACTCTACCGGCGAGTTTCCCGTCCTTATAGGCAAGGTAATACTCAGCCTCACAGAAATCGAAGGCTGCATTACGGTCTTTGCTAAGGGTGTTCAGCTCGTCGCTATACAAGTTGGGCACATCGAATTCGTTTCCCTCATAGAGGTCGTAATGGAATTCGATGAATGTCTTCAAGTCGCGTTTCGACTCGACTTTCTTTATTTCTACTGACATTTAGATATAATAAAATAGTACTATTAAACGTGCAAAGATAGTGTAAATCGAAGACAATACAAAATTAAAAGTCAGGATTTTAATTTTTATTGTTGAGATGTGGTCTATTTTAGACTAAATCGAAAAAGCCTTCTCCCACATTCGCATGCGAAAACCTCACTAAAAGAATTCTATCGGGAATCAAATCACAATCTTGAACAAATATAGAGCACATGCTCACGATTGTCCTGGGTAGTCGCAAAGATATGGATGTCGCCACCATCCTTCACTTTCAACCGCTTGCGCAGTTCGGGTACCGACAGAGGGAAATTGCGGGCAGAGATGTTGGCACGGTCAATGCCAGTGAGCGCTTTGCGTATTTCCTTTTTGTTCAAGGAGGTCACCCGTTCAATCCGATATTGCTTGCCGGGGAAATCTTCCACAACATCAGCGGCAAGAAACAAATGGGAATTGTCAGAAACGGCACGCACACCAAAGGTTTTTACCAATCTGTCAAAACAGCCCGCCTTCATGATGGATGCATTGGGAACGAGAAGCACTTGCGGA
This sequence comes from uncultured Prevotella sp., assembly GCA_934190685.1. Lineage (GTDB taxonomy): Bacteria > Bacteroidota > Bacteroidia > Bacteroidales > Bacteroidaceae > Prevotella. The sequence goes on from CAKPTK010000058.1 coordinate 8,817, forward strand.
ACATTGCCGTCACAATATTCCTCTTCCGGTGTACTGGTGAGAATAAGCATGGGAGGATTGTTGTCGGTGCCGATCATATTGGCTTGCAAGGGCGAACCTTCACGATAGGAGAAGGCGTCATCGTCATTGACACAGACGACAAGCGGGTTGCCCGAGAAATCACGGCGAAGCACAAGCAGCAGTTCTTTACATTCACCACCCACCGACACGATATGCACCTCGCTCACCTTGTTGTCCAAATCAGATACGGCTTTGTGCCAATCGAGCATGGGAGAAAGCTTCAGCAGCACCAAATCGGCTTTGTCAAGCAGCATTTTCTCTAAAGTGGTCACATTGGGTGTACAGTCGCTGATGGCAACGGTCTTGCCGCCATGACTGTCACGGCGAGCAGGGTCAAGGAAGATGAGTGTCGCATGGTCGAGTTTTTGAAGATACACGGTGCCATCACCCTCGACCACCTCGGCATGGGGAAGCCCAAGCAAGGGGAGATTGTGGCGGACTGATTCACAGAGATGCGGAAGCCTTTCCACATAGACCATGCGGTCGAATCCATGCGCCATGAAAGAGAAGTCCACACCGAATCCTCCCGTAAGGTCAACAAGCCGTGTGCCGTCGGCGGCATTGATGTCGCAGAGCAAACGAGAGGCGAGATTTGCCTTGTAGCGGGCGGTCTGTTCCGACGAGCATTGCTCCATCGAGAGGTGGGGAGGATAGACCAAGCCGTCCACCACAGCCCAAGAGGGTAGTTTTGTGCGCGCTGTCTGCCAACCGGCTATCTGGTCAAGGGCATAAGGCATGTCTATATCCAAACGACGTGCGCCCTGCAAAGCCAGAGAGCGCACGTCGTCGTTGCGGTGTTTGCTGATGAACTCTTCTGTAGTCATGTGTGCAAACTTAATGATTTTCTGTGATATAGACAAATAATACGAGTGTTTTTACTTCACATTCACCTTTACGGTCTGTTTTCCTATCTTGATCAGATAAATACCTGGAGACTGGAAAGTATAAGCATTCACCTTGTCGGCAAGCACGACACCACCCAGGTTGACCACACTGAAAGTGGCTCCATTCTTCAGATTGAGCATGCGTCCTTGCAGGGTAATGCCGGCTTGGGTGTCCATCTCGAGATGACCGATACCCGTAGGATCATATTTGTATTCGAGTTTCACGGTCTCCGTACGGGTACCGTCAGCCTTTACTTCGGTCACCTGTTGGCCAACAAGCTGGCCGGCATCGTTATAGGTGAAGTTGATCTCGTCATAGGCCTTTCCGGCAGGCACACTAATGGCACGGGTGGCGGGCACTACCACATCATAGTCTTCATCATAGTATTCGAAGAGGGTCTGCAGTTGGCTTCCCTTCAGGATGAAAAGCGGCAGTCCTTCTATGTTGCGGCCAATGGTCTGCTCGCCATCGTGCTCGATGGAACAATACTGGTCTCCCTGGATGTTAAAATACAACTCATCTGCCTGGGTTAAGTTATAGCCACCGCCAATACCATAATCGTTTTGGCTTGTGGCACAAGCCACACGACCCTTCTGCGATGCCACTACTGGCACGTCTGCAGTGAAACCTTCCATATCCTTGAGAATGTTCGGAATGGAGAACGTCACGTCTTCATTCTGCAAATCGAGCACTGTGATATAAGGCTCATCCAAATTGGTATTAGTGTTCACGCTACGGAGAGTGTTGCCCTTACGGGTCACGGTCAGAGAGTAAGAGGATGTCTCACTCGGAACGCCATCGGTCTGTATGCTATATTGCTTAGTATCTTTCTTGTAATAGTTGTCACCAAAAGTATAGGCATAGTCATAAACATATTTATTCTTGTAATCACCATAACTGCTCTCGTCCACCTCACTGGCTGAAACAAGCTTATCGCCGTCCCACTTGTAGGTAGTGGTCTCCACCGATTCCTCAACCGAACTACCATACGATTCCTTGCTTGTCCACACGTTCTTCACGATGTGTCCGTCGGCATCCACCTCAATCTTGTTGTCTTCGGTCACCCCGTCGATGTCCTCATCGTAGTATGTGTAGCTTTTCAGTTTTCCGGGTGCGGTCCACTCAAAAGAGTTGCGTGTAGTATAGCCCTCGTCCACAAGCAGAATTTCGGTGGCAGGACCGTCGAGATTGAACACGTCGTGCCAAGGATTGCCCACACCCCATACCGTTGTATTGTCGAGATAGGTCCAAGTTTGGCAGAATTCCGGCTCGGTTTGCCACTCGGGTTCCTGGGCGGGTGCCTCAGCCGAATGGTCATACTCACTCATGCTGCGTGACACATTCGACGCATACCCGACATCGCTGTCGTCATCGTTGGAATAGTATTTCTTCCAAGAGACGATACGTCCCAAATCGTCATAGGCATAAACAATCTTGCGGTCATCCTCGTTGCCTCCATAAACGGTATATTCCAGCAACAATCCTGTGGGGGAATACTTATAGTGCTCCACCTTTGTCTTGTCGCGGGTGGTCTCACCAGAACTGCTGTAGATGCGACCGTAGTAGGTAATGGTGGAGTCATTGAGTTCGCCCTCTACGGTGCGGCACGGCATCAACTCCAGCGTTTTATCAACCTGGTCCCAACCCTTAAAGAGACCGGCTTCCTTCACGTTGCCCTGCTCCGTGAGTTTGTAATATTCGTAAGTATAGCCGTCACCTTCAGTGGTGTACATGGCGAGTTTGCCACTGGGATAGTAGCTCCACACGTCCATCGCACTAAGATAGCCGTCTTCGGCATTGTCCCGTTTGACAAATTTCGCATACAGGACTTTGCCGTCATCTCGGTAGTTCACCTGCACGAAATAGCTATAGAAACCGTAATCGTTGTTCGTCGTTCCGTAATCCACGCTCTTGGCGACGAGCCTGCCATTCGTATCGTATATATACTGGTAGGTGCCACGCGCCACAAGTCCCTTGTCCACATACGAACCGTTCGACTGTTTCTCCTTGCAGTAAATGGCTTCCGACACGCGCTGTCCGTCTTTATCATATCCGTACACGTAACGGAAGATGTGACCATTGTCGTCCACCGTTTGCGCCTCATCAATAGGAATGAATTTTGCCTTGGCGCTGCGCATCACTTGTTTGTGTCGCGACTGTTTGACAGCCTCAACACGTGCCTTACGGGGCACACGTTTCTTTCCGAATTGGAGCGACTGTGCCGAAGCGCCCACTGTGATGAGCGCCAGTGCTAAAGGTAGAAATTTCTTCATAAAATCATACTTTTACGATTAATACATTGTCCATAATTAATGGTTTATCATTTGCAAAAATAGACAATATTCTATAGAATGTATTTTTTTTTTATTGTTAAATTTCCTTAACACTCCTATATTCTTTCTTCGCCTTGGCCAGTTGGCGTTGGAATTTCTCGTCGGCATGCAGCCTTGCCACCACCGCACTGCCAGCCAACCGTGCCACATCCACATCGCTCTGATAATGATAACCGGCGATGACCCTGCTCTGCCCTATCTCATAGCCTCGTTTCAACAGGGCTTCCTGCCGTTCGGGGTTGATTTCAGCAAGCACAAGGGCTATGCACCATCCGGTAGCGGAATGGCCGGAAGGATAGGAATAGGTGTTTCGGTAGCGTTCCTCCACTTGGGGGATACTGGTCGTCTCATGGAACTGCACGTAAGGACGACGGCGCTTATACTGGTTCTTTGCCTTTCGGATGGCGTTGCCTCCATCGGTGTCAAGCCGCTCCACCAGCGCATAGAGTTCCGGTGTTTTCTCCCGACTCATCGCGATGCCCATGGCGTCGGAAAACTGACGGAGCAACGCGTCCACCGACTGGTCCGCATCCTGCACAGCCTGTTCGCCACGCGGTGTCTGTCTCATCGACTTGCCCCACTGATATTGTGAGAAATCGTAGAGATATTGGACGCTTGCCGTGTCGGGAGGTGCCGGCAGATATAAAACGCCATTCGGAACTTGGTCCACGGTCAGAAACGAGGGCCATTCTTGTTTCTTCTCTTGTTGCGCCGATGCCATCAAAGTGAACATCAGGCAACAGATGGTTGTCATGTGTCTCATCTTCATTTTATGATTGTGACTGCAAAGATAAGAAATATTTGTCTGTTTCAGAAGAATAGATTACTTTTGCACCGTCTTCAATAATAAGGTAAATACTATGTCACAAATCAATGATATGACGGTGGGGTCCCCCACCCGCGGTATTCTGAAATTCGCCATACCGCTCATCCTCGGATACATCCTCCAGCAAATGTATCTCATCATCGATGCCGCCGTGGTGGGGCGCTTTGTGGGAGTGAAGGCGTTGGCTGGAGTGGGAGCCTCAACCTCCATCATGTTTCTCATCATGGGCTTTTGCAATGGGGCGTGTGCGGGTTTTGCCATCCCTGTGGCGCAGTCTTTTGGCGCCAAGAACTATCATGAGATGAGACAATATGTGAGCAACGCCGTCCGCATCTCCGCCGTCATAGCCGTGGTCATCACCATCCTGACGTGTCTGTTTTGCGCACGCATTCTCAGGGTGGTCAACACCCCAGAGGAGTGTTTTGCGGATGCCTATGTCTATCTGCTGTTCAATTTCATCGCCATTCCCTTCACCATTGCCTATAATTCGCTCTCAGGGTTCATCCGGGCTTTGGGCAACTCCAAACAGCCTTTCTATTTTCTGATATTCTCATCGGTGGTCAACATCGTGCTCGACGTGGTGTTCATCATCGTCTTCGGCATGGGTGTGGAGGGAGCCGCCATCGCCACCCTGCTCTCGCAGGTGTTCGCCTCGCTGCTGTGCACCCTGTATATCAAGCGCCACATGCAGATTCTCATCCCGAAGGGCAGCGAACGGGCATACGACGACCACAAGGTGGGACGACTGCTCGCCAACGGCGTGCCCATGGGGTTGCAGTTCTCCATCACCGCCATCGGTTCCATCATGCTTCAAAGTGCCAACAACGCCTTGGGCACCGTCTATGTGGCAGCCTTCACAGCCAGTATGCGCATCAAATATCTCTTCACCTGTGTGTTCGAGAATATCGGTGTGGCAATGGCCACCTACTGCGGACAGAACATCGGTGCCCACCGTTTGGACCGCATCAACCTGGGACTGCGCTCAGCCATCAAGGTGATGCTCATCTATTTTGTGTTCACCTTCGTGGTCATCTACCCCTTTGCCGACTATATGATGATGCTCTTCGTCAAGAGCGGAGAGACCGCCATTGTGGAGAATGCCGCCCTCTTCATGCGCATCGCCAACTATTTCTATCCGGTGCTGGGACTGCTCACCATCCTGCGCTACAGCATACAGGGACTCGGCTACAGCAACCTGTCCATGCTCTCTGGAGTGATGGAGATGATTGCCCGCTGCGGGGTCAGCTTCTGGCTCGTTCCGGCATGGGGATTCCTCGGTGTGTGCTATGGTGACCCCGTGGCATGGATAATGGCCGACCTGTTCCTCATTCCTGCCATGTGGTGGCTCTACCATCACTTGAAAAGGAAACTGGCAGAACAAGAATAAAAAAATAAAAGCGAAACAAGTTCCCTTTTATTTTGTATTGTCTTCGATTTGCACTACCTTTACAGAATGTAGGCGGCATCTCAACAATAAAAATAAAAGCGAAACAAGTTCCCTTTTATTTTGTATTGTCTTCGATTTGCAC
>CAKPTK010000059.1 GCA_934190685.1 uncultured Prevotella sp.
TCCAAAAGCTATACACACGCAGCCTTCCCTTGAAGTACCCTTCCGCTTTCAAGTGGGGGATTTCTTGGGGTCAACACGTTAATGGCAGAGTAACGAAACGCTAATGGCAGAGTAACGACCCGTTAATGGCACACTAAGGCTTTTCCACTCGCCGAACCACCCAAGAGAGGCAGTTCCTCACCCAGAAAAAACATGGCACATGGAAATTTTTCGGGAAAGTTTTTCGGCAAAAGTTTGCACGGACAAAGAATTCTTTGTTACTTTGCAAGCGTAAAGAAAAGACTATCACGGGGTGCTGAGTGTATCGGCTGAGATTATACCCAATGAACCTGATGCAGATAATGCTGCCGCAGGGAAATGAGATAACTTCAAGATTCAGAAAGGAAGCCCCTATTCCGTTGTGCGCAGGCACAGGATTAGGGGCTTAGCTTTTTCCTTCGGAACAGCTTTCATACTGTGGACAGACACCTCGTGAGTTGACACATTGTTTAACCCACAAAACAGGAACACACGATGAAAGTGAAAATCAACAACACTGAGAAAGACGTGCAGGCACAGACGCTTGCAGACCTCGCCGTGGAGATGAGCCTGCCCGAGAAAGGCGTGGCTGTGGCTGTGAACAACCGCATGGCACCACGCACCGACTGGGCATCGGCCAACATCAAGGAAGGCGACAACATCGTCATCATCAAAGCCGTGTGCGGAGGATAATGAGGATGATGCTGCAATTCATATCCCACCATAACGAACGCTATGGCTATGCCGACGGATGCCGGATGGCTCTGGAGGGTGGATGCCGATGGATACAACTGCGCATGAAAGGCGCCTCTGACGAAGAGGTGCGCCCTGTGGCGATGGAGGTGCTGCGGATGTGCCGGGACAAGGGTGCCACGTTTGTCATCGACGACCGCGTGGAACTGGTGAAAGTGCTCCATGCCGACGGCGTGCATCTCGGCAAGAACGACATGCCCGTCCAGGAGGCTCGCCGCATACTCGGACCCCAAGCCATCATCGGCGGCACTGCCAACACCATCGACGACGTGAGGGAACACTGGCGGGCGGGAGCCTCCTATATCGGATGCGGACCGTTCCGGTTCACCACCACCAAAGAGCGTCTCTCCCCCATCCTCGGGCTGGAAGGCTATCGGAAGATTGTGAGCCAGATGCGCGCCGAGGGCATCCGTCTGCCCATCGTGGCCATCGGCGGCATCACGCCTGCCGACATCCCCGACATTCTGTCGACAGGGGTGGACGGTGTGGCGATGAGCGGAGCCATCCTTGGGTCGGAAGACCCCGTGGCGTTTGTCCGCTCGCTATTGAAGGAAAACGAAAAATAAAGACATAACAAGAAAACAAAATGGAGAAACTGACAATCGCAGGACGCGAGTTCAACTCACGTCTGTTTTTAGGAACAGGAAAGTTTAACAACAACGCGCTGATGGCAAAGGCCATCAAGGCATCGGAAACGGAGATGGTGACCGTGGCCATGAAGCGCATCGAACTGAACGACGAGCACGACGACCTGCTCACCCACATCACCGAGAATCCCGGCATCCAGTTGCTGCCCAACACCAGCGGCGTGCGCAATGCCGAGGAAGCCATCTTCGCCGCACAGATGGCGCGCGAGGCTTTCGGCACCAACTGGCTGAAACTGGAAATCCATCCCGACCCACGCTACCTCCTCCCCGACTCCGTGGAGACACTCAAGGCTACGGAAGAACTGGTGAAGCAGGGATTCGTGGTGCTGCCCTATTGCCAGGCCGACCCCACCCTGTGCAAGCATCTTGAGGAGGCAGGCGCCGCCACAGTGATGCCGCTCGCCGCTCCCATCGGCACCAACAAGGGGCTGCGCATGAAAGACTTCCTGCAAATCATCATCGAGCAGGCCACCGTGCCCGTGGTGGTAGACGCCGGCATCGGCGCGCCAAGCCATGCGGCGGAAGCCATGGAGATGGGCGCAAGCGCCTGCCTGGTCAACACCGCCATCGCAGTGGCTGGCGACCCCGTGGAGATGGCTGTGGCCTTCAAGGAGGCTGTCGTGTGCGGACGCCGTGCCTACGAGGCCGGTCTCGGTGCCGTGGCAGACTCGGCAGAAGCCAGCTCACCCCTCACACAGTTTTTGTCAGAATAACAAACCTCATTAAAACAACAAGCAAATGCCCAACGACAACAAAGCTTACGCCAAGAGAGAAAAGGCGTATATGCAGGGAAAGATTTATCCCGACATCAAAGTGGGAATGACCAAAGTGAACCTCACCCCCACTGTGACCCGAGACGAAAAAGGCGTTCCCCACATGACACCCAACGCTCCCGTCTACATCTACGACACCAGCGGTCCCTACACCGATCCCGACTACAAAGTGGATCTCCACCGCGGACTGCCCAAGATGCGCCAGGCATGGATCGACAAGCGGCCCGAATGCCCCGGAGGCATCACACAGATGGCCTATGCCAAGGCCGGCATCGTCACACCGGAAATGGAATATGTGGCCATCCGCGAAAACATGAACTGTGAGGAACTGGGCATCAAGACACACATCACACCCGAATATGTGCGTCAGGAAATCGCCCGTGGACGCGCCGTGCTCCCCGCCAACATCAACCATCCCGAGAGCGAACCGATGATCATCGGCCGCAACTTTCTCGTGAAAATCAACACCAACATCGGCAACTCCGCCACTTCCTCCGGCATCGACGAGGAGGTGGACAAGGCTGTGTGGTCTTGCAAATGGGGCGGCGACACTCTGATGGACCTCTCCACCGGCAACAACATCCACGAGACCCGCGAATGGATTCTCCGCAACTGTCCCGTACCCGTGGGCACCGTGCCCATCTACCAGGCTCTGGAAAAGGTGAAGGGCAAGGTGGAAGACCTGTCGTGGGAAGTGTACCGCGACACGCTCATCGAGCAGTGTGAGCAGGGAGTGGACTATTTCACCATCCATGCCGGCATCCGCCGACACAACGTCCACCTCGCCGACAACCGTCTCTGCGGCATCGTCAGCCGTGGTGGCAGCATCATGAGCAAGTGGTGCCTCATCAAGGACCAGGAGAGTTTCCTCTACGAGCATTTCGACGACATCTGCGACATCGTGGCGAAGTATGACGTGGCCCTCTCTCTGGGCGACGGCCTGCGCCCGGGATGCATCGCCGACGCCAACGACGCGGCACAGTTTGCCGAACTCGACACCATGGGCGAACTCGTCACCCGTGCGTGGGACAAGAATGTGCAGGCGTTTATCGAGGGTCCCGGTCATGTGCCCTTGCAGAAAATCAAGGAGAACATGGAGCGCCAGCTCGACCATTGCCACGAGGCCCCCTTCTACACGCTCGGCCCGCTCGTGACCGACATCGCCCCCGGCTACGACCACATCACGTCTGCCATCGGCGGCGCCCAGATAGCCTGGCTCGGCACAGCCATGCTCTGCTATGTGACGCCCAAGGAGCACCTCGCCCTGCCCGGCAAGGAAGACGTGCGCACAGGCATCATCACCTATAAGATTGCCGCTCATGCCGCCGACCTCGCCAAGGGGCATCCCGGCGCCATGGTGCGCGACAACGCACTGTCAAAGGCACGCTTCGAGTTCCGCTGGCGCGACCAGTTCCATCTCTCGCTCGACCCCGACCGTGCCCTGCAATACTTCGAGGAGGCCGGCCACACCGACGGCGAATACTGCACGATGTGCGGCCCCGACTTCTGCGCAGCCAAGTTGACACACGACCTCAGAAAACTGAAATAATGGGCGAACTTACTTCTGAACAACGCCGACGCTACGACCGCCATCTGATTCTCGACGGATTCGGACACGAAGGACAGCGACGGCTCCTGGAGGCCAAGATACTGATCATTGGAGCTGGCGGACTGGGCTCGCCGGCCTCCATGTATCTGGCCGCGGCAGGTGCGGGACATATCGGCATCGTCGACGGCGACTTCGTGTCGGTGACCAACCTGCAACGGCAAGTGCTCTACACCAATGCCGACACAGGACATTCCAAGGCGAGGGTGGCAGCCGAAAGACTGCACGCCATGAACCCGGATGTGGACATTGCCGTACAAGACACATTCATCGACGAGCGAAACGTGCTCGACATCATCCGCCCCTACGACTTTGTGATTGAGGGCACCGACAATTTCGCCTCGAAATATCTCGTCAACGATGCGTGCGTGATGCTCGGCAAGGGATTCTCCATAGGCGGCATCAACCGATACTCGGGCCAGACCATGACCCATCTGCCCGGCACGGCATGCTACCGTTGTTTGTTTCCTGAGCCGCCTGTCCAAAGCGAGGTGGAGACATGCTCCATGGTGGGTGTGCTCGGTCCGCTTGCCGGCATCATAGGAACCGTACAGGCCACCGAGGCCATAAAATGCATAACCGGCATCGGAGAACCGCTCACCGACAAACTGCTCACGCTCGACGCACTGACAATGACGTGGAACCGATTCGACATTCTGCGCAATCCCGATTGCGCTCTCTGCGGCAACACCCCGACCATAACATCCATTAGGGAGTATGCGTACAAGCCGTGCGCAAAAAGACAATAAAAAGTTTAATAAGAAAGAAATGTTTTCAGACGAATTAAAGAAAATAAGCTGGCAGGAGACTACCGAGCGCATCGCTGCAATGACAGACACAGACGTGCGCCGCGCCCTTGCCAAAGAGCATTGCGACGTCAACGACTTCATGGCAATGCTTTCACCCGCAGCCGAGCCACACCTGGAGGAGATGGCGCGACTCTCACGCAAGTACACCGAGGAACGCTTCGGCAAGACCATGTCGATGTTCATTCCGCTCTATATCACCAACTCTTGCTCCAACTCCTGCGTCTACTGTGGATTCCACCGCGAGAACCCCATGGCACGCACCATCCTGACACCCGAGCAGATAGAAAACGAATACCGCGCCATCAAGCAGTTGGCGCCATTCGAGAACATCCTGCTGGTCACGGGCGAGAACCCCGCCAAGGCGGGCACACCCTATCTCGCCAAAGCCATCGACATCGCCAAGAAGTATTTCTCCAACATCAAGATCGAGGTGATGCCTCTCTCCACCGAGGACTACAAGACACTCGCCGACCATGGCATGAACGGCGTGATCTGTTTTCAGGAGACCTACAACCGCGACCACTACAACCTCTATCATCCCCGGGGCATGAAGAGCCGTTTCGAGTGGCGATGCGACGGATTCGACCGCATGGGACAGGCTGGTGTCCACTCCATCGGCATGGGCGTGCTCATCGGTCTGGAGAAGGAATGGCGCACAGACGTGACCATGATGGCCTACCATCTGCGCTACTTGCAGAAGCACTATTGGCGCACGAAATACAGCGTCAACTTCCCCCGTATGCGCCCGGCACAGAACGAGGGCTTCCAGCCCAACTGTTTCATGTCAGACCGCGAACTGGCGCAAGCCACCTTCGCCATGCGCATCTTCGACCACGACGTGGACATCTCCTACTCCACCCGTGAGCCAGCCTTCATCCGCGACCACATGGCCACGCTCGGCGTGACCACCATGTCGGCAGAGTCGAAGGTGAACCCCGGCGGCTACCACACCTATCCACAGGCCCTCGAGCAGTTCACCGTCAGCGACGAGCGCACCGCCAAGACCATCAACCTCCGACTGAAGGAACTCGGACGCGAACCGGTGTGGAAAGACTGGGACGCATCCTTCGACTTCTTCAATCCCATCAAGAAAAAAGCCTGATAGAAAGATGCTGATTGTCATCACCCTACCCGACATACACAAGGGAGAAGCCGCCGAATGCGTGCGGCTTCTCCAGTCGGGCGTGGACCTCATCCACATCCGCAAGCCGAACGCTTCCGTCCAAGAGATGGAACAGACCATCCTCAACATTCCCGAGAAGTGGCGCCCCCGTTTGGTGGTGCACGACCATTTCGACCTTGCCGTGAAATACCATCTTCACGGCGTGCATCTCAACAGCCGCCATCCACAGCCGCCTGCCGGATGGAAGGGATCCGTCAGCCGCAGTTGCCACTCGATAGCCGAGGTGGCAGCGTGGAAACCTTTGTGCGACTATGTGTCGCTCTCCCCCATCTTCGACTCCATCTCCAAGCAGGGCTACCGCTCGGCGTTCACCCCTGAGGACATCCTCCGCGCACACAAGGCGGGCATCATCGACCGAAAGGTGTTGGCGCTGGGAGGCGTCACTTTCAACAAGATGGACGATGTGCTGAGGATGGGATTTGGCGGAGGCATGATTCTGGGTGATGCCTGGCATGCCTTTACCGACAGCCCGCTACAGCCTGTGGCGCTCACCGTCGCCGGAAGCGACCCCTCGGGAGGAGCCGGCATCCAGCAAGACCTGAAGACCATGCACGCCATAGGGGCTTATTGCGGTACGGTCATCACCGCCCTCACCAGTCAAAATACGCTGGGGGTGCAACAGGTAATGCCTGTTCCTGCCGATGTAGTGGCGAGCCAACTCGACTCCGTGCTCTCCGACCTCGATGTCCATGCCATCAAGATCGGCATGATTCCCAATGTCGCCGTCGCCGAGGTCATCGCCAACAAACTTGAGGAATACAAGCGGCTTCATGCGTGTTCTGTGGTCTATGACCCCGTGATGGTCTCCACCAGTGGCAAGCGGCTGATGGAAGAAGATTGCCTGTCCTTCATCAAGCGCTGTCTGCTGCCCATCTGCACACTCGTCACCCCCAACATTCCCGAAGCGCTGACGCTGACGGAAGAACAGGAGGAAGAACAGAACTTGAGCCGACGCTACGGATGTGCCTTCCTCGTGAAAGGCGGTCACGGAGAGGGCGGACAACTGACCGACCGGCTATACCTGACCGACGGAACCACACACGACTATACCTCCAACCGCATCCCGACCCGCAATCTCCATGGCACAGGATGCACACTGTCCAGTGCCATCGCCGCCAACCTGCTGCTTGGACACGACCTCAAAACAGCCATCGACAAAGGGCGACAGCAACTTCTCTCCGCCATCACCAAAGGCAAAGACGCCCGTATCGGGCATGGCAACGGTCCCGTCATCGTCTGACCTATTTCCGCTCTGTATTGGACAAAAATATGAGCTATCTGTAAAAAGGACACTTAAATCTATGAGTGTCAACGAGAAAAAACCATGGAAAATTTGTAGCAAAGAAAACTATTTGTTACTTTTGCAATGTTTTCAGAAAAAGCCGAACACCCTAAAACCACGGCTTCATTATAACCCATACTAAGACCAATTTTGAAGCAATAACAATGCTGCTATGAGTGCAAGAATCATACCTTTACAGATATACCAGAGAACATTGTCCAAGACCCTCGAGAAGTTGACACAATCTGACAATATAAAAGAGGTGTTCCACGATGTGCTCAGCGATGTGCGCGAATACTACAACGCCGGTCGTGTGGTTATCATGCAAACCATTGAAGGAAACACAGATTACCAAGAATGTCTGTCCGAAGTCGACGCACCCGGCGTGCGGTCGGTCATGGACAGTGTAGGCGGCACATTTGCCAAAAGACGCTGGAGATACGAGCGGCTTGAAAGAGGCGAAAGTATCATCTTTGACGATGTCTACGAACTGGAAGACGGCCCGGGCTCACAACGCGAACTTTTCCGTATGTTGGGTGTCCGCTCACATATTGCCGTGCCCATACCCAACACGAATCCGCTGACAGGATTCCTCGCCATCGACATCATAGACCGCACCTTCCAATGGACAGAGCAGGACGAAATACTGCTCAAGGACATCGCCTCGCTCATCATGACCTGGAGGAAGTTGCAAAACAAGAACAAGAGAATCCAAGAAGACTACATCTACCAACACAATGTCATCGACAAGATTCCCATGGGACTGGTGCTCTATGCACCCGACGGTTCGCTCACTTATGCGAACCAAATGGCACTCAAGGTTTTCGGCATGAGTTCACCCGACAAGGTGAAGAACTTCAACTTGTTCGGCAGCCACATCCTCTCAGAAAACGAAAAACAGAAGATAAAAGATCGGGAACTCTTCGACACCACATTCGAATACGGCTACGGAACGCCTCCCACCCAAAGCGACTATGGGGCGAAAGAATATATCTATGTGATGGCGCGCTACAGCAAACTGCGCGACAGCAGCGGAAAGCTCTTGTCCTATATAGGAGCCTATGTGGACCGCACGCACGAGACCAACACCGCCAACCGCGTCAAGGAGTTGGATGGTTTCGTGTCTGTCTGCGCCAACTTCGCCCACCTCGGCTTCGCCCGTGTCAATGCGGTCGACGGCATCGGCTATGGAACCCGACAATGGTTCCGCAACTTCAACATCGACAATGACAACCAAAACCATTCCTACCCCGAGACGCTCGCCAAACTGCACCCTGACGATATGCAAAAGATTTTCGACTTCCGCAAGAAGGCGATGACAGATCCTACGACGACCTTGCGCACACGACTGCGCGTGAAGAAGAACGACGGAAAGGAGGGGTGGGACTATCTGCGCATCTATTCCGTGGTCACCCGATTCGAACCCTACGAGGGCATCGTAGAGACCAGCTCCATCACCCACAGCATCAACCATCAGGTGGAAATGGAGAAGTCGCTCATCAAGGCCAAGAACGAGGCGGAAAACGCCGACCACCTGAAGTCGGCGTTCCTCGCCAACATGAGCCACGAGATACGCACGCCGCTCAACGCCATCGTGGGCTTCTCCCAACTGCTCTGCGGCGACTATGTGGAAGAGAAGGACAAACCCGAGGTGATGAACATCATCGAAAGCAACAACACGCTGCTGCTCCAACTCATCGGCGACATCCTCGACCTTGCGAAGTTGGAAGCCGGCACCCTTGACTTCAGCCTCAAGGACACAGACGTGAACGAGGTGTGCAACACCGTGGCTGCCTCCATCAAGATGCGCATCCGGTCGGGCGTGGAACTGCAAGTCGACTGCCCCGAGAAGGAGTGTCACATCACCTCCGACCCCAACCGTCTGCGCCAGGTGCTCATCAACTTCTCCACCAACGCCGCCAAGTTCACCGACCACGGTCACATCCGCATCGGCTACCGTCTCGTCGCTCCCGACCGCATCCATTTCTTCGTGGAGGACACCGGACGGGGTATCGAGAAAGACAAACTGCCCAAAGTGTTCGACCGCTTTGCCAAGCTCAACAACACGGAACAAGGCAACGGGCTGGGACTGCAAATCAGCAAAGAAATCATCAACCGCCTGGACGGCGAGATTGGTGTGGAAAGTGAATGGGGAAAAGGCTCCACGTTCTGGTGCGAAATTCCACAGGTATGCACATTGAAATAAAAGGAAAGGCTCACCCCGACAATGTCTGGTGAGCCTTTCCTTTTCCTGAGCGGTGTCACTCCGAAGGATTGTCCATGTCATCGACCAATCCCATATCCTCTATTTTCTTCTTCAGCCGGTCAAGCCAAGACATTCCCCTTTCTTTCTTCGGATGACACGTCTGCCTGTCATGTTCCGACTCCTCTTTCTCCGCTGAAGAGGAAGGTCTCGTGGGGTGTTTCTCCTCCCGGTCCGCAAAAGAGGGTGAGGCTGCGGGGGACTTGGGTTGAGGAGAGTCCTCAACAGGAGCGGATGCCGGATTGTCCCTGTGTACGTCTGATGAACGTGTGTCTTCAGCAGGAGCCGACACAGGACTGTCCGTGTGAACATCAGGGGCATGAGTGTCGGCAGTCGGAGCGGACAGAGAATCGTCAGGAGCATTTTCCGGCTCGTGATTGCCGACAGGACTATCGGACAGCTCCTGAGAAGAAGGACGGGAGACAAATGTCCAGTTGTCTTTCTTCAACGGTTTGTAGAGCTTGGCTATCAAGGAAGAATAATACTCATCCTCATGCGCACGACTTTGGTTGGCATACTGCTGAGACTCAAAGCCATCGTCAAAACCTGTAGCGAGAATGGTGACCTTGGCATCGTCGTCGAGGGTGTTGTCGTCCGACACGCCCCATATCACCTCTATCTCCGGGTTGAGCGCATCCATGAATGCGTCGATCTCGTTCATCTCCTTGACATGCAGCGGTTGCTTCTCGCTGGTGTAGATGTTGAACAAGATGCGCTTCGCCTTGCTGATGTCGTTTCCATAGAGCAGAGGCGAGTCGAGGGCATCGATGATGGCCTTCTCCACCCGTCGCTCTCCGCTGGCACGCCCCATCGCCATGATGGCACCACCTCCGCTGCGCATCGTCGACTCCACATCCTTGAAGTCAAGGTTGATGTCGCCCTCGATGGTGATCAGTTCGGAAATGCTCTTGGTGGCATTGCACAAAATCTGGTCAGCCCTGCGGAACGATTCCTTCACCGTGATGTCGGAGTCGGCATAGATGTCACAGATGCGCTCGTTGTTGACAATCAATATGGCGTCCACATTCTTGCGCATCTCCTCCACACCTTTCAGTGCCTTCACAATTTTGCGACGCTTCTCGAAGAAGAAGGGGATGGTGACGATGCCGATGGTGAGCAGTCCCATGCTCTTCGCCACACCCGCCACCACAGGCGCGGCTCCCGTTCCGGTGCCGCCTCCCATGCCCGCTGTCACAAACACCATTTTTGTGCCGTCGGTGAAGAGCCGCTTGATTTCCTCGAGATGGCTCTGCGCCGCCTTGCGTCCCTCGTCAGGATCGCCGCCGGCACCCAGATTGCCGATGGGCAACTTGACAGGCACGGGCGATTTGGACAACGACTTGCTGTCGGTGTTGCACACCGCGAAATTCACGTCCACTATCCCCTCATTATACATATTGCGGACAGCGTTGCATCCACCGCCTCCCACACCGACGACCTTGATCAGTCCGTGTGTCTTGTCCTCCACCGGTCCAAAATCAATGGCGGGGAACGTCTCTTCCTGCCGTGGTTTCTTTCCTTCCGCCCCGAAAGAGATGGAAGGTGCGGAAGACTGTGGTCCATTCTTCCCCGTCATGTGTGTTCCGTCCACATCACCGGAGGTGTTTGTAAAATCTATCATGATTGCGTGGTTTTGTTTTCCGCTGCAAAGATAGCAAGCCTTGCCCCAAAACACAACTTTTCGCAAGGCTTGCAGAAAGTAGTTTTTTCAAAGCCGATATTTGGAAAGTTGTCCCAATTATCTTACTTTTGCACCCAGGAAAAAATTCAGTCTTCTCCCCCACAACAAAAGAAACTATGAATGCGAACGACGACGATATGAGACAAATGGCCATCACCCTCCATCAACTGGTCAACAGGCTGATGGCGAGCGGCCGGGCTGACCTGGTACTGCAATCCATCGGCTCTTCCACACTCGAGATGTTGCACCTCGAGGCGGCGAAAGCACGCCTGAGCCGACTGGTCATCACTTCCGACTATCGTTTCATCCTCGCCGACTATGGAGGCAAGGAGGTGGAGATGTCTCCCATCCACAAAGCGCTGTATCTCTTGTTTCTCAACCACCCTGAAGGCATCGAGTCGAAACATCTTGCCGACCACCGCAAGGAACTGCTCGACATCTATACACACGTTTCCTCCTGGCTCGACAAGGACAAGGTGCACGATGTGGTAGACCGTCTGGTCAATCCTTTTGACAACGCCATCAACGAGAAATGCTCGCGCATCAAGGCCGCCTTCTCCTCACTGATGGACGAATATTGCGCCTCCTATTACGCCATCTCCGGCCACAAGATGCGCCATGTGTCCGAGGTGTCCCGCGTGTGGTACGAGCGCAAGAAGGTGATTACCCTTCCGAGGACGTTGGTGGTGTGGGAGGAGCGATAAAAAAGACACGGAAGCGTCAAGACCGTTTGTTGTCTTGCGCTTCCGTGTCTTTATGTCTATACCGGCAAGAGGACGTCCCCCTTGCCGCCAAAGCCTTGTCAAGCGAAACTTCTCACTGCACCACCTTGAAGCGGATGCGGAAGGAATGCTTCATTTCGTCCCAGTTGGTGCCCAGCAGCACAAACTTGCCGATTTGCGAGGTGGAACGCACGTGCTTGCCGATGCACGGACACACATCGTAGTCGCCGATGCGCACGAGGCGCAGGGTCTCCGACGCGTCTTCGGGCAGCCGGTCGAGCTTCACGCCCTCGGGAATGTGGTTGCGGTCGACATACTCGAAAGTGACGGGCAGGTCTTCGGCAATCAACTTGTTCATGCGGTCCTCGATTTCCTTCTCCTCCTTCTTCGAGGGTTTGTGGTCGAGGATATAGCTGATTTTGCTTTTCTTCCGCTCGATGTGAGCGTTGTTGGAGCGTTCGCACCCGAACATCCGCACCATCGTCTGGTTGAGCAGGTGCTCGGCGGTGTGGGCAGGAGGAAACTCCTCCTTGTTGTGCACATTCAGTGCGTAACCTTTGTCTTCCATCTTGATTGTGAATTTATAGGCGGCGGCTCCCCACGGCATCATATAGGCGGGGAAGGTGCCGTTGCGTTTCAGCTCCACCTTGCTGGTCTCTCCCGTGAGCAAGTCGACCACATCGACCGTGCCCTCGCCCATCTTGAAGAAGTCAAAGGCATGTTCGGGAACGGTCACCTGACAGCTGACAGGCTCCTTGGAGAAGTTGACCGCCACGAGTATCGCCTCATTGTCCTTGCAGCGGAGGAAGGCGTACTCCTTTTCCGGATTGAACAGACTTGTGTTCTCATTGGCATACATCAAGTCGAAGAAGTCGCCTTCGCGCAGGGCGCGCTCGCGGTTGGCCAGTCGGAGCACCCGCATGTAGATGAGCCCAAGCAGCCGTTCCTCCTTCAAGAGATGCGCGCGGTCGAAATAACCTCTGTAGAGGGTGTCCACCGTCCAATAGTCGAAGATGGTGGTTCTGCCGTCGCATCCGCTGAAGCCCTCCTTGTCCATGCCGCGCTCGCCATACTCCTGTCCGGCGTAGAGCATGAACGGATTGTCGCGCATCATCACGCTGACCACCAGGGCGGGCACAGCCTTGAAGGCGTCGCCGCAGAAGAAGTCGCTCGCCACGCGCTGCTCGTCGTGGTTCTCCAGGAAGAAGAGCATATGCCGGCGAATGTCGTCCGTCGACTGCCACTGCCAGGTAATGGCGGAGGCTGGACGGCGGCCTGCCGTGACGTCGCGCAGACAGTCATACATGCCCACCTTGTCATAGAGATAGTTGAAGCCCGAGGCGATGTAGTTGCGGTATTGGTTGGGGTCGTAGACCTCGCCGATGAACAGGATGTCGGGATGCTGTTCCTTGACTATGGAGGTGGCATAGCGCCAGAACTCCGCGGGCACCATCTCCGCCATGTCGCAGCGGAAAGCGTCCACTCCCTTGTCCGCCCAGAAGAGGAGGATGTCCGTCATCTTCTTCCAGGTGTCGGGCACGGGTGTGAAATGGCAGCTCCGTCCCCCGAGGTCGCAATAGTCCACCCCGTAGTTGAGCTTCACCGTCTCATACCAGTCGTTCACGCCCGGCGAGGCGTCGAAGCGGTCGTTGCCCGTAGCTTTGGCGGGCATCTCCCGATAAGGCTCCGCAGCTCCCTTCTTCAGGTCGAAGGAGGGAGAGAAAGGGATGCCCGGACAATAGTAGAAGTTGTTGTTCGGGGAGAATCCCATGTCGGGATTGTCATCCTCGCCGAGATCGCGCACGCCGTCGGGCTTGCACACCGAGTGGTATTGGCGCGCCACGTGGTTGGGCACGAAGTCGATGACCACCTTCATCCCCTGCGCGTGTGTGCGCTCGAGGAGCGCCACAAACTCGTCCATGCGCCGGTCCACGTCGACCGCCAAGTCGGGGTCCACGTCATAATAGTCGGTGATGGCGTAGGGCGATCCCGCCTTGCCTTTGACGATGGCGGGATGCTGCGTGGGAATATGGTGTGCGGAATAGTCGGTCTGGCTCGCGTGGCGGATGATGCCCGTGAACCAAATATGAGTAATGCCCAAGCCATGGATTTGCTTGAGCACTCTCTCGTCGATGTCATTCATCTTCCCGCTGCCGTTTTCGGCCATCGTCCCCCACTCTTTCCGTGTGAGGTTGCGATTGCCGAAAAGGCGCGTGAAGATCTGATAGATGATAATCTTGTCGTTGTCCATCAAGAGCGATTATGCGATGCCGTGAGCGCTTACGTTCTTGTCGATGCGGCCGATCATGCCCTGGAGGGCCTTGCCTGGACCACACTCGGTGAAGTCGTCGGCACCGTTGGCGATCATGTTCTGCACGGTCTGTGTCCAGCGGACGCTGCTTGTCAACTGCGCGATGAGGTTGGTCTTGATTTCCTCTGGCGCGGTATGCGGCTGTGCGTCGACGTTCTGGTATACAGGACATTTGGGCGCGTT
>CAKPTK010000060.1 GCA_934190685.1 uncultured Prevotella sp.
GATGGATAGAGAGCCACCTGGTCAGCGGGCAAATTAAAGTTGAATTGTGACAGTTTCATATATTGTTCTTTGTTTTTATTCTTTGTTTTCCACTCTCACAGCATAATCTGGCAGCGGGGCGATGTCCTGCCGGTCAAGCCATTCCTGAAAATGGTCATAGTTCACACAGCGTTCCACCGTGTACTCTCCCACCCGGGTGCGGCGCAGGGAGGTGAGATAGGCGCCACTGCCAAGAGCCTTGCCGAGATCTCTTGCCAACGCACGGATATAGGTGCCTTTTCCGCAGACTACACGGATGTCGGCCTGCATGGTTTCCGAATCAAACCGTTTGAGTTCGATTTCATCGATTTGCAGGGTCTTCGCCTTGAGCTTCACCTCTTGTCCTTTCCGCTTGAGGTCGTAGGCCCGCTCACCGTTCAGTTTGCACGCTGAATAGGAAGGGGGCACCTGCTGAATCTCGCCCAAAAACAGGGGCAGCGTCTTCTCTATCAATTCGCGCGTGATGTGCTCCGTCGGATAAGTGGCATTGACCGGATGCTCCATGTCGTAGCTTGCCGTAGTGGCCCCCAGCTGGAGGGTTGCCTCATATTCTTTCGTGTGGGCTTGAAGTTCTTCTATGCGCTTGGTGGCCTTGCCCGTCACGAGAATGAGCACACCGGTGGCCAGTGGATCAAGGGTGCCGGCATGGCCTGTCTTGACCCGTTTCACGCCCAATTTCTGCGAGAGCAGGTAGCGTATGTGCGCCAAAGCACCGAAACTTGAAATTTTATAAGGTTTGTCAATAGGGATAATCTCTCCCGCGTAGAAGTCCATATTTGATGTCTGTGTATGTTAGGAGAAAATAATCGTCAACACACCGGCAATGGCGCAATAGATGGCGAAGTAGACAAGTTTGCCTTTCTTCACCATATTGATCATCCATTTGCAAGCGACACATCCGGACACGAAGGCTGCCAAGAATCCAACGACCAAAGGCAGGGTGTCAATGCCGCCGAACGCCTCTTCGCCCTTCAGTCCCTTCATCACATCGAGCAAAGCCTCACCGAGGATGGGAGGAATGACCATGAGGAAAGAGAACTGTGCCATCTTCTCTTTCTTGTTGCCGAGCAAAAGACCGGTGGCGATGGTGGAACCAGAGCGCGACAAGCCGGGAAGAACGGCTACAGCCTGTGCCACACCGATAAGGAAGGCGTGCCAAGGGCTGATGTTCTCACGCTGACGCGGCTTGGCGTAATAAGAGAAGGTGAGCAAAAGAGCCGTGACAAGCAACATGATGCCCACCACCAACAGGCCGGAGCCGAAGATTTCATCTACCTCGTCTTTGATGAATACACCCAAAATGCCTACAGGAATCATGGAGACAACAATGTTGATGGTGTATTTGGTCTCATCGTTCATCTTGAACTTGAAAAGTCCCTTCAAAATCCAGTCTATTTCCTTCCACAGGATGACCAACGTGCTCAGTACGGTCGCCACGTGCACCAGAATGGTGAACGTGAGATTGTCCGCCCCGTCGATACCGAAGAGATGTGCGCCAATAGCGAGATGTCCGCTACTGCTCACCGGCAAATATTCCGTAAGTCCTTGGAGAATGCCAAGAACGAAAGCTTCCAAACAATTCATTTCCGCCGCGTTTATTTTTCCTCTTTGTCTTTAGGTTTATACAAGATGGCACCGATGATGGAGAGGAAGCCCACCAGACAGATGACGGGAGCCACCTTGATGTGCATTGTACTGAAAATTTCGGGATTGTAAGCAGCCTCGTTCGAACCAGAACCGCTCATCAGGATAAATCCCAAGATAACGACAACCATTCCGATTGTGAGCATCAGGAAATTAGTCTTTCCCAATGCCAAATTTCTTTTATCCATATATTTTTTTGATATTTATAATTTCCAGCTATATCTTATAAAGGTCACCTGCCTTCATCTTCAAGAATTTGTTGACAGAGATGTAGGCGCAGAAGGTGGTGATAATCAGCCCAAAGAGCAGCACCGACACACCCGTGATGGTCAGCACCTGCCAATTGACCACGGTGATGATTTCCGGCTCATAGACATACAAAGCGTAAAGTCCCGCTCCGAGCACCATGTCAGCGAGCAAGGCTGCGACGATGCCCTCCCCCACGGCCGTACGGATGAAAGGTGCACGGATAAAGCCCCAAGAGGCTCCAACCAACTTCATCGTATGAATGGAGAAACGGCGAGAATAAACGCTCAGCCGCACCGTGTTGTTGATCAGCGAGAAGGATACGATGGTGAGCAGAGCCGCCAAGACGAGCAGCACAAGGCTCACTTTCTGCAAGGTGCTGTTCACGCTCTCTATCAAGTCTTGCTGATAATTGATGTCGGTGACATTGCGGTCTCGCTTCAAGTCTTGTGAAATCCACGAGAGGGAGTCGTTGTTGGCATAGTCTGCCTTCAGTTGCATTTCCACAGAAGGCGTAAAAGGATTATATCCGACAAATTCCTTGGGATTGATGCCCATGTCCTTGGTGCCCTCCTTCAAGGCCTGCTCCTTGCTGACATACGTCACCTTATTAATATAAGGTTTCTTCTTGACCGACTTGCAATACTGCAAGCCCTCAGGATCTGTCATGTCGTTGCGGAGCATCACGGTCACCACAAGATTCTCTTTCATATAAGAAGAAAGATTCTGCGCTGTAGACGCAGTGAACAGAACCAAGCCCAACAAAATGAGCACCAAAGCGGTGCTTATACATAGTGTAACGACCTGCAAGCCATGACGGTTGCCGGTATTCTTGCGTTTCTTTCCCATTTACAAAAGGATATAATATACCAAATTTGGTGCAAAGTAACAAAAAAAATAAGTTTCAAACGAACGTTTAACCACTATTAACTACATATCTATCTAAAAATTCATACCTTTGTCCCGCAAAGTAAAAAGATTATGACTACGGTGTTATACAAATCCCCTATCTATGGGCCCGTACGCAGTCGGCGGCTCGGCATCTCGCTGGGCATCAACCTCATGCCAGATGACGGAAAGTGCTGCACCTTTGACTGTGTGTATTGCGAATGCGGATTCAACGCCACACACATTCCCGTCCACCGACGCCCCACCCGCCAAGAAGTAAGCGACAGCCTCAGCGGCTATCTTCTCAAGCGACATGAGCAGCATCTGCCACTCGACGATATCTCTTTCGCCGGCAATGGGGAGCCGACCTCTCACCCGCAATTCGCACAGATTGTGGACGACACGATACGGCTCCGCGACAAATTCTTCCCCCACGCCACCGTGAGCGTGATGAGCAACGCCACATTTACAGGAAACGAGGAGGTGAGACTTGCACTCGGCAGACTGGACAACAACATACAGAAACTCGACACGGTGGACCCTGACTATATTCGAAGGGTGGACCGCCCTGTCAGTCCCCACTACAATGTGGAAAACATTGTGGATAACTTGAAAAAGTTCAACGGAAACGTCATCATCCAAACCTTGTTCATGAAGGGCTCCGCCAACGGAAAGGATGTGGACAACACCGGCGAGTTCTATGTCAAACCATGGCTCGACGCACTCAAAGAAATCAAGCCCCGACAAGTGATGATTTACACCATCGACCGAGAGACGCCCGACAAGGACTTGAGGAAAGCGTTTCCCATTGAGCTTGACTCCATCCGCAACCGCGTATTGGCGCTTGGAATATCCTGCACAGTCGCCTATTGACAGAAAATGTCCCCAAGGGAAGTCACCTCAGGGACATTTCTTTTATTTAGCCTGTTCTGTTTTTATCTTCTCCACGCTGCCCGTATAAGGATTCAGCACCACCATGGTGTTGACTTTCTTGTTGATCAAGTCTTCGTCAATTGGGTTCAGTTGTCCGAATTGTGCGGCGTACATCTCGTAACTGCGCCAAGGCTTGGTTCCCTCAAAAAGTGCCAATTTGATTCTGCCCGGCGTGCACGCATACATCACCGGTTCTTTTTCTTTCTTTTTCTTAGGGTCCACTGCCGCTGGTGGCGGCACGCTGTGTTCATCCTCCACGGATATATAATAGGGATTTCCGCCCAAGTCGTCCACGTCCATCATTCCACGTTTTTCGGAAAAACGAAACAGCAACTGGCGATTAGTCTCCCGAATGGGCACATAACTGAGCGCCACCTCCGAAGTGTCTTTGTCCACAGTTCCCGTGAAAAGCTGCAGCATCGCGGTCTCCTGCGTGTCCAACTTTTGGAGCATCAGTTTCAGTTGTTCGCCATCTTTCGGCATGTATTCTGCTTGTCCGCGAGACAATTGGTTGCGACTGTCGCGGATGTCATAGATGTCCTGCGCGGTCAGCTCCGCCATTTTCATATTGCTGCCCGCCGCCAAGATTTCCTGACTCAGAAAGTCGCGGGGATTTGCCCTCTTGGGCTTCGGGGCAGCGACAAACATCTTGCCAGACAGAGCCTGTGGCATCGGCTGGTCGTTGACGGCTAAAAGAATGCCCTTGTCATCAAGTGCCACATTGGATATTCCACGCTTGTCGCCCACCTTCAAGACAAAGCGCCGCGCCGTATCTGGCTGGGCATAAACATTCATAGAGCAGTCTACCAGACGATAAGAGACGGTTTTCTCTGTACCGGCCTTGACACGCAGAAAGCGGGATGCATATTCGGCGAAGTCGCCCGGCGTATAGGTCGTCTTTTCTATTTTCAGAGTAAACTTCGCTGCCGTCTTGGGCAGGCAATAGGTCACGCCTTCTTCCTGGGCCCAAGAGTGGGCGGGAACTGCGAGTGACATCAGGAGCCAAGCCACGGACAATAGTTTTGTTCTCATATATTGTTATGATTTTTAAGATTAGTCGTCAAGCCATTTGAAGGCTTTCGGCAAATAATTCACAATGTCGCTCGCCACGAGGCTTTCCTTTCCGAGGTCCCTGGCGGCGAGGTCACCGGCAAGACCGTGCAGGAACATACCCACCCTACAAGCGTCAGCCTGAGCATAGCCGCGCGCCAAAAGGGCGGTGAGGATTCCCGTCAGCACGTCTCCGCTGCCGGCAGTCGCCATGCCGGAATTTCCGGTGGAATTGAAGACCACCTGCCCGTCGGGCATGCACAGAGCCGAATAGTGGCCCTTCAGAATGATGTAGGCATGATGGTGTTCGGCGAGATTCCGGGCTTTGACAAGACGTTCATAATCGCAGGAACAATGGCCGCCCACAAGCCTTTCCAGTTCCTTGGGGTGCGGCGTGAGAATCATGTTCTCAGGCAGTTGCTGCATCCAGGCGTTATGGTTGGCGAGGATGTTGAGTGCATCGGCGTCCGCTACAATGGGGGCTTGCGTCCGGCGCAACTGAGCAATCAGGGCGATGGCAGTGCTTTCCTGCATGCCTAGGCCAGGGCCGATGCCCAGAGCGTCAAAATCGTCGGCGTCCACAGCCTCGGAAAAACAGGTTTCGTCCCGGTCC
Source organism: uncultured Prevotella sp. (assembly GCA_934190685.1). Lineage (GTDB taxonomy): Bacteria > Bacteroidota > Bacteroidia > Bacteroidales > Bacteroidaceae > Prevotella. Next base: position 5,414 of record CAKPTK010000060.1, read on the forward strand.
ATCTGCATCACCGCTTCTGGGACGGAAATCTGCATGATGTCATAGTTGCGCTTGGGCGTGTGCACAGTCACCTTGCCCACACCAGCGCGAAGACAAGCCCGGGTAGTGAGTACCGCGGCGCCCGACATGCCGTAGCTACCGGCAACCAGCAGTGCGTTTCCCATTGTGCCTTTGTGGGCGAAATCGTCCCGATGGCGCAGCAATCCCCGCACCTCGTTCTCTTCAAGCATGGTATATTGTGTCTGCGCCTTGGCAATCCATTCTTGACTGAGCCGGATGTCGATGACCTTCACCCGTCCCACATATTGTTGGCAGTCGGCAAGAAGCATGGACAGTTTTTTGTTTTGGATGGTCAAGGTCAAGGTGGCCCTGATGATGTTGGAGGGAATATTATAGGTATTGTCCTCCGCCATCAGTCCCGACGGCATGTCTATGCTCACTACGGTAGCCTTGCTTTGGTTGACATATTTCACCAAAGAGGCAAAGCCCCCCGACAGAGGTTTGTTCAACCCCGAGCCGAACAGGCCATCGACCACCAAGGTGTGGCTGTCCAAGGTGGGCAGGTCGAATTGGAGCGTCACTTCGGTGAACCCCCTCACCCGCTTGGCCTCGACCAGGCGTTTCTTGTTCTGCTCACACTCTGGCGAGAGCACTCCTTTCACATTGAAGAGGTACACCGACACACAATAGTCCTGCTCTGCCAGCATGCGCGCCACAGCCAATGCGTCTCCGCCGTTGTTGCCCGGTCCGGCAAACACCACGACTGGAGACATATTAGTCCACTCTTCCATGATGGCATGCGTGAGCGCTTTCGCCGCACGTTCCATCAAATCAATCGAAGCGACAGGTTCGTTTTCGATTGTATATTTGTCAAGCTCATGACTCTGAGCGCTACTAAAAATCTTCATACTCGTGCAAAAATACATAATTTCTCCTAATCAATGCCAACAGTTCGACTTATTTTTTGTAATTTTGCGACAAATTATTCTAAAATGCATCTATGAGCAGAGTCAAAATCAAGGACAAGACTTTTGAGACGTCCATCCCAGAAGCGGAAATACTGAAGCGCATCAAGGTCGTCGCCGACCGTATCAACAATGATATGGCAGACAAGACCCCGATTTTCCTGGCGGTATTGAACGGTTCGTTCATGTTCGCCGCCGACCTTATGAAAATGGTCACCATCCCCTGCGAGATTTCCTTCGTCAAGCTGGCATCCTACACTGGAACGGCTTCCACCGGGAAAGTGAAGAAGATGATTGGCATCAACACCGACCTGACTGGCCGCACAGTCATCATCGTGGAAGACATCGTGGAGTCGGGACTCACCATCCAAAACATGCTCGAACAGCTCCGCGAGCACAACCCCGAGTCGGTGCACATCTGCACACTCCTGCTCAAGCCGAAGAAGCTCACCGTCGACCTGAACATAGAGTACACCGCCATCGAGATTCCCAACGACTTCATCGTGGGCTATGGACTGGACTATGACCAACAAGGAAGAAATCTCAGAGACATCTACACGCTGGTAAGCGAATAGAAACACACAACAACATAACAAACAAAATGAAGAATATCGTAATTTTCGGTGCCCCAGGTGCCGGCAAAGGCACACAGAGCGACAAGATGATTGAGAAATACGGTCTCAATCACATCTCTACGGGCGACGTGCTCCGCAACGAGATCAAAAACGGAACAGAACTTGGCAAGACGGCCAAGGGCTATATCGACAATGGACAGCTCATCCCCGACGAGTTGATGATTGACATTCTCGCCAGCGTCTACGACAGCTTCGGCAAGGAGCACAAAGGCGTGATTTTCGACGGATTCCCACGCACCATCCCTCAAGCAGAGGCTTTGAAAAAAATGCTCGCCGAGCGCGGACACAAGGTGGCAGCCATGATTGAGCTTCACGTACCCGAGGACGAACTGATGAAGCGTCTATTGCTCCGCGGACAGCAGAGCGGACGCAGCGATGACAACGAAGAGACTATCAAGAAGCGCCTCGACGTTTACCACAACCAGACTTCTCCACTCATCGACTGGTATGAGAAGGAAGGCATCCATCATCAGATTAACGGACTGGGCGAGCTTGACCGCATCTTCTCCGACATCTGCGAGGTCATCGACAACCTCTAATCCTACAAGATATTTGATTTTGAGTCTTGGGCGTTTTGCCCCAAGGCTCAAAATCCGTTTTTCAAGCACACCTTTATTATTGTTCAAATCCAACCCGCTAACAAAGAAAATTTAATATAATGGCAGAATCCAATTTTGTTGACTATGTAAAGATATACTGCCGCTCCGGCAAGGGCGGTAAAGGCTCCATGCATCTGCGCCACGTGAAATACCAACCCAACGGCGGACCCGACGGCGGAGACGGCGGAAAGGGCGGCAGCATCTATCTCCGCGGCAACCATAACTATTGGACACTGCTCCATCTGAAATACCAGCGCCACGTATTCGCCGAGCATGGAGGAAACGGAGGACGCGACAAATGCCACGGTACCGACGGGAAGGACGTCTATATCGACGTGCCCTGCGGCACGGTGGTCTACAATGCCGAGACAGGAAAATATGTCTGCGACGTGACCTACGACGGCCAGGAAGTGCTCCTGCTCAAGGGCGGCCGCGGCGGCCTGGGCAACTTCCAGTTCCGCTCCGCCACAAACCAGGCGCCCCGCTACGCACAGCCCGGCGAGCCTATGCAGGAGATGACCATCATCCTGGAACTGAAACTGCTCGCCGATGTCGGACTGGTGGGATTCCCCAATGCGGGCAAGAGCACCCTGCTCTCCTCGCTGTCCAGTGCACGTCCCAAGATAGCCAACTACCCATTCACCACGCTCGAGCCATCCCTGGGCATCGTCGGCTACCGCGACAACAAGTCGTTTGTCATGGCCGACATTCCCGGAATCATCGAGGGCGCGAGCGAAGGCAAGGGACTGGGGCTGCGTTTCCTGCGCCACATCGAGCGCAATTCCCTGCTGCTCTTCATGGTACCGGGAGACACAGACGATATCAAAAAGGAATATGAAGTGTTGCTCAACGAACTGCGCAACTTCAACCCCGACATGCTCGACAAGCACCGCGTTCTTGCCGTCACCAAGTGCGACCTGCTCGACGAGGAGTTAATCGAAATGCTCAGAGAGACCTTGCCCGAAGACCTCCCCGTGGTCTTCATCTCGTCGGTGACCGGGCTCGGACTCAACGAACTTAAGGACGTGCTATGGAAGGAACTGAACCGCGAGAGCAACAAGCTGCAGGAAATCACCGCCGAGGACACACTCGTCCACCGCGACAAGGACATGAAGACTTTCGCCTCCGAGATGCACGACGAGGGAGAGGACGAGGACATCGAATATCTCGACGACGACGAGATTGAGGACCTCGACGATTTCGAATACGAGGACGGGGAGGACGAAGAATAATGGCAAAGGAACCCAAACTGCTAAAATATCAGGTAGCAGACAATGTAACCGCCTTCAGCACCACGCGCCATGGCGGATGCAGCGAGGGCAGCTACCGCTCGTTCAACATCAACGACTATTGCGGCGACACACCGGAGCACACGCTCGCCAACAAAGAGGCGCTCGCCCGCATCCTGCACACAGACACCGAGCACATCATCCTGCCTCACCAAAACCACGGCATAGAGTCAAGGCGCATCGGAAGTGAGTTTTTCCCGCTCCCCGGAAATGTCCGCAAGATGATTCTTGAGGGAGTCGACGCCGTCATGACCGACCTCCCCAGCGTGTGCGTTGGGGTCTCCACTGCCGACTGCATTCCCGTCCTGCTCTACGATGCCGACCATCACGCAGTCTGCGCCGTCCATGCCGGATGGAGAGGAACGGTGGCACGCATCACCCGAAAAGCTATTGTCGACATGACCGTTCATTTCCACACCGACCCAAAGACGCTGAAAGCCGTCATCGGCCCCGGCATCTCGCTCGACAGCTTCGAAGTGGGCCAGGAAGTCTACGACCAATTCGCAGAAGCGGCGTTCGACATGGACACCATCGCCAAGTTTTACCGGAAATGGCACATCGACCTTCCTCTGTGCAACAAGCAGATGTTGCAGGAAGCCGGTGTGAAAGAAGCCAACATCCACATGACCGGAATCTGCACCATGAAGAGGCAGGAAGATTTCTTCTCCGCCAGGGCCTTGGGAACGGACTCCGGAAGAATCTATACAGGAATTATGTTAAACCCCAAAATACAATGAATATTCGAAGAAACATGAGAACTTGGTTGCTCGTGGCTGCCGCTTTCACCGCACAGCACATGCTGGCAGACGACTTCACGCCAGCCGAGCAGCAACAAATCAGCATCACCACACCGGGATTGTTTGCCCATTCCAACGCCTTCACCGTGGACTTCTCCACGCTGGGGAAGTCGGAATACTCCTTTCCGCTGCCCGTGGGCAAGGCGAAAGCCGCCAACGACGGAGAGTTGGAAATCACCACCCGCAAGGGTGATGCCGTGAAAGCCATGTTCGAGGGACAGGTCAGACTGTCACGTCACACCGCAAGCCATGGAAACGTGGTCGTTGTTCGTCATGACAATGGATTGGAAACCGTCTATTGTCACAACGCACAAAACCTTGTCAAGGTTGGACAGCACGTGAAAGCAGGACAGACCGTCGCCATCGTGGGCGGCAAGAACGGCAAGATCTTCTGCACCTTCTACATCATGGTCAACGGTGGACGCATCAACCCGGAAACCATTCTCGACATCAACTCCCACAACCTGCGCCGCAGCACGCTGCTCTGCCGCAACAAGGGCTCTTATGTGGAAGTGACCACCGCCGGCAGTAAATCGGACAAGAGGAAGACACAGATGGATGCCAAAGACATCGACAAGAATCCCTTTGAGAAAAGCAACGAATACAGGATGAACCTCGCCCATTTCAACCCTGGCGAATGGAGCTACCCGCTTCCGGGCAGCAAGGTCATAAGCCCCTACGGGGGCAAGCGCCGTCACTCGGGAGTGGACATCAAGACCGTGCCCAACGACAAGATTCTCGCCGCCTTTGACGGCAAGGTGACCATGTCTGGCCCCTACTTCGGATACGGCAACTGCATCGTCATCAAGCATGCCAACGGACTGGAAACGCTCTACAGCCACCAGTCAAAGAACATGGTGAAAGTGGGAGAAATCGTCAAGGCGGGACAGGTGATTGGACTCACCGGACGCACCGGACGCGCCACCACAGAGCACCTGCATTTCGAAGTGAAGTTCATGGGAAAGCGTTTCGATCCTGCCGTCATCTTCGACCATCTGAACCGCTCGTTGAAACAAGACATGGTGGTTTTCACCAAGAACGGAAACTCCGTGAACATCAAGAGCCATAAGAACTACTACGCACAAGGCAAAAAATAATTCCAACCACCGCAGTTTCCCCGACTGTCGGTGGTTTTCTTTCTTCCCTCCCATTCCCACTCTGTACAATGCCCATTCTCTCTCTGCAAGCGCCATGTAACTATCTTCTTGGAAATAGCTTTCATTGTTTCAGGTCTTTAGTTTTAACACTTACAAGTGTTACCATCTTTTCCCCGAACCGTCCCAAAACAGACTTCTATAACCTTTTATTGCTGTCCGAGATGATTTGCGGAAGGAAGGAGAGATGTAAGGAATAAACGCAAGACGGGGATGCAGCCTGTCAGAAAGGCCACATCCCCGTCAGTGTATGCAAAAGCAAATCATTTGCCTTTATGGCGGTTGGCACGTTGTTCTCGGTACTTCGCCTTTTGGCGGGCCGAGCCGCTGCCGTGCGCACCAGTGATATACTTTTTCTTCTTTGCCTTGGTTTTCACCTTGTCATTCTGAGGGCCGCCTTTGGGTGCGCCGCGAAAGACGATGCCTCCTTCAATGATATCATCTATATCTGCCATAAATGTAAGAATGTCGGATTAATGGTGGAACAAACGGACACCGGTGAACGCCATCGTGATGCCGTATTTGTCGCAAGTGTCGATGACATTGTCGTCACGCACGGAGCCTCCAGCCTGGGCGATGTACTCCACACCGCTCTTGTGGGCACGTTCGATATTGTCTCCGAACGGGAAGAATGCGTCGCTGCCAAGCGCCACCTTAGTGTTCTTGGCAATCCAAGCCTTCTTCTCCTCCATAGTCAGCACCTCGGGCTTCTCGGTGAAGAACTGCTGCCAAGTGCCGTCGCGGAGCACATCGTCATGATCCTCGGAGATATAGACGTCGATAGTGTTATCGCGGTCGGCACGGCGGATGCCGGGAACAAAAGGCAGATTCATTACCTTGGGGTGCTGGCGCAGCCACCAGATGTCGGCCTTGTTGCCCGCCAGGCGGGTGCAGTGAATGCGGCTCTGCTGACCGGCGCCAATGCCGATGGCCTGTCCGTCCTTCACGTAGCAGACGGAGTTACTCTGGGTGTATTTCAGAGTGATGAGACTGACAACGAGGTCACGGATGGCCTCGGGGGTGAAATTCTTGTTCTTGGTAGGAATGTTCTCAAACAGCTTCGAATCGTCCAGTTTCACCTCATTGCGTCCCTGTTCAAAAGTAATGCCAAACACCTGTTTGTGCTCTATGGGAGCTGGCACATAATCGGGGTCAATTTTGATGACGTTGTAGGTACCCTTGCGCTTGGCCTTCAATATTTCGATAGCCTCGGGGGTAAAGTCTGGTGCAATCACACCGTCGCTCACTTCCCGCTTGATGAGGGTAGCCGTGGCCTCGTCGCAGGTGTCGCTCAGCGCCACGAAATCGCCATAGGAGCTCATACGGTCGGCACCGCGGGCACGAGCGTAGGCGCAAGCCAATGGAGAAAGGGGAATCTTGACATCGTCGACGAAATAGATTTTCTTCAGCGTGTCGCTCAGAGGAAGTCCAACAGCGGCACCTGCAGGAGACACATGCTTGAAACTAGCGGCGGCGGGCAGCCCTGTGGCGGCCTTCAATTCCTTGACCAGCTGCCAGGAGTTAAGTGCGTCGAGAAAGTTGATGTAGCCAGGACGGCCGTTCAGCACTTCGATGGGAAGTTCGCCTTCTTCCATATAGATGCGGGAAGGCTTTTGGTTCGGATTGCATCCGTACTTTAATGCTAATTCTTTCATATCTGTTTTGGGAATATTGTTGCTTGTCAACTATTACAATTCAAATTTATAGCCCACCGTGAAAGTGAAATAGCGGTTGTGGGCGTGGTCGTCGAATTCTCTCTTGAACGTCTTCAACAAACCATAGTTGTAGCGTGCGTCGAGCACCACGTTCATATATTCATAAGAGATACCGATAGGGATGGACAGATCCACCCGGTTGGTCTGCGGCTTGGCGCTGTTGTTGACGGGTTGGCCATAGGTATACTGCGGAAGACCACCGTCTCCATCGCTCTCGGTAATCTGTGTCATGCGGTATTTCCATTTGGAACTCACCAAAAATCCTACCTGCACACCCGCCTTCAGACACAGTCCTCCTGCGAGATAGCCATTGAGCATGATGGGCACATTGACATAGTCCAATTTGATACGGTTTTTGTCCATGCCATAAGTTTCCACGTTTCCACGTTCATCCTTCTCATCCTGAGTGTAATCGGGATAGCGGCAGCCCAACTGCTGATAGAAGGCACCGATGGAAAGAGAATACTCGTCGGTGACGCGGTATTCCAGTTCGCCGCCCGCCGTCAGTCCGGCTTTGTACTTAGAATCAAGAGAATTCTGCTTTTCACCTATTATATATAGCCTGTCCATTTTGCTGAGGTTGGAGACAGATGTGCCGATGCGAGGATAAAAGAAAAGTTTGCCCGCCCCGCTCTGTGCCGAACCCGAAAGAGCTGACATCACCAAGGCAACTATAAACATTATTTTTTTCATACGGAACCGTATTTGTGTTCTACGCTTGCAAAGTTAATGTAAAAATCCGAGTCACCGAAACGATTACAAATATAAATTTTCACACATTTCTTTCCGTCCCACTCCCGAATGCGGCACATACGACTATTTCTGTCTTTACAAATGTTAAAAACCGGATGGTTGAAGAAAAATTGAAGAGAAAAGTTTGCTGGTTAAGAAAAAAGCCGTACCTTTGCACTCGCAATCAAGCAATGGTATGACTGCAACATCAATTTGGGATATGGTGTAATGGTAACACTACAGATTCTGGTCCTGTCATTCCTGGTTCGAGTCCGGGTATCCCAACATAAGCATCTCAATCGAGATGCTTTTTTGTTTTGGCGACAGTGGGCAAACCTTCGACTCCTGCGCGCCGGGCACAAGTCGGATACACAACATTTTCATGACCCCGGAAATGAAAAGCAGACAGAGGGAGAAGTTTTTTAAAGAGTTGTTCGACTCTTGTTACAGCAAGCTATACTACATCGCCTACGGTATCCTCAGCGACTCTGACTTGGCTGAAGATATCGTAGAGGAAACATTTGTACAACTTTGGGAGAAGAAAAAATCCGATGCCGACATGCAGACAGTCAGCTATTTCTATCTCGTTTC
>CAKPTK010000061.1 GCA_934190685.1 uncultured Prevotella sp.
CTCATAGTCCGTGAGGTATGCAAGTGCTGTGGCGCTGGCGTCTCCGCTTACATCATTATATTTCTTGAAGTTGGTGGCTTGGGAGATGATGATGGTCGCATGGGTGGCACCTTCAATCTGCAGTTGTGGAGCATTGGTGGCAGCGCCGCAAGTGCCTTGGGCGTAGACTTGCGTCTTTCCGTTTTTGATTGTTCCGTCGCAGTCCAACACACGGACATAGGTGCAAAGATTGAGCACATTGCTTACATTCTCACACTTGTCGCGGGCTGGGCCCATCGTGGCTTTGATTGTATGATTGTCATAGAGGGTGTTGGTCAGGAGCTTCTCGATGTTCGACTTGTTGCAACCTGTATAGCAAACATTGAAGTTGAGTTTGCCGGTTTGGTCAGCCTCGAGACGCACTACCGTCACATTGTCTTTAAAAGAGGTGAAGACTGTACGTTTGTAACCGACACCGCCTACATGATAGTCCACATGGCTGGTGGCGGTGTTCATGTCAAGATAGCGGACATAGCCTTGAGCATCCACAGCGCCGCTGGTCTGTGCCGGTTCCATGTCGTCAAAGCGCTGGCCGGGGAATCCCAAGAGCACCACTCCCGCCGCACGATAAGAGGCTCCGTGCGAACCTTGCGACATCCAATTCTTGACAGCGAGGTCTTGTACTGAAGCATAGTCCTTAGCGAAGATGCCATCTTGCACCTGTTCAAGTACATTCTTCGCATTCGCATTGTAGTTGGTGTTCGGTCCTTGATCCCAGAAAGTGTCCTCGTTGAGTTGCAAGGTGTCACACGCCACGCCTCCCGAGTGCATCACACCCAGACGGCCATTGCCCAATGGCAACGCTTCTTCCCAGAAGTTGGCTGGCTTGTTATACCACAGATGGTTCTTGCTCTCAATGGTCGGTGCCTTGATGGGGTCGGTGTCCGCTGTGGTAAAGGTGAACTTCACCGCTTCCGTGTTCACGTTGCCAGCAAGGTCGGAAACGCTCTTGGAGGGCAGTTCGAAACAATAGTCGCTGCTCTTGTCCAATCCGTTGTAGGTGAAACGCGCCACATTGCCCGTCACTACAGGAACGATATTGGTCACTGTATGGGTTGCCAGGTTGGTGAGTTTACCCTTGACCGAAGAGCCTATGTTGATGGCCTCATCATAGGTAAGCACCACTTTTCCACTTGTAACCACCCCCTTCTCTTGATTGCCTGGACGTGTGCTTTTGAGCACAGGAGCCTGATGGTCGTCGGCAAGGACATTGAAATATTTGAGATTGTAGTTGCTGTTCTTCGTCGCGCTCTTGACCAGAATGCGCACGATGACTTTTTCCTTGTTGTCGGCAGAGAGGCTGTACTTTCCTTCAATATAGGTGTTCCAATGACTTCCTGCCACATAGTCTGAGAGTGTTTTCCAGGTTGTTCCGCCATCGACAGAATAGACTACGCCAAAGTGAGTGGAACTGCTGGAGCCGTCACCAATAGAGAAATTGATGTTCACATTGTTAAGATTGGTGGTGGGGAAATTCACCTCGAAATATTGGTCGTGCTTGCTGCCGTCGGAATAGTCGGCAGGAGCGGTGAACTTGTCGGTAGAAGCAGTGTTCAAACGGAGCAAATAGCTGTCCTTGCTCTGCTTCACTTCCCATTTGCCGTCGCTGGTCTTCAGCGTGAGCTGATAGGCCGATTGCACACCGGCGCAAGTGTTCGGTAAGAAAATGGGTTGCTTGGTCTTCCAAGCAACATTGGACAGAGACTGCCATCCACTCCCGTCAGGAGTATAGGTGATGACAGAACCTGTGCCCTCCGCGTCCCATCCTTCGGAGAAAATCCAGGACGCCACCGCCGATTGTTGGGCGGCACTAACGGTTCCCTGCATGGCAAATAGCGCCAACAACAGAACCGCCAGTTGACGTAAAGAAGTCGTCAGTTTGTTCATAAATGTTACGTTTGATTGGGTTATACTTTTAGCATTATTGAAAAAATGTTCCGCAAAAGTAGGAAAAAATCCTTGCGTTGTGTGTGGAATATCGTCCGCAAGACGTGCACAATCTTCTCAGTCTCAATGATAATCAATCAAAATGCGCCCAAACAAACCTCACGGGGACTCTTGCGCCAACGCAAAAGTCCCCGTTGTTTTTATAATTGCCTCAACACTTTCTCCATTTGTTCTCCCAAGCCAATGGTATAACCTTGGGAAAGAAACACTACACGGTTGAAGGTGTCGGCGATGAAAAAAATCGGTAGCTGACGTGCGTTGACCAACTTCATGTTGGCGGCTATCTGCTGACGGATAGCGCCGTCTGTATCGATGCCATAGACTACCGTAGAGGGCAATCCGGCAAAATCTTCCTTGTGGAACTTCTTGGCATCTGCCTCGCTCTCGAACAACAGCAGCACAGGACGGTTCCACTTTTCAAAAGCTTCCGCCACCTTGGCGATGTCACGAAGCGTGTGGTTGGTCGGCTCCTGCCCCACTCCGATGAGTCCGACCACGAAATAACCTCTTCCGGTTTGCGAAAGAATGGTCTTCTCCGCACCATTCACAGGGCGGAAGGTGCTCTCGGAGTTGAACGTTCCGATGACACACACATCGGTCTGGGAGGTACGCATGGTCAAATCCACCATGACCGTGTCGTCGGGAGACACTTGGAACAGCCTTGACGAGGCCAGCACACTACCATTAGCCAGTCGGGTGCCAGTAGTGAGAAGATAAACACCGGGATCCATGCTCACACCCCGGCTGAAATTCTTGCGCCATGTCGTGCCGTCTTCCGGATATTCGAGCAGCGTGGTGGTTCCGTCGGAATTGATGCGGGTCAGCGTGAAATGGTAGTAGTATTTCGGATCGTCCACAGCTCCCTTGTCTTGATAGAGCAACTTCACCACACCCTTGCCTACCTGTGCACGGGCAACGCCGTCAAAGTCCACGTCTGTCCATACGCCGTTGTGACGATATTGAACCTTCTTGGTCACATAGTCCTCACGCGCCTCGATGTTGAGGCTGCGCGCCAAACTGACAAATAATATCTTGCGCGACCTGCGGTCGGTAAGACGGCTCTTCCATACCCCTACGGGGGTTTGGGCTATTTCCAGCGCCTGGGTGTCGGGATTCAGACGGATATTCTTCCGGGTCCACGCCACAAGCAGCGAGGGATCGGCACGGAAGGCTTCCACCTGCTTCCGACTGAACACCTTGGAGAAATATTGCTTATAGGGACGGATAATCATTTCATCCTCCACCCGGGGCGACAACTGGTCGCCATCAGCAAGATAACTGTCTTCCAATATCGACGTAGGCATATCGCGAAAATCTTTGTCCGTGAGGGTAGCCAACAGTGACACCGCCCGCTTGAGATTGTCCCGATGACGCACCAGGAAGTCGAGAATCACCGCATGGTTTCCTCTCGCCTTCACCAAACATGGAGCCAACAATTCCGGCAACCCATGGTCAGCGAGTGCTTTGGCTGCCGTCTCCTTATTATAAAAGGTGGAAACATAAGCATTGCGAATCGAATCCTCATGAGCCAAACGTGACTTGTTCTCGGAAATCTGCTCTGCCGTCACCTCGGGCATCACGGCTTTCTCTGGCGGCGGCACAATGTCGAACGCCAAATTCTCCGTCTTCGATTGTGCAGTCGCCGAATGGTCAAGACGGATGTCCACCACCTTGTTCTTGCCAAACGACACCTTGGCAAAGCCATATTTTCCGCCCGAAGAAGCCCACACGATCATGTCGCCCAAGCCGGCGGTCAAAGAGGTCGTGCCTTGCGCATCGGCATATTTGGTGACTACTGGACAATATTCGGCATAATTGTAAATCTTAAAATCCACTCTTGCCCCCGGCACGGGTTTTCCGTCGGCGCTCACAATATGGAAGTCGATGCGGGCAGACTTGGCATAGTTGTCAATCAAGTTGATTTCTGTATAGTTGGACGTGCGCAGCAACACTTCCTCCGGTCCCCGATAGTCGCCGAAGGCCTTGGTGTGGGTGAGCATGGCACGGGACACAGGCGCATTGAACCACGCCAAATCGAGAACAGGCTCCGGCTCACAAGCTCCCAGAAAATGCCACTTTCCGTCTGCCCAAGCCTCCACCCAGGCATGGTTGTCGTCGGTATGCGCCCATCGTGGGGTGTACACTTGTCGGGCAGGGATGCCGACAGACCGCAGAGCCGCCACCAAGAACGTGCTTTCCTCACCGCAACGACCAAGAGCGGTTCGCATGGTGGCAAGAGGTGCCGAGGTGCGGGCGTCGGCAGGCTGATAGGTGACATGCTCATGGCACCAATGGTTGACTTCCAAGACAGCGTCCGTCATGCTCAGACCACGGACACGGTCTTTCAGAGCGCGATAGAAAACCATACGGGCGCTGTCGAGGTTCTCGTTGTTCACACGCAGGGGAAGGACGAAGTGACGGAACAACAACTCCGGCACCTTGCTTCCCCACACCATCTCCCGACGAGCCGCCAACGAGGCGCGCACATTGTCAAGGTAAAAAGCCGTGGAATAGTCGGTCACATCTGCTAAAGGCATGTAGGCGTAGAGAAACTTCAAGGCTTCCGCTTCTTCAGACGACGGATGCAACGACTTGACATCGTAGAATTCCTTTCCTACCAATGTCATCTTCTTTTCAAAAGTCCGCTCCACTTCGTTGCGGAAACTGTCATCCGTAATAAAGTGTGGGTTGGCAGCCAAAGCTCGCTGCCAACAAAACAAGAACAGCAAACTGCCCAATGTCAATAGTTTCTTCATGCGATTTATTCTTTCCAATTGAAATGTCCTAATGTTTTCACAAAGGTAGAACAAAACGGAGACACAGCAAAGAATCAGACAGATTTTCTCTTGGCACAACAGGAAGAAAAGAGGCTTTTTGCATTTTATTGAAAAATTTTCGGCAAAACATTTGGAGGATTGGGAGAGAATGCGTACCTTTGCACCCGCAATTCAGCAATAGCGTAATTGCAACGGGGTGTAGCGCAGTTGGTAGCGTTCCTGGTTTGGGACCAGGCTGTCGCAGGTTCGAGTCCTGTCACCCCGACAAAGGTGAATCTCCAAGAGGTTCACCTTTTCTTTTATCTACACCTTCTGTAGTTAAGATGTGTTAAACAGAATATGAAAAGCGATTGTTTGTTTTTCCCGTTCAAAAAATATTTACTACCTTTGCAACGCTTTAGAAGGTTAGTATTCTTCTTTCCGAACTAAAGCACTCATGCAAGAATGGGGTTAAGCCGATATGGCTCAGTTGGTAGAGCAATTCATTCGTAATGAATAGGTCCCCGGTTCGAGCCCGGGTATCGGCTCCATTCGTCGCTATTGAGCATGCGATAATAGCTCAGTTGGTAGAGCGTTGGCTTCCCAAGCCGAAGGTCACGGGTTCGAGCCCCGCTTATCGCTCAAAAATTCTTCCCTTTCTTTTCCTTCCTTCAAATTGTCACTTCGACAATTTTTATTTAGAATCATCACTCAACATATCTCCATGTATTCCACCAGAGTAAATGAACAAAAGACAGACCCTCTTGTTGTGATTTTATTTTACAAATCTTTCTAACGTTTGTCTGTCGACAGACTCGTCACAAACTACTATGCAGGTTAGTAGTGGAAAACAGGCGGACTAAGCAATTTTTCACCACGGTGAAAATTCCGTTAGTGGCACACTAACGCCTCGCTAATGGCACACTAACAAATTGAGAGAGGACTAGAAGTTTTTCTTGCATACGAAATTATTTTACAAAGCATTACGAATTTCAGACCTCTTGACGTCCAAAAACTTCGAAAAAAAAACAATGTATGATGTGTAGGATAATGTATGATTTATGTAGGATCATACATTCATTATACAGTCTAATAATCAGATAGTTACATTCATTTTGTGTAGGAATGTATGATTTTTCCTCAAAAACAACTTTTCTCGCGCGTGTGCGTGCGCGTAAAAACACAACATCCTATGCCAGTGGAGATTTCACAAACTGCCTAAAAACAAGAATTCCTGCAAATCTTTCGACTTGCAGGAATTTTCTTGGGTGGAAGGTGGGACTCGAACCCACGACATTCAGAACCACAATCTGACGCTCTAACCAACTGAACTACTCCCACCATGTTTGTAGCTTTGCGGTTATTTCTTTAAAGCGAGTGCAAAGGTAGTGGTTTTATTTTATACCTCCAAACTTTTTCTCCACTTTTTTCATATTTTCTTCAAAATGCCCATAAAAGGTATCCATGTTATATATAATTAAGGTGAAAGAAAGGAGCCAACTATCGCAAACTCAACTCTATCACCTTGTCTATATCCTTGGGAACAACATCGAGATAGAGAATGACGCCACCATCGCATTTTTGCATTTTTACCGACTTACGGCTCACAAAGTCGACAGCCTTGGACAACTTACGGTCGCCAACCGGCAAGAACAACGCCTTATCTTTGAGATTGAGAATATGTACAAACAGTCGATTGCCTTTCTGAGTCGTCACTCCCCAGTCATGCGGAGGCACGATGCCGCCCCGCGTTCCATAGATGGTTTCGCCATAAGTGTGCATCCACTCTCCCATCTCACGCAAACGCTTCAATGCGACCTCGGGAAGTTCGCCGTTGGGCTGCGGCCCAATATTCATCAAGAGATTGGCATTCTTGCCCGCCGCATTCACGAGATAATGAATCAACGTCTTGGTTGACTTATAGGCTTGATCGGTGATCTTGTATCCCCACATGCCATTCATCGTCTCACAGGTCTCAAGCGGCAGAGGGCTGATACCCTGTCCCGACAGCCCCGCCTTGTTCTCACCGGGCAGGTCACGTTCAAATATTTGAATGTCCTCCCCCTCAAACGGAGTCTGATGATGGTTGTTGCCTACCAAGCAGGCAGGCTGCAAGCGATGGATGAGCGCATATTGCTCAGGAAGTTGCCAATCAAAATCAGGATTCTCATCCTGATCCCACCATCCATCAAACCACACGGCACCAATCTTTCCGTAGTTTGTCAGAAGTTCGGTCAACTGATTGTTCATAAACTGGTAATAGCTTTTCCAATTTCCTTTCGGGTTCGGCCTACCCGTGCCTCGTCCAGTCCGTCCCCACACAGCATCTTCCCGATACCAATCGATGTGGGAATAATAGAGATGCAGGCGAATGCCCTGTTTATGACACTCATCCGCCAACTCCTTCAAGATGTCCCGTTTGAAAGGTGTGGCATCGACAATATTATAGTCTGTGTATCGGGACTTGAACATGGAAAAGCCCTCATGATGGCGGGTGGTGAAACAAATGTATTTCGCACCCGACGCCTTGATGGCAGCCACCCATTGGGCGGCGTCAAACTTGGAGGGATAGAAGCCACCAGCCAACTTGGCATACTCTTTATAGTTCAAGTTTTTGTTGGTCATCGTCCACTCTCCGGTGGCAAGCATACTATAAAGCCCCCAATGCAAGAATATGCCAAACTTATCGTCTTGAAATTCTTTTCGAGAGGCGATATTTTCGGCTGAAGGTTGGTAACTTTGTATCACTGGCACAGTTTTGTCAGGTTGGGATTGGACGGCCGATGGCAAGCTTAGCGCCAACAACACCGCAGGTATCAGTTTTTTCATCATGCTCACAAAGTTAATGCAAAAGGACGATATGACAATCTTTTTTGGCAGATTTCTTGCCTAAAACCATAAAAAAAGGTATCTTTGCAACATATGGAACGAAAGCCATACAACCTTTTTATGTCAAGACATGCTTTTATCATATTCATATTGGCGGTATTGTCCACGCTTCAGCTCACAGCAAACACGGTGGACAACAAGCCCATCAGTCTTCCACAAGGAACAGTGGAAGGAGTGCTTGGCAATGGTTTTCATTATATCATCAAGTCCAACTCCAGACCACGGCACACGGTGGAAATGAGACTTCTCGTACACGCTGGCTCTCTCCAAGAAAATGAAACGCAAAAAGGTTGCGCACATTTCATGGAGCACATTGCTTTCGACGGAACCGAGCATTATCCCGGCAATGCCTGGATAGACTTCTTTGAACGCATCGGCATGAAAAGAGGACCAGACTTCAACGCATACACCGACTATGACCACACCTCCTATTGGCTTTCTCTTCCCGTGGCAGACATGGGGTATCATGTGATAAACAGTACACTGCTCGCCCTGCGTGACATTTTGGGAAACATCTCCTTTAACACTCAACAAATTGAGAATGAACGAAGGAACATTATCGACGAACTTCATGGGTATACGCCGGACGATGTGTTTTTGCCGTTGAAAAACGGCAAGGGAAAGCATGCACACCATTCCCCTCTCGGCGAGGAGAACGATTTTCGAACGCTCACCCGAGAGAACTTGATCAAGTTTTACAAGAAATGGTATCTGCCCCACAACGCCTGTTTGGTAGTCGTTGGTGACATAGACGCCGAAAACATGAAAAAGCGGATACAAACAATTTTCAACGAGATTCCATCCGGTCTGTCCAATGCAACAACGGGGAAATATACGGTCAATTATAAAAAAGGAGTTACACTTCATGAGGTACGTGAAAAAGACGGAGATTCTCAATTGGAATTCATCATCCCCCACCCTCATGTCGTCGCCAAAAACCTGGCATCCGAATTGCGCAAAGAACAACTCACCTTGCTGGTGTCTTCACTGAACAAGCGAATGGCGGAACAAGGTATCCGAGGAGCCATCAAGAACACATGGTTTGAGGCTGACAAAGACCACTTCACCATCACGGTGGAAGGCAACAACAAGAAATTACTCAAAAAGCGCATGAACCGTGTGCTCGCCTTGCTGGGGAAAATTGCCAAACATGGATTTTACAAACAAGAAATCGCAGACAGGGCTGCACAGATGTCGGAGAGTATGGAAGCAGACACCACGGGAATGACATCAGCCCACTGGTGCGACCGCCTCAACGAGTATGTCATAAAAGGAGAGCGGCAAGTGTACGACAGCGCCGAGCTGGCCTATGTCAAGGAAAAGGTCAAGACGACAGACAACGCTCAAATACAAAATATCCTCAGCGACATTCTCGCCAAAGGAAAAGAGACACTTCTTGTGGCTTATCGCAACCATGTGGGGGCAACCGAGACGTTTAACGAGAAAGAACTGCACAATATCTACAAAAGCGGGCTCTCCGCCCATCTGTCAGGTTTCACCTACACCCCCAAACATGCCGACAAGAAAATACTTCCGGCAAACATTCCGCTATGCCTGCGCGCTTCGCATGCAGACGCCATGAACAAGGTGAACACCGTGAATTGCTATGATGATATCGCCGCTCAGGAATACATCCTTGACAATGGACTGAAAATCATCCTTCGTCCCACCAACGAGAAGGACTCCACCCTTCACTTGGCAATAATCGGACGAGGCGGAACATCCGACCTTGACAAAAAGTCGTATCCTCTTCTGCAAGATGCCGCCAATCTAGTGGACATGGGCGGACTTGCCCATCTGAGTGTAGACTCTCTCCTTGAAGTGATGCACGACGCCGACCTAACCCTATCGGTAAGAACTGGACAATATTGGCACAAACTTCGTGCTTCCGCTCCCGTAAAGATGGCACAAGTGTTGATGAACCTTGTATATGAGAAAATCACTGCGCCAGGCAGAGCCTACGAGGCTTTCGAGAGTGTGCGCAGCCAATTGGCACAGAACCTTGACAGCGAACAAAGGCTCACACCGGTGTTCGAACAGGATTCCGACCAAAAAATGCTGCACAAGATAGATTCCCTTTGTTGCAATATACCTCCAACAAGCAGGAATCTTGTCAAGGAAGACTTGGACAAGTTCAATTTGGACGACATCACGGACTACTACATTTCCCTGTTCAGCAACCCTCAGCGAAAGACGCTCATCCTCACGGGAAATTTCCAATCAGAACCTATTATCA
Source organism: uncultured Prevotella sp. (assembly GCA_934190685.1). Classification (GTDB taxonomy): domain Bacteria; phylum Bacteroidota; class Bacteroidia; order Bacteroidales; family Bacteroidaceae; genus Prevotella. The sequence continues at coordinate 9,868 of CAKPTK010000061.1, forward strand.
ACATGGCTGTGGCAACATTCGCACGCTTACAACATACGAAGGAAATGGGGGCTATCATCGACACGCCAAGTCCAATGCCCCAAACACCCTATCGGGAGTTTTTCGCCAATGACAGTGCGAAACAATTGGTGCTCAACTACATCTTTCCCGGCAACTACGAACCGGGATTAAGAAAAACTGTCTTGATGCAACTCATGCGCAGTATACTGCAAAGCCAAATCACGAACGTCCTGCGTGACAAGATGGACATCTCGCAGGACTCTTTCGCAGCCGTGAGCTACAAAGGAAATCCACAAAAAAATTACTACTTCTGGCTCACCATCAACATTAAGGACGAAAACCGCGACAAGGCCACCCAGGCCATAGAAGATATTGTGAAAGACCTGCAGAACCACCCTGTCAGCGATGCGGATTTAAAGAAACTGAAAATGTCATTTCTTGTCAGCAAACGAAAGGAACTGACAGATGATGTCCCCACTGAATGGGAAAACACATTCGTGACGCTCATACAAAACCATGAGAGTCTGGAAGAACTCAATGGATTCACACAACAACTTCAAAGCATCAGTGCGGAAGACGTAAGACAAGGTTTCAACAACTATCTACGCTTCGACCGCATGTCTTTGCTCAGCAAAGGAAGACCGTTCAATAACAAAGACGAGCGGAAATAAGATCCTCAATATCGACATTAAATGCATAAGGGTAATCTCTTCAAAGAGGCTACCCTTTTCTTTGTTTTCAGGTTTTATGCATGACAGGTTTCCCTAAAGCACCTATAAAAATCATCATTTTTAGGTATTTTTCATCCTCCATAAAGGCTATACCTTTGCAGCGCTCAAAAAAGTATAAAACCTTACAGAATATGAGAAAGATATTTTTAGCATTATCGCTGGTGATGGCCATGACCGCATCAGCCAAGACCGCACTGGTAGTTATCGCACATGGTTCACCTATGGCAAGTTGGCGTCAGCCTGTGCTGGCATTGGAACAGAAAGTGGACAGCATTGTGAAAAAGCAAGGTTTAAAGGACATAAGTTATGTACGTGTAGCCATGATGGAATATACCGAACCCGCTGTGGCTTCTGTAATCAAGGATTGTGAGGCACAGGGTGCCGACACCATCTTTGCCGTACCACTCTTCATAGCCCCGTCCAGTCATTCTGAAGAAGACTTGCCGAACATATTAAACCTCAAGTTCACCCCCGAAGTACGGGAAGAATTGGCAGAGGAAGGCACACAACTTGTCAACAGTAAGACACGTATCGTCTTGGGACCGACCCTCTACAGCACAGACATTATCGAGAAAATAATGCTCAACAATGTCAAGCGCATGTCGAAGAACCCGAAAGGAGAAGCACTTCTTTTGCTCGCTCATGGTGACCCTGAGCGCATCGGCTTTTGGCAAATGCTGTTGTATAAGACCTGTGAGTATATAAAGAAGAATCTGGGCATCGATTATGCTGACGGCGAACTGATTGCCATGGGTACCGGCATGGACAAGGAAGTGTTGCCCATGCTCGAGAAAGCGGCACAAGCCAAGAAGCGAATACTTGTGCAAGGCATCTATCTCACCTCCAACATCGACGGCATGGCCAAGCGCAACAAGATGGCAGAAAAGCAAGCTCAATCCTCCAAACTGAAAAACACAGAAATTGTGTACAGCAAGGAAGGTATCTTACCCAACGCCACTGAAGAAATCGCCGATTGGATAGTAGACCGTACCAAGGAATACCTCAAGAAATAACCATAGCACACAACTGCTACAACAAGAAGATCACATAGAAAACTGGAGAATGTTTAAGACGAACAAATTCAACAAGAACATCACTATAGGACTCACCGCAATAGCCCTCACCGTGCCCGCCGAACTTTCGGCAAAGCCGGTAGAGGGCTTTGCCGAAATTGGTAGTGTTTTACCCCAAGCCAATGATTTAATTGGTTATGTGTATGACCAGGACAAGAATCCATTGGAGGGTGTGACGGTGAAAGTGGAAGGCTCTACCCTAACCACCACAACCGACAACACCGGACGCTATATCCTCAAAGGACAACTGAAACAGGGTGCAGCCATCAAGTTCACCATGCTCGGTTTCAAGACCAAACGCATCATCTACAATGGACAGACAAACATCAGCCCGACACTCGATCCGTCCACCACACAAGTGGGCGAAGTGGTCGTAGTAGCGAGAAGCAACATCAATGCCATCGACCTACGCGCCAAATCAGGCGTGGTGGAGAATGTGGACATGAAACGTCTGGAATCAAAGCCTATGATTGACATGGCCCTGGCCCTCCAAGGTGCCGTTCCAGGACTTGTTGTCACCAACACGGGTGACCTCGGCAGCGCACCCAAAATCCGCTTGCGTGGCAACTCTTCCCTAAGACAAGGGAATGCCACCAACGAACCATTATATGTGATGGACGGACAGGTTATCTCTTCTGAAACATTCTACAACCTCAACCCCTCAGACATCAAGAGTATAAAAGTGCTTAAAGATGCCACGGCATGTGCGCTCTATGGAGTAAAAGCAGCCAATGGTGTACTGGAAATAACCTCCCAACGAGGTCATTCCGGTTCCCCAATCATCAACTACAGCATGAATATGGGTGTGACCACACGTGGTCGCCGCGGTCTGAAGATGATGGACTCCGCCGAGAAATTGGAGTTGGAACGCCGCATCGGAAACGCCGAGACGCCAGGCTATAGATACAGCGAGGACTATTTCCGCAAGTATTACGCCAACGACCCCAACCTCAGTCAACTGATTGCTGACGGACAAAGCAAACTCGACTCCTTGCGCAACATCAATACAGACTGGTTTAAAGAATTGCTCCGCAACAGCATCTATCAACGCCATAACCTGAGTATCCGTGGAGGCAACGAACAGACCACCTATTTTCTCTCCGCCAACTATAGCTATCAAGGCGGTCGTCTGCGCGGCAACGACAAGCAACGCATGGGCTTCCGCCTCAACGTGGACCAAAAGTTGGGAAAGATCGGTTATGCCATGCTTGGCGTAACAGGAAGCTATGCCAAGACAAACACGCCAAACGGTACATCGAGCGATCCATCCTCGCTTATATACGAACTGAACCCCTATGAGCAGAAGACAGGCCTGTTATGGTCTTACCCAGGACAGACCTATAAAGACTTGATGAACCAATACAGCGCAGAGTCGAGTGACAAGGAAATAGGTGTGAACGGAAATCTCACTCTTTCGCCACTGCCCGGACTCGACATTGCAGCTGTTGCCGGCATTGACTTTGTACTCGATGAAGGCCATCAGTTCACCCCATCCACCGCCTATTCAGAAATTCATAGCGGTGCGGCAGAAGTGGCACGAGGAATCTACAGCAAGTCGAAGAACACCACGACCAACATTTCCGCCAACGTGCGTGCCACTTACACCCACACATTCAACGACATACACGACCTGACGCTCAGTGCCAACGTGGATTACTACGACACGAACATCGACAACCTGTCGATGACGGGCTATGGTGTGGGCACACTCAATTCTGCCGCAGCCACCAACCAGTCGCTCACAGGTTCCCGACGTGTAAAGATGAGTGCTCCACGTGACAAGAGCAGACAAATGGGCATCGGTGGTGTGTTAGGCTATAGTCTGCTCAACACCTATGACCTCTATGCCACCTACAAGGCCGATGCTTCGTCTGTGCTTCCGTCAGACAAGCGTTGGAACAAGGCATGGGCTGTGGGGTTGGGATGGACACCGTCCAACTATGCTTTTTTGAAAGACAACAAGGTCATCTCGCGTTTAAACTTCAAGGCATCGTATGGTGTGACCGCCAACTTGAACGGAGTGTCTGTGTCGACCACAGTCGGCACCTTTGCCTACTCCACCAACACTTATGAGGACCAACGTGTGCTGGAACTAGTGTCGCTATACAACAAGGATTTAA
>CAKPTK010000062.1 GCA_934190685.1 uncultured Prevotella sp.
CCGAAGACCCGACCGACGAGCCGAAGGCGACGCTGGAAATCGTCAAGGCTGTGGAGGGCGATCCGTCTTGCAGTGTGATTTTCTTTGCATGCACCTCTATAGGCAGCGTCATCACATCTGTCTGTGCAATGCTGTCCAACGGAGTTTCTACGCCTTGTACCATGTTCTGTCCTTTCCTGTGGCATGCCACAAAAGCGAAGAACGCCATGAAAAAGCATAATGTGCTGAATATCTTTCTCTTCAAGTTCCTATAGTCTTTGGTTTAATTCTATCTGCAAAGATAGTGCAAAATGAGAGAAGAACGAAATAAATTCATTTATTTCTTCTTCCGAATGCTGCCTATCTTATTTAAAGACAGTGCAAATGAGAAAAATATAAAACGAAAAAGGGGATATGCCGCATATTGTACTGACATATCCCCCCAAAGCGTATCTTCGTTTTTACTTATGATGCAAAAGCGAGATTAGTACTTCGGATGCTGTTGTCCCTTCAAACCTGCGTTCACATCAATGATGCTGGTTTGGTTGAGAGGCAACAATTCCACTTGGTTCTTAACCAAGCCACGGAACAGACTGGTAGTCATCCAAGTCTCCGTATCTGCAATTTTCTTACCATTGTTGTTCAAGTCCGAGGCTCCGTCAAACATGGCGCTGATGGTATAACCTTCAGCTGCAAGGCTGGCTTTCTGCTCATCTGTGAGGTCTAGATAGTCCTGGTGTTCAATGGCGAGGAACTGGGTAGGCCACTCTGTGGCGATGGATGTCTTGTAAGCCCAGTACTTAGGCACATTGGCATAAGGAGCCTCATGGCGCGCCAATTTCAACAGATTTTCCTTGTTTTCGGTCAGTGTTTCGTAGAGGATTCCCCAACGCACCAAGTCTGTACGACGCAGGCCCTCAAAACCGAGTTCCAGCTTACGCTCCTTGATGATAGCGTCGCGGAAGCCCTGATAAGTGGAAGGAATCTCACCGATTTTGCTCTCGTCACCGCCAAAAGCACGAAGGCGCACCTCCTTAAGGGCATCCTTGGCAGCGTCTGTCGGTGCACCATTGTACTCGTTCAGCGCCTCGGCATACATGAGCAGCACATCGGAATAGCGGAGCAATGGGAAGTTCATATTGCGCTGATTCACTTTCAAACCAGAGTTTTCGCCCCAATCGGCACGGTATTTACCGGCGGTCATATTGCTGAAAGTGTTGGCTTTGCGCACATTTTTCACCTTATTAAATGTGGTCACGCCATAGTTGCAAATAGCCACATCACGACGAGTGTCACCGTCAGCGAAATCGAAATAGTAAGTAGGATTGGCAATCATGGCAGGGCCTGTCTTGCCATAGATGCTGTTCTTGTCACAGAAAGAACCGATGGTATAACCCACAGAGGCTCCGTTGACATTGGTTCCATACTGTCCATATTGGAGCATCAACTCTGAATCGTCAGTCTTGACGAGCAGGTCGTGGAACACGCCGGCATAGCTGCTGTTCAAAGCATTCTCTTTCTTGGCGATGACTGCTTGGCATGCATCGGCTGCAATCTTATAAAGTTCCTTCACACGGTTGGCATCCGAACGCTGAGCCAACTGCACTGTAGAGGGATCATAAGTATTGAGGTCCCAACGGAGCGAGTAGCCGGCGGCATAAAGGGCTACACGGGCAAGGATGCCATAGGCGGCATTCTTGGTAAAACGCTCGGTGGTGCTTACCTGACCTTCACTCTTCCATGCCAACAGGTCGGTGGCACGCTGCAAGTCGGCAATAATCTGGTCATAGATGACATCACGACTCACACGGGAAGAAGTGAAAGTTCCAAGATCAGCCACAGGAACGGTGGTAAAAGGCACGTCGCCGAAGAAGCGAATCAGGTTCCAATAATCCATGGCGCGAACAGCAAGGCTCTCGCCAAGCAGTTGGTTGATTTTCTTCTGCTCAGAATCAGAACTGCCCTTCATCTTCTCCAGATTCTTGATGCAGTTGTTGGCATACTCTATACTTGAATACATGCCATTGTAAACACCGGCAGGTGCATTGGAGGTGGTATAGACATAGTTGCCTACCTGATTCTTGGAGTTGGTCTCGCTCTCGGTAGAGATACATTCGTCTGTACCCATGCCCAACTGATAATACATCTCACGGTTGAAAGAGCTGGGATAGCAGCCGACAACAGCCAGCTCGGTCTTCTCCACGCTGCTGAATGTAGACTCGTTGTCATATTTTGACTCGGAAGGCATGTCGAGCCAGTCTTGGCACGATGTTCCGACAAGCGCCATGAGCATCATGCAACCAGCCATATATATGTTTTTTCTTTTCATGATTTTGTTTTCTTTAGAATGTTATATTAAGACCCAAAACAAAGCTCTTGGCCTTTGGATAAGAAGAGTTGTCGATGCCTGGAGTCAGCGAGCTGCTTGAAGCGGACACCTCTGGATCATAGCCTGAATAGCCTGTGATGGTAGCGATGTTGTTGAGTGTGCAGTAAACGCGGGCACTCTGCAAACCGATTTTGCCGATGAGAAGTTTTGGGAAGGTATAGCCCAAGGTGATGGTGCTGATACGCAGATAGGAACCATCCTCAATGTAATAGTCCAAAGCATCAGTAATGGCAATCTTATTTTCTGAATGCAAACTCCACATGGTTCCGGCATTGTACTGCTGAGGGTTCAACTCTGCCAAACGTGCCAAGCTGGTTGACTCTTTACCAGTGAGCGGATCAATCAGTTTGTAGCGGTCCTTCATCACACTCAGTGTGTTCTGGTTTGGCAGATAAGGACCGATAAAGCGCTGCGAACTCATGTTGAAGACATCGTTGCCCACACTGAAGGTGCAGAACACTGACAGGTCGAAGTTCTTGTATTTGAAAGTGTTGTTCAAACCACCGGTAAAGTCTGGGGCAGCATTGCCAATCACTGTACGGTCGTTGGTAGACCATACAGGGTTGCCGTCCTTGTCGGTTTCGCCGGCTGTGGTAACATACTTCACGTCACCGGGCTTGATGCTTGATCTGGTCTTTCCCTTGAGATAAGGCACACCATTCTTAAGAGTGTAAGTACCGTCGGCATTCTGGGTGAAATCGTCGGTGGTGTACACACCGGCATACTTGTAGCCATAGAACTGGCCCAGCGGTTTGCCCACCTCAACGAGGAAGTCTACACGTGAGTCGTAGTTCTGGATGAAAGAATTGCTACCTGAGCCATCACCATAGAGAGACACCACCTTGGACTTGTTGAACGAGATATTGAAATCCGTGGTCCATGTGAACGCCTTGGAACGTATGTTGACAGAGTTGAGCACCAACTCAACACCCTGGTTGCGCACAGAAGCAAGATTCTGATACTGGTAGGAATAACCGGTAGAAGAAGGGATACGGTTCTTGATGAGCAGATTGGAAGAGGTGTTGCGATAGAGGTCTACCGTACCATTCAGTCTGCTGTTGAACAAGCCGAAGTCAAGACCGAGGTTGAGGGTACTGGTTTTCTCCCACTTGATGAGAGGGTTACCCAGCGTGCTGCCTGGTTGCAGTGTAGGCACATCAGACTTACCGCTCACATAGTGGCCGGCAGAGTAGTCTGTGGCATACATATTGTTGTCGATGTTGTCGTTACCGGTTGTACCGAAGCCGAAGCGTAGTTTCAAGTTGGAGAACACCTTCTGGTTTTTCATGAAGTTTTCCTCGATGATACGCCAAGCTACTGATGCTGATGGGAAATAACCCCACTGATGCCCCTTGGCAAACTTGGACGAACCATCGGCACGAAGGGTGGCAGTCAAGAGGTAACGTTCGTTGTAGTTGTAAGAAACACGACCGAACACGGAAACAAGTCCGCGCTCACTCACACCCGAACCATATTTATAAGCAGAACCCATAGAAACATTGTTCAAGCCGAAGTTGGCATTGGGGAAGTTGTGATACTCGTTGTCGAGGTTCATGCTGTTGGTATAATAGGTCTCCTGACCCAAAAGGGCGTCAACCTTGTGAAGGCCGAACTTGTGTCCCCAAGAAAGAGTATTGGTCAACTGCCAAGAGTACTTCTCGTCGTTGTTGCGGTATCCATAAGGACCGCCATAGTTTTTGGCTGTAGAGGTGCGACCGTCATCCCAATAATCCTGACGTACCTGGCTCCACTGGTAGCTGAAAGCTGTTCGCCAAGTGAAATCCTTCAGGAAATCGAACTCGATACCACCATTGGCAGTGAAGAGGCGTGTGTACTTTTTGTTGTCAACAGCGTCATTGGTCAGAATCGGGTTGATGATATCGTAGCTGCTGTTAATCAGCGACATATCATTGCTGATATCTGTCTTGATCAGTTCTTCGTTGGTATATCTCGCACCACCGGTTACAGGCTGGAGAATGGTGTTCTTAAGGGCGCCACCCAACGAACCGCCACCTTCGACCATGGTGTTCTGGAAACTTGTGCTAAAATCAAAGCGCACACCCTTCCACAGTTCATGGTTCAATTTCAAACGGATACTGTTCTTGTCATAGCCATGTTTCGACATGATGCCGTCCTCACCAGTGTAGTTGTAGCTCAACAAGTACTTGGTCTTGTCGTTGCCACCGCTGATAGAGAGGTTGTGGTTCTGGCTGAAACCTGTTCCGCCAAACACTTCGTCCTGCCAGTCAATGCCTGGACGGTTGGCATATTCAGAATGGATTCTGTCGTAAGCACCTGTATAGAAATCATCGGCATTCACATCACCACCGAAATAAGAAGCGAAGTTGTTGGCGTTGCCTGCCAGTGTTTGGAGCTCATATTGATACTTTACATAGTCTTCCACACCGAGCACGTCGAGTTTCTTGCCCAATTTATTGAAGCTGAAATAGGCATTGTAAGTGACGTTAGTCTTGCCTGCATGGGCTGACTTGGTGGTAATCAAGATTACACCATTGGCACCACGGGCACCATAAATGGCTGTGGCAGACGCATCCTTCATAATATCGATTGACTCAATATCGTTGATATCAATCTGCTGAAGGGCATTGTCCATCTCAAAGCCGTCAACGATGTAAAGAGGTTTGGAACTTTGGGTGATGGACGTACCTCCACGAACGGTGATGTTGATTTCGGCACCGGGAGCACCACTTTGTGTCACCACGCTCACACCAGCAGCCTTACCGGAAAGGGCTTGGGCAGCAGTACTGACAGGCATGGAAGCCAAATCGGATGCGGAAACGGAAGAAGCGGAACCCGTCAAGTCCTTACGTTTCACCTTGGCATAACCGATAGAGACAACTTCGTCAAGCATTTGACTGGTCGCCTCCATCTTCACGTTGATGTTGGTGCGGCCTTTGATTTCCACCAACTTGGTCTTGTAGCCCACGTAGGAGAACTCAAGTTGCTTGGTTGAAGCCGGAACGGTAATCTTGTAGTTACCGTCAAGGTCTGACACTGTGCCGGCAGAGCCAGGCACCGCTTTGACCGTGGCACCGATGATGACATCGGCATCATCACTCACATTACCCGTGATGGTGATGTTTTGCGCAAAGGTCAAAGCCGGAAATACTAACAATGCCGTGAGCGCACAGCACAGTTGGTACAAAAATGTTTTGTTTTGCATAAAGTTAAGTTTTAAAATTTTAGTTTTGTGTTACCCTTAAATTTGTATCTTGAATACTCTTTTTAAATAACTACTGCAAAGTTAATACAAATTCTTTATTCTGCCATGTAATTATGTAGGGAAAAATATACAAAAATACCGATACCGCCTATCTTTTTCAAGGATGCTTCTGCCTTACCCACTCATGTACAAGCAATTGGAAATAAAGACAAAGCCGATACCTCTCATGAAAAAGAGTCATCGGCTTTTGTTCCCATTTTAGAGAAATACTGCGCTATAGGGGGAAATCATCCTCTGAGACAAGGGGGAACCCCAACTTATCCACATATACCGTATTTTTCTCTTCTTCCAACCTTACGTTTTCCTCCTCCAGTATTTCCGTCATGGTGCCGGCAAACGTTTCATGAATCTTCAGCAACCGATAGAGAATGTCACTGAAATAATGGTCTATGTCGGGAATCTCCTGTATCAGCAAATGGGTGGTGGAGGTACATATCTGTATCTTTTTAAAAAAGGTCGTTGAGTATAGCGTGAAGCCCATACTGTTCTCGTTTACCCGATTTATCGCCTCACGGACTCTTTCATTGATTCCTTTTTCACAAACATAAATTGGATATTGTCTCCAATCCATATCTATAAGCGTGAACGAAGTTCCTTCTGAGGACACCTGTAAAAGAATACGATCACCCATAAAATGAAACTCATAGCAATCATAATCATCTTTTTCACAATATATTACTTTGTATTCCAAGTTCATCTTATCCAACTGTTGCAGGCACAAATCTCTTGTTGTAAACTTGCAGGGGATCGTATCTTCATCCTCATCGGTTTCCAACAAGGTTTCGTCTCCATCCTCGCAAGGGCTGCCCTTGTCTTTACGCCAGTCGAAGACCGCCCAACACAACAAAAGCCCCACCACAATTAAAGCGAAACTCTGTTTTTTGTCTATGTCCATACACAGCAAGGCCATTGCCGTAAGCATTGTCAGGGACACTATAATTAAAAATTTCCTCATACACATTCCTTTTTAGTTTTTCTTTCTGCAAAGATAGTGCAAAGATAAAAGAAATAATTGACATCCACGTACTTTCATTCTATTTGCAACCTTGCAAAAGTAAGATTTCCATTTCACCTTTAAGGGTTTTCTCTAAGAGTCGCGCATTTACACATTTCTGCAAAGTTTTCAGCCAATCATCATACATTCCTACACAAACCGCTCGCACCCCCTGTGTTTATGCGGACTTTGGCGATGTAGGATGGACAGAATATCCTACACAAATCATACATTATCCTACATGATTGGTGGATAAAAACGCCCTTAAATGGTGAACACGAGCATTTGTAACCACCGCATCAGTTGCCCAAAATGAGTTCAGAAATTTGGGCAACGAGTGAACACCGCGTGTTCATCGATTGCCCACGGCCTTGAACCATCTTCAACAAAGCCGTTTCACACCCGTAACAGGGGCAGTAAGGACACTAAACATGGTCAACGGAAAAGAAATAGGAACGAAAGGGGTGCATGGGCACCTCAAAAATGGCGGTAAAATTGAAGTATAAAGGCAAAAAATGACGGTTTTGTGTAGGATAATGTAGGATTTGTGTAGGATATTCTGCCCATCCTACATCGCCAAAGTCCGCATAAACACAGGGGTTGCAAGCGATTTGTGTAAGAATGTATGATATTTCATCGAAAACTTTTTCAGAAAAGGAAAAAGAGAGAAAAAGAAATCAGACAGTCTCAAGGGCTGTATGCCTTGAAACTGCCTGATAAAAAATTCTATTTAGTTAGTATAGCCGTCATTCTGCTTGTACAAGCCTGTATGAACGGCATTGTACTGGTTCTGAGGAATCGGGTAGAGATAGTTCTTAATGTTCTCAACGTTTGTTCCATCAGGATTGTTGTAACGGTTGAACATGTTCTCTGTGTCTTGCTTCCACTCGCCGTAGCGAATCTCATCGAACCAACGGACACCTTCGTCAATCAATTCAAGACGACGTTCACGCTTGATGTATTTCATAGCCTGTTCCTTAGAGGTTGCTGTAGGCTGATCCATACCGGCACGTTCACGAATCTTGTTCACATAACTCATGGCACCTGTATAATCGCCTTCATCTGCAAGAATCTCTGCATAGAGCAACATCATATCCTCAAGACGAAGAACAGGATAGTTGGTTGGCCAATCGTAGTAATTAGAACCTACTTGTGAGTCGTCGAAAGTAATGCCCAAAGCTGCGAGTTTGGGTTTAGTTGGCACAAGTTTCAGACAGATAGTTTTCAAAAGCACGTTATGAGTTCCATCTTCATCGGTATAAGTGCCCTGCTCGTTCACATAACCATTATAGTTCTTCTCTGCAGCTTGCTCCTCAAGAGTTCCAAAGCCCAAACCACGCTGATCTTGATGGTTGTTCTTCTCGAACTCATAAGCCAAGCTCTTTTCTACCCAAACAGAATTACCCATCAAGCGAACAGAAGTTTGTGAAGGAGCCAACTCTGGAGTGGCATTGAAAATCACGTAGTTTTTCTTCTCGTTCAAACGATGCTGTATTGCGAAAATTGTGTACTTGTTGTAGTAGTCGCTACTTGGCATCCACTGTTTCTTCCACTCTGTGATGTTAGGAGCCCAATAGGCATTACCATTAGCAGCGGAGTAGTCAAGAATTTCCCTGAGCATGGTCTTGGCAGAAGCCTTGGCTGCAGTATCGTTGAATGGATTACCTGCCAAAGTCATATAGGCACGTGCCAACATGGCTTGAGCAGCCACTTTGTCTGCACGGCCAGAACCAGAGACTGTTGCACCATTGCCATCCACCAACTTTTTCTTATAAGGCAGAAGATTGATCGCCTCTGTCAAATCAGGAATAACCATTTGATCAAACACCTCTCTGGCTGTGGATTGAGCTATAGACTTGGACTCTTCCGTTGTGACAGGCTTGTTGATAATAGGCACATTGCCAAAGAAACGAGCCAACTCAAGATAAGACCAACCACGCATGAAGAGTGCTTCACCTTTAAATTGTTTTTTAGCATCTTCAGACGAGAATGTAACATTGTCTATTCTTGACAGCAGCACATTGGCATCATAGATAGTCTTGTAAAGCAGGTTCCAAGTGTCATTGAAAGTGGAAAGGTTCCAAGTGGCACGGAATGTGCCAATCTCTGAGTATTCGCGCAATCCGTTAGGACTGGGGTCTACCCAAATATTGTCCGAACGATATTCCGACATGAGCAGATAACCATTGTAGTCGAGCATCTGCATGTCTGAATAAAGACCGACAACAGCCTGATCGACCTGCTTGGGTGTCTTATAGAATGCCTCTGATGGAAGCAAATCGGATGGAGGGGTGTTCATATAATCGTCGCTGCAGGATACGCAAGCCAACGTAAATGCTCCCATCCATAATATATTTCTAAGTTTAAACATATTCTTTAGATTTTAAGGGTTGGTTTAGAAGTTGATGTTGATACCGAAAGTGAAGGTACGAGACAATGGGTAGCTACTGTAGTCAAGACCCAATGCGCTCTGTCCACCAGGTGAAGAACTGGATGCGGTGTTGGCTGCCTCAGGAGAGTAACCACCATAGTAGTTATTCCAGCAAGCAAGGTTCTCAACAGAGAAGTAAACACGTGCGTAAGAAAGAATCTTAGGATTGATTGGCAACTTATAGCCAATAGTCAAGTTCTTGATGCGCAGATAGTCTGAAGAGTAGAGCCAGCGAGAGTCAAGAGTAGCACCTGTTGTCGTGCTGAGGATGTAAGGAGTCTTGCCATCACCCGTTTCTTCCTCACTCCACCAAGCATTTCTCCAGCGTCCCATCACGTTGGTGTTGGCACCCATACTTGGACGGTCGTTAGCGCGACCGAATACGCCGAAAATCTTACCACCTGTCTGAGCGGTCAAGAGGATAGAAGCGTCGAAGTCTTTCCAATGGAAGGTGTTGGTCATACCGAACACGAACTTAGGAGTAGGTTGGCCGAGGAAATCCTTATCCTTGGCATCAAAGTCACCACTGTTGTCCACATCGCGGTAGCGGATGTCACCCGGTTTGATTTGCTTGCCTTCGAAGGTCACTTTCTTGCCGCCATGAGCTGCGCTGTAAGCATCGATTTCAGCCTGATTCTTCCATACACCGATAGCGTCATACATCCAGAAAGTGTTGATGGGCTTGCCGACCATCAAAACATTTGAATAGTTACTTCCTTGGAAACCTGAGTATACAGGAGTATTGTCAACACCCAAAGATTTCACCTCGTTCTTGTTGTAAGACATATTGAAAGAAGTATCCCACTTGAACTGACCAGTGAGGTTGCGTGTGTTCAACTCAATTTCAAATCCATGATTGTCGATGTCACCCAAGTTGTCCCAAATCTTCTCGAAACCTGAAGCTCCTGGAGTAGGCACCTGATAGAGCAGGTCGGAGGTCTTCTTGGTATAGTAGTCAAGAGAGAGTTGGATGCGGTTCTTCAAGAAGGCGAGATCGATAGCAATATCGGTACTCTTGGTCTTCTCCCAACCGAGGTCTGGGTTGCCGAGAGAGTTAGCATAGTAACCCATCAAGCCACTATATGTGGTGCTGGTCAAAGTAGGATAAGCAGCGGTGTTGCTGATGTTATTGTTACCAGTCTCACCATAACTTACTCTCAATTTCAAAGTGTTCCACCATTTGAGGTTCCAATTCTTGAAGAACTTCTCATTGGATACCAACCATCCGGCAGAGGCTGCTGGGAAGACACCCCACTTGTTGTCTGATCCGAAGACAGAACAACCATCCGTACGCAAACTGGCAGAAAGCATATACTTCTCATCGAAGTTGTATTGCAAACGACCGAAGAAAGAGGTCAACTTCTTAGGAGTCATCTCAGTCACGGTATTGGTCTTCACACCCACCTTAGATCCATCGAAAGAGCCCTGGATTACATCGTTAGGGAATGGACCTTGGAAGTTCTGGTCTGTAGAGAAACCTACACTGGTCTTCTCGGCAGAAGCACCAAGCATGGCATTGAAGTTGTGATATTTACCAAGGGTGAAGTTGTAGTTGGCAACAGCCTGCATCAAAGTTTCCAAAGAACGCTGTGTCTGATGACGGCCTGAAGAAGAATAACCCTCACCTTTTGACCAGTTCTTGGAAGCCATTGTTGTGTTGTAAGAATTGGCGTCCTTATCATAGTACTGGGCAGCACCTGTGAACTCAATGCTCAAGTCCTTGATAGGAGTCACGCGAACGAAACCATTGGCTGCCAACTTCATGATGCGGCTCTGGCTGGTGTTGTTGTCCATATAATAGGTAGGACTGGAAGCACTTCCTGCCCATGCATAGTATGCATTGCCATTGGCATTGGTGATATAGCCTACACCTGGCTCAGATACAGGAACAGAAGTCAATACCTGGTGAGACTGAGAGTCCTTACCATTAACCATACCGGAACCATCGTTCACGATATAGGTAGGAGCAAGGTTGATACCCACGGTGATGTATTTATTAATCTTAGACTCCAACTTGGTGCGGAGAGAGAAACGCTGGTAGCCTGTGCCACGAGCGATACCGTCCTGCTTCATGTAGCCACCAGAGAACATGTAATTGGTTCGGTCTGACCCACCAGCCACATTGATGTTGTAGTCCTGGATAGCAGCATTGCGATAGAACTCATCCTGCCAGTCGAGCAAGCAGAGTTGCTCGTCAGTAGCCTCGTAAGTGTGGGCGTCACGGTCGGCCTGGCTCAAATACTGGAACCAACGATTGTCAAGAATAATATTGTAATCGTTCTTTGTCAAGCCCAAGTTTCTCAAACGGGTCGCATTGTCATCCTTAATGCTGGCATTGGCAACGCCCTTGCTGGCGGCCTGCTGCAGATAGCGGGCATCGTTGAACTTCATACGATATTCCATCCACTCTGTTGCGCTCAAGATGTCGAGTTTCTTCTCTTGATGTTGCCAACCAAATTGGGCATTGAAAGAAATCTGTGGCTTGCCACTCTTACCCTTGCGGGTGGTCACCATTACGACACCGTTGGAACCACGGGAACCGTAGATGGCCGCAGAAGCAGCGTCCTTCAACACTTCAATGCTCTGGATATCGGCGGGGTTGATACCGCTCAAGTTGTCCATTGGCACGCCGTCGACCACATAGAGAGGGTCGGAGCTGGCGTTGACAGAAGCGGCTCCACGAACGCGAATCTGCATATCGGAGCCCGGCTCACCAGTAGTGGTTCTCACCTGCACACCTGCCAACTGACCCTGAAGGGCTGTCTCGGCACGTGCCAAGGTACGGTTCTCGATGCCTTTGGCGTCCATCTTGGAAACGGCTGCGGTCAATGTGCTTTTCTTCACACTACCATAACCGATGACCACCACGTCATCGAGCGTGGTGTTGTCCTCTTGAAGTACGATGTTGAAAGTGCTCTTTCCTTTCACGGGAATGAGTTGGGCCTTGTAGCCCACATAAGTCACTTGAATCGATGCGTTCTCGGGAACATTCTTAATGGTGAAGTTACCGTCAATGTCACTGACACCACCATTAGATGTGCCTTTCACAATAGCGGAGGCGCCGATGACCGGTTCTCCATTACTGTCCACAATCTTACCTGTCACAGTCTTGGACTGGGCGAAAGCACTCATGCTGAAGACCAATAGCAAAGCTAAGGTCAGCACTCTATGGGAAAATCTTTTCCACACAAGCGCCAAAGCATGCTGGTTTTTGGTTTCTTTGCTCATAAATTGGTTTAATTTAGTTGTTATTGGTATTGTTATTTTTCCACGTTTATTAGTTCTCAACAGATGTGGTATACGTGTAGGTATTGATTTACGAATATAGGTAATTGTTCGTTTTGGGGGCAAAAGTAAAACAAAATTTAATACAGCGCAAGAAAAACTAACTTTAATTTTTGATATTCAACTTCAATATTTAACACACATAAAAAAAGGCGAACTCATCAAGAGTCCGCCCTTTAAAGGCTTTAAATAGCTTTTACGTTTTTTATTTCGTTAAAAACTTTCTTACGTAAACGTTTTCATTTGATTTTGCTTTCAACATGTAAGTTCCCTGAGGCAATTCAGGAAACTGCACCAATTGACTGCCCGTCACTCGCTTCTGCCAGCAAACGCGACCGCCAAGATCGAAGACGGCAATGTTGACCGACTCACCGGAAGCTACATCGAGACGCACACGATTGCCGCTCTCAAGAGTAATCCAGTCATCGTGGTCGGCAGACACATTCTTGATGGCAGTGGCCTGTGCCACATAGTCAGGCAGATAGAAGCCCAAATGGGGCGGCTGGTTGTAGGCAACGTTCTGCCAAGCAACAGCCAAACGATAGGTATGGTCGTGCATCAGTGTGGGAACACGATACTTGGTAGGTTCACTTGACGAGAAGATATTGAGAGAGCATGAGTCCTGGCTATTCCACATCACGATTTCCTCTCGCCAGTCGCCATAGAGGTCGGCAAGCAGACAAGGGGTAGCCTTAGTGGAATTGCAACTTGTGGAATGGCCATAGCTCAGCACATTGGAACCCATGCCCAAGGTGTAAGCTTTTCTTTCATAGTTAGTCAGACTCGTACCATCCAACAAGTCATCCTTCAAGTTTCCTCCCCAATAGCAGCGGAAATTCATGGAAGGTGTGCTCACTCCCGACACATACTGACCATTCACAGCATTGCGGGGTGTGCGATCATTGGCCGACCAAAACTCAAAGCCACGATGGTCGGGCAAAATGTCTGCCGCCAATCCACGACCATTATCACTGCTGCCGGTCTCATAATAGAGGACTTCACCGGTTGCAGCATCATGTACATGCCATCCATAAGGACTTTCCTCATGCACAGTGAACACTTGCAGTCCCGGACGGTCGGGCATCAGCTTGCTCAAGTGCATGGCATCGCCATGGCCCCACCCTACCGCATAGAGCAGACTTCCGTCATCGTCAATGGTAGCCGAGCCATAGAGGATTTCATCCTTGCCGTCACCATCTACATCGGCACACGACAAATTGTGGTTGCCATTGGCATAGAGCGTACAACTCTTGCCACTATTTCCTGTGTTGGTGGTATAGGTCTTGGT
>CAKPTK010000063.1 GCA_934190685.1 uncultured Prevotella sp.
TCAATATGCGTGCTTCCCAAGTATAGATTTCTGGCACTTCCATAAATGTCAAGGTTGGAGAATTGGTATCCTTGTCATAGACGATATATCCGTATAAAAGCGAAGTCCCACCATGGTACGCATCGTTGAGAGGCGTACCATGGTGGAATTTACTATTGCAAAGATACGACATGAAATGAAATCTCCAAAAAGTTTTCTGCGAAATAAGTTCTACACAAGACACTGAAAACTAAAAAATGTGCAGACTCCTTCTTGAGTCTATATTTTATGATTGTTGGTCAAATTTTGTTCTTAAATATTTGCAGGAGAACAATTATTATGTAACTTTGCACATATTAATATTCATAATTAAACAATTGGCTATGTTACTAAACAAACATTTCTTACAATCAACAATCTTGTTGGTACTTGGCGTCTTGCCAGTGCAATTTGTTGTCGCGGCAGCGGATTCTACCCCCCCCCCATTTTGATTAAGACGAATCCGCAAGACACAATTATTATTACAGATGGAGCGGATAGCCAGACTCTACAACTGGAAACCAGTGCCACGAACTTGTCGAATGTGCTCGGTGAGTATATGGACGGCACAGAAACACAAGGTAAAGTATTTTATTTGGAAGGCGGCAAAACCTATTTCTTGCGGGATGTTTTGGAAATAGTCAAGGGGTTTGCTCTTAAGACAAATCCGGAAGACTTGGCGGCAGGAAAGGGTAGGGCCAAGGTTTGCATGGGTGGACTGGCTAAAAGCGGAAACAACGTGCTTTCCCGTACTTTTATGCTTGGCCGTCAACCGATTGGCGGGATTGAAGGTGATGGCTCAACGGTTATGCTGAAAATGGACAATGTCACGTTTGAAGATATTGACTTTGATTGTCCTTTGGCGGAGAACTATGGAGATCAAGCACAAGGGACTGGTCAAGCAACGAGTAACTATTTCATAAATGAATGGTCTAATCACGTGTCATTCAGTCTGAAGAGTGTTACTCTTCGCAACTGTTCTTTCCAACGTTTTGTTCGTGGTTTTTTCCGTATGCAAGGGTCGAATACTACCATTGTTGACGATGTGACGATTGAAGGCTGTGAGTTCTATAACTGTGGATATTTTGACATGAAAGGTGGTGGATATGATTTCATTCATGCAGATCCTCTCAATAATCTTGACTCAAACATTCTTGGCCACTTGGTGTTGCGAGACAACACATTCTTTGATTCCTCTTTCGGATCTTTGGTGACCAATAGCAATAGGAATGTTACGTGGACGAATCCAAACTACAAATACAACATTACGATAGAAAACAACACGTTTGTCAATTTCAATGCCGTAAGTACTAAAAAGCCGTTGCTCGACTTCAGATATACACCTTCAGGTTCTAAGTTCATTGTGAGGAATAATCTCTTTGTCTTGACCAAGTCTGCCGCCGACCATCGTGATCTGGCATTCTCCGGAGCCGACATTCGTTCTCTACAAGGAGCGTGTACGGACAAGACAATTTTTGATTTCTATAACAATTGGTCTACTGATGACTGTCATCTTAACGGCATAATAGATGGCCAGGTGTTTACAGCTTCTCCGTTCAGTGCCACGAAGAATTCCTTCGGAGCATGGCTCGATAAATCCGATGTGGCGGAATATCCGCATGGGGCAGGCGAACTGGAGGTGCATGTGGCTAATATAGGCGCTGCCGATTTGATGTATCAGCCCAATCCTCCCCACTCGGTGACAGACAAAGATGTGTACACCCCCGACCGTCATCGGACTGATGCCATCGACGGCACTGGTGCCGTTTCCGCCAATCTTTACTTCAAACACTTCGACAATGAAATCGTGAAGAACAATGTCGGTGCCAGCAAGTGGCGTACCAAGCAAGAGACTGGCATTCAAATGGTAAACCGGAAAATGGAAGACTCAGCTGTGTATAATCTTGCCGGACAGAAGATTTCTGCTCCCGCCCAAGGTGTCTACATCAAAAACGGAAAGAAATATGTGAGATAAGCAGTTATGATACAAACAAAAATCCGCAACCTGTCTTTAGGCTGCGGATTTTTGTTTTCTTGTGGTTAATTCCAAAAAAACAGTCAACCATGCTTAACGTAAGGGCGGAATTATGTAACTTTGCAAGGAAAATAATATCATAGTGAAACGATGAAATATATCATATTGGATTTCGACGGAACGATTGGCGACTCGCAGAGCCTTATTGTGAAAACCTTTCAGGATACCATGCGGAAGATGGGCAAAGAGGTGAAGTCGGCTGAAGCGTGTGCCGGAACGATTGGCATGCGGTTGAGCGAGGCTTTCGCCAAACTTTATCATGCCCCGATAGAAGAAGGCGAGAAGTGTGCACAGGTGTACCATGAAATCTTTGAGGAAAACAGGGCGACCCTCGGCATGAAGCCTTTTCCTCATGTCATCGACACCATCAAGGCTCTCCACAAGCGTGGATTCGTCTTGGCGGTAGCCAGCAGTCGAGGTCGTGACTCCTTGCTGGGCTTCATCCATCAGATGGAGCTTGAGGATTGCGTGTCTACCGTGGTGGCGCAGGAGGATGTAATCCATGTAAAGCCGGAGCCAGACATGGTTTTCAAGGCATTGATGGAAATCGCTGGCAGAAAGGTAAGCAAGGAGAATTGCCACGTATTGCCTGACGACTTGAAGGCGATGTTGCCCGAGAGTTTGGTGGTGGGCGACATGACTTTCGATGTGGACATGGCCCACAATGCAGGTGCCAAGGCTTGTGCCGTGACCTATGGCAATGGCACTCGCGAGCAGTTGGCTTCGGCAGAATGGATTGTCGACGATTTTTCCGAGTTGTTGGAAATCTTAGGATAGTTATGAATTAATATAAAAATGAATATTAAATCTATAGGCAGCAAGTTGAAGGGCAACCCTACGATGGTGGAGGGCACGGTGTACTCGATGCTCGTCATTTGCAGCATCTCGCATTTCTTGAATGATATGATTCAGTCTATCATTCCCTCCATTTACCCTATCGTGAAGGATAAGTTCGACTTCTCGTTTGCCCAAATAGGCATCATTACCTTGGTGTTTCAGATGACTTCCTCCATTCTGCAACCCTTCACTGGTCTCTATGCCGACAAGCATCCACGTCCTTACGCCTTGTCGGTGGGCATGTGCTTTACCTTGGTAGGACTGCTGTTGCTCGCTTTCGCCGAGAACTATTTTCTCATTCTCTTGGCGGTGAGCGTCGTGGGATTAGGCTCTTCCGTATTCCATCCCACGGCTTCACGAGTAGCCCAGTTGGCTTCGGGCGGCAAGAAGAGTTTGGCGCAATCCATCTTCCAGGTGGGCGGCAATGGCGGTTCGGCAGTAGGCCCCTTGTTGGCAGCCCTCATCATCCTGCCTTTCGGTCAGCACGCCATCTCTTGGTTTGCCTTGGCGGCTTTGGTGGCAGCCCTCCTCATGATTCGTCTGGGCGCATGGTATAAGGCGAGACTCGCCTATGTGGTCAACCATCCGCAGAAACAGCCGCTCCTCAACCACAACATCTCCAAGCGGGCCAAGTATGGAGCCTTGATGATACTCATTCTGTTGGTCTTCTCGAAGTACTTCTATACGGCGTGCATCACCAGCTACTTCACATTCTTCCTGATAGACAAGTTCGGCATTTCCGTGCAGGCATCCCAACTCTGTCTGTTTGTTTTCCTTGCCGCCTTTGCCATCGGAACGGTGGCGGGAGGTATGTTGGGCGATAAGTTCGGACGAAAATATGTGATATGGTTCTCCATCCTGGGGGCCGCTCCCTTTGCGCTCGCCATGCCTTTCGTAGGCTTCACGTGGACGCTTGTTTGCACCTTCCTTTCAGGACTCATCATTGCCTCGGCTTTTTCTTCCATCGTGGTCTATGCCACCGACTTGATGCCCGACAAGGTGGGACTGATAGCCGGCATCTTCTTCGGACTGATGTTTGGATTGGGAGGTTTGGGCTCCGCCTTCTTCGGATGGCTCGCCGACAAGACCAGCATCGAGTTTATCTTCCAGGTGAGTGCCTTCCTGCCACTCTTGGGCATCATTGCAGGCTTCTTGCCGAACACCCAAAAAGTGACGAAGTGAAGGCGCCTGATATAAGAAAAATAGAAAAGAGCGAAAAATGAACGACTTTAAAACAATGCGCCGTAAGCGCCAACAGCTATCCGACGAAGAGACCATTCAGCTTCTTCGCCAGGCTACATCGGGTGTGCTCTCCGTTCTCGACGAGGACGGTTACCCCTACGGTGTGCCACTCAGTTATGTTTATCATGACAACAAACTGTATTTCCATTCGGCCCTCAATGGTCATAAAATAGATGCTGTCCGTCACTGCGACAAGGCGTCGTTCACTGTTATCAGCCAAGACGAGGTGCATCCCGAGACTTTCACAACCCACTTTCGGAGTGTCATCTGTTTCGGTCGTGTGCGCATCATTGAAGACGAGACTGAGAAACTGACAACTCTTCGCTTGCTTGGAGAGCGTTACTGCCCAAATGACGAAAAAGGACTGACTGCTGAAATAGAAAAGTCTTTCAACCACTTGGAGATGATAGCATTCGATATCGAGCATATCACAGGCAAGGAATGTATAGAGCTGACAAGAGCGAGAAAGAATACAGAGCAATAACTTTCAGACAGAACGATTATGGAAAAGAAAGATACATCCCTTAAGAAAGTATGTTTCGACTTTTATAACTCCCCTTGTGGCGTGCTGTTCTTGGCATCCGTAGACGATGAACTTTGTCTTTGTGATTGGTACGAAAAGCCATGCGCAGAGCGTAACAGGAACCGACTCGTCCGTCTCTTGAATGCGGAATTTGTAACCGCCTCCTCTGCTGTCTTGGAAAGAACGCGGCAAGAACTCGATGAATATTTCATTGGCGAGCGCAAGACCTTCGACATTCCCCTTCATCCTGTGGGTACAGACTTTCAAAAGCAAGTGTGGCAAGCCTTGCTCGAAATACCCTATGGAGAAATGAGAACCTATAAGGAAATCGCCCAACGCGTGAACAACCTCAAGGGGGTGAGGGCTGTGGCGCAAGCCATTGGGTCCAACGGCTTGAGCATTATCATTCCCTGCCATCGTGTCATCGGAACCGATCACTCCCTGACGGGGTTTGCCGGCGGCATTGAGGCCAAAAGATTTTTGTTGGATTTGGAAAAGATGAAATCATGAAAAAGCAAACACTAAGTGTATTGTCGGCGACAATACTCATGGCTTGCAGTTTGAATGTGCAGGCCCAGACTCATAAAACCACCTGTGGACTCATCGGTTTCGCCAACTATCGTGACCTCGGTCTGAACGGAACGACTGGGGGAGGACAGGGCGAAGTAGTCAAGGTAACGACCCGCGAACAATTGGAAAAATATGCAGCGGACAATACGCCTCGCACCATTATTATTGAGAACGATATCACAGGACACGGAAACATCGGCACAGGACAAGCCGGTGTGAAAGACTTCATTGTGGTGGGCAGTAACAAAACCATTGTCGGGGCAGGAAAGGGTATCACCCTCAACAAGTTGGGGCTTGATGCCAACGGACAGCAAAACATCATTCTGAGGAATCTACGGATTACCAATTGCAATCCCGATGCGCTCGCTTTCCGTAAGACCCATCATGTGTGGGTGGACCATTGCGACTTGGCAAGCTGTGATGACGGCCTGCTCGATTTCACCTTGGGCTCCAGCTATCTCAGTGTGTCGTGGACCAAGTTCAGTGACCACAACAAGGTCTCTATCTGTAATTCCGGAACCAACCATTTTGAGGACAACGGCAAGCAGCGTGTCACCTACCATCATTGTTGGTTTGACCATACCACCCAGCGCAATCCACGTGTGGGCTATGGACTGGGACACATCTTCAACAACTATTACACCAACAACCGACTCTATTGTGTGGGCTATCATACACGGGCCAAAGTGGTGGTGGAGAACTCGCTGTTCAAGAACACCCACAGTCCGCTCAACCAGATGTATCGTGACAATCCCTCTGACGCCAACTATGCCGACGCTTTGAGTCGGGGCAACCGATATGTCAATGTGACGGGCAATACGAAAGACACAGGTGTGGGCTTTGACATCAACCGATATTACAACTATGCTCCCGCCATGACCGACGCCGCCAATGTTGAGGCTATGTCTTCCCAAATGGGACTTGCCGCCGATGTGGAACACGACTTGATACCCTTCCCCGGCAACTATGCCTCGGATGTGCTCAAGGGGTATCAACTGCAATGTGGGGCTGTGGACAAGGCAAAATCCTATACCTATTGGATAGGGAAGGAAGGCTCGGGCAAGATAAAATATGTAAAGTATAGCCCAGCCTCCACGTTGTTGAGTCCATCGACGGATTATGTGTGGTATGCTCGTGTTGCCGCCTCTTCAGGCAAATATACAAGCGGAACGTTCCATTTCACCACGGCATCGGAAAAGGCTGGCAAACCATTGCCCGCAGACGGCGACCGTCATGCCCGTCTGCGGGAGGCGCTGAAAGACAAGACACCCTGCACGCCCATGTTGCTGCGTTGGCGCGAAGCCTTTGACGCCAAGTCCTACAGAGTCTATCTGAGCAAGGGAACCACCGTTGCCGCCCAAGACTTTGTTGGTGAAACCTCATCGACGGAATTTGCTCCGGGCGCATTGACCTACGGACAAGAGTATGCTTGGCGGGTGGATGCCGTCAAGGCGAACGGCGAGGTGGTGAAAGGCGACACTTGGACCTTCTTGTCGGACAAAAAGGAAGCTCGTTTGGGCAGAACGGAGATGGAAGACGCTGTGCTCAACGGATTGGCTTATATTGAGCGTACCTCTGCCAACCGTCCTTATTCCGGGACAGGCGCTGTCGTGGGAGAGGCAGGTCCAGGCTGTATGAGTGTGGTGTGGGCGGATGATGACATGCCGTGCGACATCACGACGACCTATTTCGACTGGCAAAAAGGACACGGCACATATACACTTTATGTGAATGAAGACATGAAGGATAGTTGGATGGCGGATGTGGACGGTAAGGACCTGTCAACCCATACCTCCAAGAACATTCTTCTCAGGCGTGGCGACGAGATACGCATAGACTTCTGTACAGACGGAAAGCAACGCTTGCGCACAGATTGTATCGACATCGTCAGAAGCGAATAGAAAAATCCCCGGCATCATGAGCGTTGTGCGCACTATGCCGGGGATTATATTGTTGATGAGAATTCTGTTTATTTCTTTTTCTTGAAGAGGCCCTTCACCTTGCCGAAGGCACCCTTGGCGGCGTCGCCTACCTTGTTGGCTGCACCTTTCACCCCACCTTTCTTCAGGTCTTCTGCCGTAGGCTTGGAGGGAACGCCAGCGCTGACATTTCCTGCGGTAGCTGACTTGGGATAGCCAGCCAAGCCTCCAAAGTAATCATACATGCGTTGGTCTTCTTCCGCACTACCGGAAGTGGTCTTGAGGGAGGCGTCATGAATGGTGTTTTTCCCTTCCTTGAGCAAAAGATGTGTAGGCATGGATTTAGCATCGAGCGTGATGGTGACGTTGTATGTCTGTGGATACGAAGACTCTCTCTCCTTGATGGTGAAAGTCTCCTTGTTGCCTGTCTTTTTGTAGTTCAAGATGTTGAAGCAAGGGTCGGAGTCGCCGTCCATCCAGTAGAGTTTCTTGTTGCGGTCAATCACATTGCGTCCACAAGGATCCATGTAGAGCAATTGGATTTGTGCGGAAGCGGACATCGCCAGCATCAGCAGGGCAAGGGTCAAAAAGTTTCTCGTTTTCATAATCAATGTATTTTAAGTTGTTGGTATGTTGTTTATCTCGGTTGGTTGGTTTGATTATTGTTGTTTGCAAATTTAATATTTATTCTCGAATAAACAACAATAAAGACACAAAAAATAAAGTTTGGGATAAGAAATACTTGACAGTGGAGGATATTACACCTTCTTTTAAGATTTTTCCCGGTGAAATAGAAATTTTAATTGTACCTTTACCGACAAATAGAAAAACGTAAACCTAAAACCAATAAGATTATGAGATTAAGAAGGCTTTTGATGTTTGCACTTGCGATGACTGCCTTGCCGATGACGGCGCGGCAAGGCGGTGCGGCAGACAATGGACAAGGTTCCACGGGAGGACAACGCTCTGAAATAGACTTGTCCACCAAGAACTGGAATTTGACGCTGGACAAAAAGGTGCAATGGGAGAACGACCAACTGTTGGTGCCTCCCGTGTCTCTTGCCGGACTTCCGGTGAATATTCCGTCGGGAGGTTGGCAATTACTCGACCGACCGGATAAAAGCAATATTCATCTGCCGGCTACCGTCGAGGGAGAACTGTGGGGATGGAACGGACAGACATACGGTGTGACAGGCAACTATGTGGGCGTGTCATGGTTCAACACGGTTGTGGATGTGCCTGCCGCTTGGCGTGGCAAACGCATAACCTTGCAGTTTGATGCCGTGCGTTTCAGGGCAGAGGTGTTTGTCAACAAACAGTTGGCAGGCTATGATCTGGTCAACAGCACCCCGTTTGAGGTGGACATCACACCATTTGTGAAAATCGGAACCCGGAACGAGATAGCCGTGCGCATCACCGATCCTAACGGCAATTTCAACTGGAAGGATTCCCAATGCTATCCTTGGGGACAATATATAGTGAATCCTACCCATGGATTTGGCGGCATCACAGGCAGGGTGCATCTGCGTGCCACAGCACATGCCTATATAGATGACGTTTTTGTGGAGAACACCCCAGCTATGTCTACCGTCAATCTCCATGTTTCGGCGAAAGGTGTGAATGCCAAGACTCCGCTCTTGCTTGAGTTGCGTGAGCGAGGCAGTGAGAAGGTGGTTTGGAGCCGTCAGGAGCAGATGGACGGAGAACAGAAAAAGGTCGCATTGTCGTTGCCCAATGCCAAATTGTGGAGCACCGACCATCCCAACCTCTATGAACTGACCGTAAAGCTTGGCGACGACCAAGTGAAGAAGCGCTTTGGCTTCCGCTGGTTCGAGGTGCGTGACGTGAACGGTGACCGTCAGTTCTATCTCAACGGCAAGCGCATGACGCTGATTACTGCCATCTCGTGGAGTTTCTGGCCCGACAATGGCATCACACCTTCCAAAGAACTGGCCTATAAACAGGTCAGCGATGCCAAGAAGTTAGGCATGAACATGCTCAACTTCCACCGCACCATAGGCAATACCGATGTGCTTAATGCCGCGGACGAACTGGGCTTGCTCTATTTCGAGGAGCCGGGAGGAAACCAATATCCAGCCGGGAAGTTTGACGACGGAACCCTTTACACAAAATTCTATTTCGGCTTCCGCAATGAAAAACTGGCGCGGATGATCCGCCGTGACCGCTCGCACCCATCACTTGTCATCTACAATCTCCATAACGAGCGTGGCGCCTTGCCCCAGGCGGAGGACCGTCGGGAAATGCGCATGGCACACCAGTTGGATC
The DNA here is from genome assembly GCA_934190685.1 of uncultured Prevotella sp. GTDB lineage: Bacteria > Bacteroidota > Bacteroidia > Bacteroidales > Bacteroidaceae > Prevotella. The sequence continues at coordinate 9,431 of CAKPTK010000063.1, forward strand.
CATCCCGCATCTTGACCTATAATTCTTGCAACGGACAAAATCCAGAAGGCGTGCCCGACGACCATTTCAAACTGCACATGATGCCCAATGACACCACATTCTATAATGTAGGATGGTGGGACAACCATCATGCGGGTGGTCCCGGTGTCTACCATGACTATATATATAAAGGTAAGGACGACTACCTGCGTTGGTCGGGCAACAAGGGCGAAATCGTCTATTGGGGAGAAGAGGGTGCCATCGGCACACCACCCCGTCTGCAACTAATCCGTGACGAAATACTCAAGAGCGGACGCACATCTGGCTGGGAGGCACAAGACTATTTGGAATGGTACGATGCTTACGACAAGTTCCTCCGTGAACGTGGTTTCAGCAAGGCGTTCCCTTGTGTAGACAGTCTGACCCGGAAGATGGGCAATGTAGCTTATTATTATCAGGGACGGGTTATGGAGAATATCCATATATCCAACACTGTCGATGCTTATGCGGTGAATGGTTGGGAATCGATGAAACTTGAAAACCACTCGGGTATCGTGGACAACTATCGCCATTTGAAGGGCGACGCACAACTGATTGCCCGCTATAATCGCCCCCTCTATCTGGCGGTGAAACTCAACCATAAAGTCCTTGCCGTGGGCGATACTACAACGGTTGATGTGTATATCGTCAATCGTGAAAATGTACGTGGGGCGGCACAGTTACTGTTGACCGTCAGGGATGCCGCAGGCAAGGTTGTGGCGCAAACCAAACGGGCGGTCAAGGTCCGTGGAGGGGTGGTCTATGGAGAGAATCTCTCGCAAGGATGGAAAATCAGGGTGAACACTCCAGGCTACACAAAGGTTGAGGCCCGGCTTGTGCAGAAAGGCAAGACCGTGACCACTGGCGATGACATGATTTATGCCGTCAAGATGAACACGGAGGATATCTCCGGCACTTGCGCCGTGGCCGATACAACTGGCGTCTTTGCCGCTTATCTCCGTTCGCAAGGCATTCAGGTAACACCATATCAGAATGGCAGGCCCAAGGCCGACTTCATGTTGGTGGGTGCCTTTGAGCCGACTCAGTTTGGCAGCGGTGTGAGTGACATCCTTGAGTGGGTGTATACAGGTCACACATTAGTCATTGTGGACAATCCCGAACGATGGGCAGATTTGCTTTGCGACAAGGAAGTGATGGACTATCGGGGAGCCAAAGTATTGGGACGCTCCTGGTATGGTGGTAATTTCTTCTGTCGTCAGCATCCTGTCTTCGCCGGTCTTCCCACAGACTGTGTGTTCAATTGGGAATACCAGTGTTTTGCTGCCTACAACCGTCGCCGTGTCGGACTGCGTGACATGCGTGGCGAGGTGCTCGTGGGATGTGTGTCTGACCACCGCAAGGAAGTGTTCTCTGCCCTTTCGGAGATTCCTGCCGGAAGAGGCCGCATTCTCATCACCACACTCGACATTCCTGCTTGTCTCAAGGGCAGTGTCGCTTATGGCAAGAAAGTGGACCTTGACGGAATGAACGAATCAATGAACACCTTCAACCAAGGAATGAACAAGGCGGATGCTGTGGGTAGACAACTCTTGCTGAATATGCTCCGCTATGCATCGCAAACCAATCAAATCAAGTAAATCATGAAACGCATAATATTGACAATTCTCGCTTTTTGTGCCGTGACTTTCGTCTCGGCGCAGAGACGTCCGAACCTGTTGGGAGAAACGAATCCTTCCTTCTTCAAGACTGCCGAAGCTCGCCGCATTGGCGACCAGGTGGTGCTCTATCAACGTGTCACAGGAGGCTGGCAGAAAAATGTGGATATGGCACGGCGGCTGACAGACGAGGAGCGAGCACAGGTGTTGGCGGAGAAAAACCGCCGCGACGACTCAACCACAGACAACAACGCCACCACCATGCAGATGATCTATCTCGCACGCTTGTATCAGGCGACAAAGGACAAAACCTATCGGGAGGCCTTCGACAAAGCTGTGGACTATCTCTTGAGCGGACAATATGCCAATGGCGGATGGCCGCAGTTCTGGCCAGAGATGCATGGCTACCAAATCCATATCACATTCAACGATGATGCCATGGTCAACACGATGACCCTGCTCCGTGACATCGTCCTGCAAAAGACTCCCTATCAGGGAAATCTGACCACCAAGGAACAACGCAAGAAGGCACAGGTGGCTTTTGACAAGGGGGTGGAATGCATTCTCGCCACCCAGATTCGGGTGAATGGACAACCGACGGTCTGGTGTCAGCAACACGACAGACAGACGTATGCACCGGCTCCGGCGCGTGCCTACGAACTTCCTTCTTATTGTTCGTCGGAGAGTGCGGGCATTGTTCGCTTGTTGATGGAATTGCCCCATCCCGGTGAGCAAGTGAAGCAGGCGGTGCATGGCGCAATGGCATGGTTTGACAAGTATAAGTTGACTGGTGTCAGAGTCGCGCATACAGGCGAACCAGGCAGCATCGACCGAAACACCACTTTGGTCAAAGACCCTGCAGCCCATCCCATTTGGGCACGTTTCTATGATTTGAAGTATTGTGAACCTTATGTCTGCGACCGCGACGGATTGCCCCGTCGTCACTTGGCGGACATTGGCACCGAGCGGCGCAATGGTTATGCCTGGTTTGGTGACCGTCCCGCCCAACTTTATGACTTGTACGACAAATGGGCGGACCGGTTTGACCCACAACACAAGGTCGGCATCAGTCTGTCTACGAAGGGTGCCAACGAGACTGGACTGGTTGACATGTATCGTGGTCCCAGAAAAGACATGGCGGATTTCGATGCCGTAGTCTCCCCCGGTGAAAGCATTCAGGCAGCCATCGAGAAAGCTCCTTCAACACCGACATCTCCTTATAAGATTTTTATCAAGAAGGGAATTTATAACCAAAAGGTTATTGTTGACAGGCCGAACATCGTGTTGGTGGGCGAGCAACGCGACAGTACAATCCTGGTGCTTGCCGAAACCGCCAAGACGCAAAAGATCAAGGAGTATCATGGAAAACCTGTTGGCAATGGGATCATCGTGTTGCAGGATGGGGCAGATGACTGCGTGATTAGCGGACTGACTATTTACAACAATTATGGCACTACCGTGGAGAATACTACCACCCATCAGATGGCGGTATTCGGCCGTGCCACCCGCACCATCATTATCAACAGCAATGTATGGGCAGACGGAAACGACGCCCTCTCCTTGTGGGCTCACGAGGGCAATGGCATGTACTATCATGCCGATCTCTATCTGCGTTGTCCTGGTGTAGACTTCTTGTGTCCTCGCGGTTGGTGCTATGCCACCCGTTGCCGTTTCTATGGTGATGGACGGGCGATGATTTGGCATGACGGCAGGGGAGACCAGACGAAGAAACTGGTCATCACCAACTCGCAGTTTGACGCCAAGCGTCCCACCGTTTTGGGCAGATACCATCACGATGCCCAGTTCTACCTCATCAATTGCCAGTTGTCCGCCAATGTCCTTGACACCAACATTGGCTATGCCTATTCCGACAAGGTGCTTGATTCTTGTCCTTGGGGACAGCGCACGTATTATTGTGGATGTGTGCGAGAGGGCGGCAACAGTGGTTGGCTGGACGACAATCTCGACAAAGCGCCGGGCAATCCTCCATTCCATGCCATCACGGCCCTGTGGACCTTTGACGGGAAATGGAATCCGGAACAGCACATCCGGGATCTTTGGAATGTGCTTGCCTATTGATTGTTTATAGAAACGATGTGTGAGAGGTCTGTCTGGGTGTCGCAAAGGCGATGCACGCCAGGACAGACCTCTTTTGAAAGGAAGTTCTTAAAATATGTTCAATAATCGGTAAATATAAGGTGATGTTGTTAAAGGAACAAAATAATCCTCTGTAAAATTTGGAGCGAAAGCGCAAAAGCATTACCTTTGCACTCGCTTTTAAGAAATGACAAAGCACGGGCGTTTAGCTCAGCTGGTTTAGAGCATCTGCC
>CAKPTK010000064.1 GCA_934190685.1 uncultured Prevotella sp.
CTTTTCACCTTATTATATATAGAAGAAGACAAGAAATACAAAGATCAGGGAAACAGACAATGCGCAATGAAGCAAGAAACTCCACTGCGCATTGTCAGGTATTTAGATTTCTTATTTTACCAATTTCGGATAACTCACACTATAAGCGAGAATAACCAAGAAACAAACCAACGGCACAAGAAATCCCCATGCTATGTTGCTATGGTCGGCAATATACCCCATGATAACAGGAGCAAAAGCTCCACCGACAATCGTCATAATCAGATAGGACGAAGCTCGTTTGGTGTGCTGGGCACCCACTTTCTTAATGGCGAGTGCAAAAATGGTGGGAAACATTATCGACTCACAAAGATAGCACAGGAAGAAAGCATACATCCCTATTTTCCCCTCAACAAAGCAGACTACCAACATGGCAAAGGTCGCTCCTAAGGCGCAAAGCGCCATCAAACGGTCAGCACGTATATATTTCATCACCCAAGATCCAATCATCCGACCAAACAAGAACAGTCCCATACCACCAAAAGAAAGCCATATAGAAGCGGTTTTCGCATCTATCAGTGAAATGTCAGTCATATAGTTGATAAAGAAGCTATTGATGCCGGTTTGAGCGGCAACATATAAAAACAGTGCCACCAGCCCTAAGGTAAACGATTTGTTGGACCACAATCTTCCCCCCTCAGTTGTAATGTTCTCTGAAGTATCTGCGTCAACCGCAATCTCGGGTAAACGTACTCGGACAAAGACCAACGCTACCAGCAACACCACACCTCCTATAATCGTGTAAGGCATGGCTATATCAAATTCCGATGGATGGTCGGAGAAAAGGAACAGGCCACCTACCAACGGGCCGAAAATCCAACCTAAGCCATTGAACGATTGAGCCAAGTTGATACGGCGTTCAGCGGCATCCATATCGCCCAACACAGTAGCATAAGGATTGGCTGATGTTTCTAGACAGCAAAGTCCACATCCTATTACAAACAAAGAAAGGAGAAAAAATGGAAACGACTGTAGATAACTGCCGGGAATGAACATCAAGGCTCCGATGCCGTAGAGCAGCAAACCAGTGAGCACACCAGCCCGATAGCCCTTGCGACGGATAATCTCGCCCACCGGCAACGCCATGAGGAAATAGCTGCCATAGACCATGGCCTGCACCATAGCCGACCCTGCTTTGGATATTTGCAAGGAGTCTTGGAAATGCTTGTTGAGTACATCAAGAATGCTGTGGGCGAATCCCCACAAGAAGAAAAGCGTTGTAATGAGTACGAAAGGCACTATATAGTTGTGTCCGTCACGCGTCTTCACCAATCTGGATTCATTTTTCATATACTTTCTCTTGAAATATTATTAACTGCGACTGATCTCCAATCCTTTGTCTGAAAGACGCATGTCGACAAAGCGTGCCAACGAGTTCATCCGGTTTTCTGTGAGCACCTTGCGTATCCGGGCTGCTGCATCCAAATCTTTTGCCACCATATAAAGATAGCCACCACCTCCAGCACCAGGAAGTTTGTAACCAAGGCAGAAATCATCAATGAGGTCTGTCAACTTGCGCACAGCATCTGGATTTGTTCCAGAATCAAGAGACTGATTCTGGTCCCAAGTCTTGCGCACCATACATCCATAGGTCTCGAAGTCATTGGCCTGAACTGCAGCTGCAAGATCAAGGGCATGCTGCTTCATTTGGTGAAGCATATCAAGACGTTCGGTCTCGTTGAGGAACATACCCCGAACAATTTCCGAAAGGATATTTTTCGCCGTACGGGTAATGCCTGTATAATAAAGTAAATGACACCCCGCATATTCGGGTTGACGAAACAGTTGTTCCGGCAGCCAACGCGTAAGTGGGCGTTGTGCCCAACCCGGCTGTGTTTGCAAGAGTTTGATTCCCTCCAGTACGCCACCATACTGATCTTGCCATCCGCCTCCAGTGGTCAGCAACTGCTCGAGAATCAAGGTGCGATCAGCTATTTCATGTTTGTCCCAACCGAGTCCGCAAAAGTCGTTGATACCACCCAACACGGTAGACGAAAGAATAGACGACGTACCCAAACCCGAACCGGCAGGAATGGCAGAGAGCAGCGTAATCTCGATACCTGCCCCGAAAGCCTTCAGCTGTTGCTCAAGACTTTCAAAACGCTCACTGCAATAAGCTGGCAGGAAACCCGCCAAAGCCAAGGCAGCCTTGGGACTGGAGAATGGGGAGCCGACCTTGTTGAACTGACTAAGTTCATCGTAGGAATTCACCACTTCCATCGCCCCGAGATCGATGGAGCGCATGATTACATGATATTCCTTGGAAGGCTTGACATAGACCTGCAATGGAGGTTGTCCGTTAAGTTCTATGGCGAGATTGACTACATTCCCTCCTTCCATCAAACTGTAAGGAGGAGTGTCTGTCCAGCCACCTGCCACATCAATGCGCACCGGGCTGCGGCCCCACACGATTTGGTCCGCATAAACCGATAGATGTGGAGACTGCTGATGACTAATCGTTGAAGTGAGTCCTTCACGCATCAGTGCAAAAGCCTTATTTTCGTGTGTTTTAGCTGCCATTTCATCTCCGCAGAGTGCCGCAACACGGGAACGGAACATATAGTCGCTAATCCGTTTCATGCGGTTGGCTTGCTCGGGCAATGGCGCAGGCATATCGATATGCTCTTCTGCAAAGACATGGGCAGCCTCATCAAGATTGAGTTGGTAGAACACACTCTGACGATAATTTTGCGCCAAATCCGTCCAGTTTTGCTTGCGGAAAGCGTCGCGCTGACGAGTCAAACGACGAAGATCCGCATAAGAGGAAATCTCGTCTGCCGAATATTTGGGGGCCTCTTGCCATAAACGTTTACCTTCCTCATTATCCCCCCTTATCATGAATTGCATGATTTTTCCCATTTTCTCCACATCATCCGTCAAAGCGAAGATGCGGGCGGATTGGATGTCCTCTGCACCTGCATATTGAAGGGTTTCGACATCAATGCCGCGTTGGGAGGCCCATTCCGAGAAAGGAATACCAAGATAGAATGTTGCTGGATCGGCAAGTTTGCCCTTAAACTTGTCGTTGAATCCATAAGGCCGTACAGCATATTGATTTTCACCGACAGGCACTACATCCACACACACGCCCTTGGGCAATTGGAGAGACCAGCCATTCTGTGGAATGCCTGTAATAATATGGTGAGAGGCAAGTTTCCAATCTTTCCCCACATGACTGTTTTCTATCCACAGATTGGCGTTGTCTGGAGTAAGTTTTATATCTATTTGGGCATTCTGCACAAACATGGCGGGATGCGGTTTGGCTTTGCGGAGCATGATTTCCCGCTGATCTGTGACAAGATTCTGCACATCCAAGGTTGAGGATATCATCTCGCGACTGGTGCCATAATGATAGAAACGTCCTCCAGGCAATGGTAGGATTACGGTCTTGAGTCCGTTTAATTCCGCGTCTTGCAGCACAGGATGGTTACCCAACGCCAATCCAAACTCGCCATACATATCATAGTTGTCTATTTTCCCTTCGGCATTGAGTGAATGACGGCGCATCAACTCGATGGCACGATCGCTCAGCAACCAAATACCTATATCCATCAAGAAAAGATATTTATCCATCAGTTTTCCCATCTCCTCCACACCCGGCTTTTGAAGCATGAAGTCTAGTTGGGAAGCGTTGTCACGACGCATCACAAACACACCATGATCCTTGCACAAATCCGGGTCAGCCCAAAGACCGTAGCATACGACATCGGCTTCAGGGATATCCTGTAAGGGCTCTTCTGCCCGAATGTATACATCACCGCTGGCAATCAGGGTATGAAGGGAATCAGGAGCCTTCTTCATGATTTCCTCATAGAGAGGCAATTGGAGTGACAGAAGATTCTGCGTGAGACGTTGTCCGCGTTTCCAGCGGAACACGGGTATAGGGGTCAATATTTTCCCCGATGGAGCATAACTTGGCAAGCGGCGGCTTTGTCCACCTGCATGCAACAGGATGCGTTTCTCCAGACCGAGCCAATCGGCGAAGGTCTTGTTGTCATCATTTTCCTCACGATAGCAGGCGTCAAGCAGCCATGTGGTGCCTCCTCCCGAACCCAATTTGTGTCCAATGGGATCGGAAGTACAAAACCATTCTTCGTGATCTACTTTTTCCAAGTCATGGAAACACTCAACCAGGTTAGGAGGTAGAGATAAAAGCTTTTTCATTGTCTTTGGAATTTTTATTTTCAGCCAAGTTCTTGCGAACAAGCATCGAGGAAAGTTTTCTTTTTCACTTTGCCAAGTACTGTTTTTATTTTTGCAAAGTTAATATAAATAATGGATTTAGCGAGGACTTCTTGTATGATTTTTCATCTTTGTGTATAAAATTACACACCCCTACCCATGCTAAATCCTTATCTTTGCACACAAAACAAAATAATAAAACTAACAAAAGACAACAAATGAGAAAATTGACATTTGCCATCCTAATGGCTTTCGCATTTACATCCGCCGCCATCGGAAAGACAAAGCAGGCAACATTCCCTGATGGAACTCCCATTTCAACATGGTTTACCGACACGACAAGAACCGAACTCACACAGATGGGCAAACAGTATGTCATCACCGACTATGGTGTGGTGAACGACTCCAATATCATTCAAACCGAAAAAATCCAAAAGGTCATTGACCTCTGCTACAACAATGGTGGCGGTGTGGTGGTGGTTCCCGAGGGTACATTCCTCACGGGTTCGCTCTTCTTCAAACAAGGCACCAACCTCTATCTTGCCAAGAATGGCACACTCAAAGGCAGTGACGCCATTACCCACTATCAGATTATCAAGACCCGTCTGGAAGGACAGACACTCAACTATTTTGCCGCGCTCATCAATGCCGAGAACAATAATGGTTTCAAGATTGCCGGTCAAGGCACACTCAACGGAAACGGTCTAAAATTCTATGACGAGTTCTGGCTCCGCCGTAAGGTGATTCCCAAGTGCACCAACCTCGAGGCTCTTCGCCCACGATTGGTTTATATTGCCAATTCCAGCGATGTGACCGTCAGTGGTGTGCGCATGATTGTCTCAGGATTTTGGACCAATCATCTCTATAAATGTAAGCGCGTGAAATATCTGGGAGTGTATATTTTCGCCCCTACTGACGAATATCCCAAGGGTCCCAGCACCGACGCATTGGATATTGACGCTTGCGAGGATATGCTTGTGAACAGTTGTTGGGTGAATGTGAACGACGATGGCGTGTGCATCAAGGGAGGCAAGGGTACATTTGTGGACAAAGACCCGACCAACGGTCCCTGTCGCAACATCATCGTTCAGAACTGCTACTTCAAAAAAGCGGGTGGCGGTGTGACCTTCGGCAGCGAATGCTATGACGCAAGCAACATCATCATCCGCAACTGCCGTTTCAACGGAACAAGCAACATTCTGCTCTTCAAGATGCGTCCAGACACCCCACAACGCTATGAGAATGTATTGGCAGAAAATTGTACTGGCGTAACTCGCTTTGGCATCCGTACCCGTGTATGGACCCAATTCTTCGACAAGAAAGACCGTGCGGATATGCCCCGCTCAGTAGTGAATAATGTGACCATGCGCAACATCAATGTGAAATGTACGGAATGTTTCTACAGCATGCAACCTTCTGACAAATACGACCTCGGTTCATTTGTCTTCGAAAACATCTATGCCAAAGACCCTGTCGGAAAGATGGATACCTCTTTCCTTGGCAGTTGCAAACTGAAAAATGTGAAAGTATATGGCACTGTCATCAAATAGTAGAACGCTTCATTAGTATATAAAAGGTGTGAAATCCACAACGGATTCCACACCTTTTTCGTTTTCTTGCCCTTTCCTCCGGCTTCTCTCTTAACGCATCAACAGTTCCACGTCTCCTACAATGCCTGAGGGTACAAGGGGCGTGTCTGCAGTGACAATGGGAGGGATGGCTTGCGTGTATTGTTTTTTGTCGGGATGAACCGCATCGCCAATCATACGATTGTAGAGCGAATTGACCACTTCCAAACGAATTTTGTTCTGCCCTTTCTTGACATAGGGCGTAATGTCCAATTCATAGGGGTTGCACCATAAGGTGCCGACTTCGTGTCCATTGACAGCCAACACAGCCAGACCATTGGGTATGTGACAACGCACGGATACCTGTTGGAAAAGTTGCTTTGCAGGCATCTTGAAAACATTCTCATAAACAGCACTTCCCGAATAGTACTTAATGCCTTCGTCTTTAGATTGTGTCCAATCCTGCAAAAACATCGTCCTCACTTTGCCGGGGCCTCCTTTTTGTGTATCATAATCGATGGTCCAAGCGCCTGGAATTTTGTATACATCCGGATGTTCTGCCCAAGAATAGTATTTCAAAGAATCAGCAGAACAATCTGTTGCAATCAAGAAACAGGATTCTGAAGGTCGCAAAGTCAAGCGAGTGGAAAGGCCACCGTCCTGTATCGAAGTCTTCAGTTGGAATCGTTCTCCCGTAACAGGATTCCATCTTTGCAGATACTTGCATGGGGTACGCAGCGTGGTCAATGTGTCATAGGGAGCCTCACTGTGGTTGAAAACAAAATAGATGTCTGTTTCTGGCAGTGTACGATGAGCAAAATACACCTTGTTGTCTGGTCGGTTGCCACTTTTGATGAGCATATCCGGACGCAAACCCTCACGCTTTAAAGCAAGGCTGAGAGATCCACGGGAATAGACACGTCCTTTTCCGTAATTGACCACACCGCATTTTTCCAAAGAAGGCCACAATCGATCCGCCAAGGTTTCATAGACTTTTTGTTCGGACAAATCTGTCCTTGAAGCCATTATGGGGCGCTCGCCATAGACTGCCATTCCCTGTTCTACCATATCGGCAATCCGTTGCAAAGTCTTGTAGGGGACCCGGGCACCGTGTTCCAGCACGAGCATACGATAACGCATGGAATCAGGAAGCGTTATTTGACCATCCTTCACCGTCATGCGAGACATGAGGCCGTCTGTCGTGCAAACATCAAAATCGTAACCTTCAGGCACTTGGGGCAGACGATAGGCAAGCAATTTCATGGGAGTATCGTCGCCGGCATAAACACAGAGATCCACCACAGGTCTCCCTTGCCGCATCATGGCGGCACAACGAGCCTGATAGTCCCAGAAAGGTCTACTATAGTTCCAATAGGTGTTGTTGCGGTTCAAGCAATATTGTCTGCCATTGGCAGTACTGCCCGGACATTTGTCAAGCCATGGTTGATAGGCTGAAGCACAAACCACAAACTCATTGAGACCAAAACAATAGGCGAAGTCGGCAAGGTTCTTCAAATCGGCAAGCGAGTTGCTGTAACGGGCATCTGTATAAGCCTCAGCAGAGGCTATCGGCTTGCCATAGACATGAGCAGCAGACGAAGACTCCTTCATATCATAACTGCCATGGATATGTTTAGCCCAAAACTCACCCTGTGGCTTTTCCACCCTGCCCTTCGCCTGGAAATTGTCAGAGACGATATTTTGGGCATTACCAGATGCTTGGGCGGTAAGAACAAGACCGTTTTTACGGCAAAGACGGTCGAAAGTACCGAAATAGTTGTCCGCCATCATGTCGGCAATTGTACGACGCATATCGTTGTAGAAAACTTCCGTCTCTGCAACAGAGCCAACCACATAACCAGCCAAAGCCGGAAGATAGCGGTGAAGGTCATATCCTCGTCGGGTTTGGAAGGCGGTGTCAAAACCTTCCGTCCAGTTTTCCGGTCCAGCCTCATGACTGTCCATGATGAGTCCTTGGAGTGGTGTCCCTGCTTGGCGAAGCGTGTCCATCATCGGCTGCACAAAATTTTTCCAATGCCATTCGGCTGCACGGGCCGAAAGTTTGTCACATTCCAATCCTTTAAAATCCACTCGGGCATGCTTGGTCACCGCCCCTGTCGGCACTTGACAGAAGCGCAGGATAAGCCATTCACCCCCTGGAGCTTTCCATGTCAAGCGCCCATCAGCGTCCACCTTTGAAGTAACGTCAATAACCTCAGATGGATCAATCACATCAGACGAGGTATAGGATGGCGTATCCCCATAAGTGGTGTATTCCGAATATTCCCCACATTTCTCTTCCCACAAGTTCATCTTTGGCATAGACGAGAGAGTGATATTTCCGATATAAAGGTTCTTGTTCTTGTCGTTATCAAGAGTCCAATCATGGAAGACGAGGGAGAAATAACGCGCCTTGACGGGAAGGAAAGACATGGTGTGCTGATGCCAGCCACCAGGATTCGTTGAATATCCCGGCTTTAGTTGGCACACTTTTTTATAATGGAATCCGTCTTCCGAAGCCCAAAGTTCACCAATGTCGGGCAAGGGTTGATAACCGTCTCCTGTAAAAGTGGCGGAAGGAATAGACGGTACGTTCATCGAGATGGTTGCACTCTTGCCACGTCCTTTGATTTGATAGGTGATGCTACTTGCCAAGAACGGCGTACCATAGTCCATGACAACCTGTACCTCCTTACCTTTTCCTGGATAAGGGATGGGGCAAAAGGATTTCTTCTCGGCGAAGAGTGAGTCAACAGGGAAAGGCAACAAGGTGTGAGACAGGGTTGGACGACGCATATGGTTTGTCTGGTAACGATGGCTTTTCAACGGTACGGCAAGCACAGCCACCTGCTTAAAGCCCAACTTGCTTTCCGGGACAGGCAGCAGCGATGTTGTCTTTCCACCCTTGACCAACGTTTCTGTTGCCATGATTCTCTTCATGGCATAGTCTAGAGTAATCCACGGCCCACCTGCCACATAACCATCAGAGATGTTTGCCTCGAACGACAATCCCAACCGATGGGCCTCGGCGGCGGAATATTTGAACATCCGCCACCAAGGTTTCGACATGACCGGGAAAGCACCTTTTCCCTTGCCATGCACTTGGTCATAGTAGACCACACCACCCACTCCCGCTCGTTTGAAAGCCTCGAGATCAGCGGTGATGCCCTGCTTGGTGGTCTCTGTCTCGCCATGAAACCACCACACCTTGGTACGACACGAATCTTGTGGATGACAGAACACCGTCTGCAACCGCCTTAAAGAGCTATCGCCCTCTCTTTTTGCCATCAGGCACAAGGGAAAGAGCGACAAGCTGATTAACATAAAAAATCTATTTCTCATTGGTCGTATTGTTTACTTATACTGTGACGGAGGCACACCAAACTGGTCTTTGAAGCACTTGCTGAAATAGTAGGGATTGTCGAATCCTACAGCATAGGCCACCTCTGATACGTTTTTATCTCCACTGCGGAGCATCTCCGCCGCCTTGCGAAGACGGATCACCCGAATATACTCATTGGGGGTATAACCTGTGGTGCCACGCACTTTCTTGTAGAACATCGTTCGGCCGAGTTTCAGCAGTTCCGCTATCTTTTCCACACTGAGGTCTTTCTCTCCCAATTTGGAATAGATGATGGTGTCGAGACGGCGGACAAAGAGTTGGTCTTGGTTGGTGGAGCACATGGACGAGCGCACAGATTCCAAGTCCTTTCCAAATTTCTGCTTGAGCTTTTCCCGCTGGTCGAGCAACTGGAAGATGCGGGCGATGAGCAGTTGGGGACTGAACGGCTTGACCATATAGGCATCCGCTCCCGACTCTGTTCCTTCAAGAATGCTCTCGTCGTTGCCGAGTGCCGTGAGCAGGATAATGGGGATATGACTGGTCTCGAAACTGTTTTTCAAGCGTTTGGTCACCTCGAATCCATTCATGCCGGGCATCATCACGTCGCTGACAATCAGGTCCACATCGTTCTCCTTTGCCTTGGCTAATCCTTCCTGACCGTCGGAAGCCGAGATGGTCTCGAAACAATTGCCCAACTCCGACAACAAAAAATCGCGCACATCGTTGTCGTCTTCAATCAGCAGAATGGTGCGTTTGTTGAGCGGGATACGTTTGTCCTCTTCTGTAGTTTTAGTCAATTCGGGCAAATTCGGCATTTTGACGCTACTCTCCAAAATGGGACTTGACTCCACGAGGAAGTCGGAAGTGTCGTAGACATCTTTGTCCGTCGGAATATTGACCACAAAAACAGAACCTCCGCCTGGATTTTCTTCATACGAGATAGTGCCATGATGCACATTGACCAACTCATGGGTGAGATGGAGTCCAATGCCGAAGCTGTCCCCCGTATAGTTGCTCTGCATGAAGCGGCTGAACAGTTGGTCGCGTTTCTCAGGCGGTATGCCCACACCTGTGTCGACAATGCGGATGGTGAGTTGGTCAGCCAGAGCTAGGCTCATGGTAATGGTTCCGCCTGTTGGTGTGTATTTGAAGGCATTGGACAGAATGTTGAACACGACCTTGTCCAGTTTCTGCCGGTCAAGATACATTACATATGCCGATTCTGAGGTTTCAAACTTATAGGTGATATTCTTCGATTCTGCCGCATCGTCAAACATTTGGAAGATATTGCGGCAGAACATCACGGCATCTGTTTCCTGCAAGGAAAGTTTCAGTTTTCCTGCCTGCATCTTGCGGAACTCAAGCAATTGGTTGATAAGTCGGAGCATGCGCTGCACACTCTTGTTCATCGTGCGGATGGTCTTCTCCAATTCCGGCTGCCACTTGTTCGCCTTCATAATCTTCGTCTCTTTCTCCAGTGCGCCCTGTATAAGGGTGAGCGGGGTGCGGAACTCATGGGCGATGTTGGTAAAGAACGTGAGTTTATATTTGGTCAACTCCTGCTCGACCATGATTTTGTTTTTCAGTTCATTCTTCTCCCGAACATTTCTCACCACCATGCCCGTAACAAGACCTGCGACCACAAGATAGATGAGAATGGCCCAGATAGAAAGATAGAACGGTGGACGCACAACGATGGTAAGCACGCTCTCCTTGCCCCAATCGCCGTCGGAATAGCAAGCCTTGGCATGCAATCGGTAGGTTTTGGGAGACAAGTGACTAAAGGATGCCCAAGAGACTGACGACGGGGTGCTCCATTGGGTGTCATATCCTTCCAGCCAGTAACTGTATTTCACATTGCTTACGTCTGAATAGTCAAGGGTTGAGAAGTCTATTGTCGGCGAATTGTCGTCATAGCTCAAGGTAATTTCATCGGAATATGGATAGGACGTGAAGACCACATTGGTCTGTCCACTGATATGCTTCAACTTAGAAGGAGTGATGAGGGTCAGTCCATAGTTGCCGCCTAGAAGTATTCTGCCGTCATCAAGACACAGGGCAGAGTTTTCATTATAGACATTGCCCATGGGGTTGATGTCAAACATATAGTTGTCGAATGTTCCCGTCTTGGCATCCATGCATGACACACCTTGCTGGGTAGGCAACCAATAATTGCCATCCTTGCCTTCCACGACAGACTGTACCATATCGTTGACCAGTCCATTCTCATTGTTGTATTTGCGGAATACAGGATGGTCACCACCTTCTACCCGCACCAACCCAACACCGGGGGCTGCAAGCCACAACACGCCATGGCGGTCGAAAGACAAGTCATGGATTTCATAATCCCTGTGATAGACTTGATAGTCTTTGTGATTGCGCACGAAGCGGTCGGGATTGAGCACAATCAATCCGCCCGAGGTGCCTATCCACAGTCTGCCTTTTTTATCTTTCGCCAAGCACCTCACCTCGCTCAGACCCACGCTATCGGCAAAGACAGTCTGCACGTCATATTTCCCGTTTTCTTTTCGGGTAGCCACTTTCAAGCCTTTGCCGAAGGTGCCTATCCACATGCGGTTATGGTTGTCCGGAGTCATGCAGAAGACATTGCAGTCGCCAAGTGAGAGACCTTCCACGCCATAAACGCCCTTGCCACGTGTGCCGAGCCATTTCTCGCCGTTATGTTCGGCAAAAGCATAGATGTTTACATCGAAATGGCTGATGCCGAGCAACTGGCGCATGTCGGAGGAATAGTGATAGAGCGAACCGTCACGAGTAGACACCAGCACCCCATTTGTTGTTTTGCGCACCATGCGCACCACATTGGAAAAGTCGAGGTTGCCACTGCCATTCGGGAAGATGCGTTCCACGCCTTTGTCCATCACCTGTATATGGGACACACCGCCATATTCCGAACTTACCCAGACACCGTCGTATCGATCGGCAATGATACGGAGCAAATAGTTCGACGCTATGGGCGACTCGCCTTTTTCGTCGGCGGTGAAATGCTGGCTTTGTTTCAAGTCGTGACTGAAGACAAAGAGGCCGTTGCCATAGGTGGAAATCCAGATGAGCCCATGATTGTCCTCCACGACCCGGAAACGTTCATAGTCGATATAATTGCTTTCGCCATTGGGCAACAGATTGAGTGAAACCACCTGCTCGCCCTGCACCATGCGCAAGGTTCCTGTTTTATTGTAAATCCATCGGCGCTTCTTGTTGTCAGTATATACTTTTCCGTTGGGAATGTTCCACTCGCCCTCACAATGTGTCACCTTATAACTTTTCTTGTCTATCGTCCAAGCACCGAGATTGGTAAAGACAATCCACCGGTCGCCGAGCATAAGGTCTCCAGAGACACGTTCCCTCTTGGCAAAGGGAATTTTTGTCATCAACGTCAGTTTACGGCGATAGAGAGTGTATACTCTGCCATCGCTGGAAATCACCAACATCTGCCCTTTCCATGGTCGGGTGCGCAGAATCTTGACGCCACGAGCCACACACTTCAGTCCTTGGTCGTCGTAAACAAAAGCGCGGTCCTTGGAACAGAACATGATTTCCCGGGAAGAGATGCTATCGAAAAGCAAGACTGACGAAGAACCGAGATTGGCCTTGTCGAAATGTTGAGTATGAAATTCGCCGTTACGATAGTCCACCCGAAGGGCACCATCGCTCTTGCCCCAAAGCCACACAATGCCAGGAGCGGTCAACTTGGCATTGGTGAAACGGCATTGGCGCTCGCCGTCTTCCACAAAATTTTCCGCCTTGCCGCTGCGCATATCGATGCAAGAGAACAGTTCGGCTGAAGTATACACCCACAGTTTCTTGTAGTCCTTGTCTTCGATAATATCCTTGATACGGCTATCGGCAATGGAGGAAGGAACACTGTCGTGCCGATAGACCATCATCTTGTTGCCGTCATAGCGCACCAATCCATTATGGGTACCGAACCAAAGGAATCCCTTTTGGTCTTGCAGCATGGAGTTGACTGTATTGGAGGGC
>CAKPTK010000065.1 GCA_934190685.1 uncultured Prevotella sp.
AGGATAGACACCCTGGATGAAGAGTACTGGCTCCTTGCTGGTGGATGTCTCCTTGACAGCTTTCTGGATGTCGTCAAGCGTCTGCATAGGTGCGTCGTTGACACGCTGGATGATGAAGCCCTTGGCGATGCCCTGTGTCTTGAAGGCACCGTTGTTCACTTTCATCACCTCAAGACCGTAGTTGATATTGAGACGTTTCTTGGTCTCTGCGGTCACGGGACGGAATGTGGCGCCAAGCACATCGAGGTCGGCAGATTTCACGACAGTTGTGTTGCCCTGTGCGTTCTTCAAAGTCACGGTCTTGGTCACGCGCTTCTTGTTGTGGAGATAGGTGACTGTCACTTTGTCACCCGGACGCTTGCCGGCCATGATTTCCTGCAACTCGGCCATCTTGGTCACGTTCTTGCCGTCGATGGCGACAATCACGTCACCCTTGGTCAGACCTGCGTCTGCACCGGCTCCGTCAGGATCAACACTGTTGATGTAGATACCGTCGTTGGTGCCGAGATCCACTTCCTTGCCTTGGTCTTTCTGGCTGTCGATATAGCTGCGTGCGTCACCGCCCTGGATATTGAGCACGGCACGTTGTACGGTTCCATACTGCTTGAGGTCGCTCACCACCTTGTTCATGATTGTGGTAGGGATGGCGAAACCATAGCCTGAATAACTGCCTGTCTCGGAGAAAATCATGGCGTTGATGCCCACGAGTTCACCGCGGGTGTTGACCAATGCACCACCCGAGTTGCCCCTGTTGATGGCGGCATCCGTCTGGATGAACGACTCCACACCATTGGCGCCCATGGAACGGGCCTTGGCGCTCACGATACCGGCTGTGACAGTAGAGTTGAGGTTGAACGGATTGCCCACTGCGAGCACCCATTCGCCTACTTTCAGCTTGTCGGAATCACCGATGGGAAGTGTAGGTAAGTTCTTGGCGTCCACCTTGATGAGGGCAAGGTCGGTGTTCTTGTCCGTACCGATGATGCGTGCGGAGAACTCACGGTTGTCGTTGAGCGTGACGGTGAGTTGGTCGGCACCCTCAACCACATGGTTGTTGGTCACGATATATCCGTCGGCGGAGATGATGACACCCGATCCGGTGCCCTCCTGCTTCGGGGTCTGCACTTTCTGCTTGCGCTTGCCGCCTTGTCCTTGTTGCGGTGTGCCGAAGAAACCGAATGGGTCGAAGAAATCTCCGAACGGGTCGTCCTGCACTTCCACGGTTCTCACCTTGCTGTCCTGCACGAACTTGATGTGTACGACGGCTGGCAGAGCCTTTTCTGCGGCATAAGTAAGGTCTACGGCTTGTCCTGGCACAGGGGCTGCCATCACGCTTTGTGTGGCGCCTGTCGAGAACGTCAGCGCGGCCACACAGGCTGCGCCAAGCAAAAGATTAGCATACTTTTTCATTTTTTTCTTTATTTAATTATTTGCATTTTATGTTCTGATTTTCTGTTTGCAAATATAGGCGCAAAAAATGTGAAACTGCCAATTTGTCGTGATATTTGTCCTCTTTTAACACTCCCTTTTACAGGCTTAACGGCTCTTAAATGGAATGTCATTGATTTTTACATTCATTTGCGAACGTTTGTACCAAACACTTGTTAACATTGACCGTTATCCGAACAGTGCGCGCAAGGCTTCCTCCACCTTTCTGACAGGCACGAGTTCGATGTTGAACTTCGCCGGGTCGATGCCCTTCATGTTATATTTCGGCACAATCATGTGGGCGAATCCCAGTTTCTCTGCCTCGGCGATGCGCTGCTCGATGCGGTTGACAGGTCTTACCTCTCCGCTCAGTCCCACCTCGCCGGCCATGCACCATCCCTGTTCGATGGGGGTGTCGACATTGCTCGACAAGACGGCGGCAATCACGCTGAGGTCCATGGCGAGGTCGGTGACGCGCAGTCCGCCCGCGATGTTGAGGAACACATCCTTCTGCATCAACTTGAAGCCCACGCGCTTCTCGAGCACGGCGAGCAGCATGTTGAGCCGGCGCTGGTCGAAGCCAGTGGCGCTGCGCTGCGGGGTGCCGTAGGCTGCCGACGAGACGAGCGCCTGGGTCTCCACCAGGAACGGACGCACTCCCTCGACAGCCGAACTGATGGCGATGCCGCTCAGTCCGTCATGGTCCTGTGTGAGCAAGAGTTCGGATGGGTTGCTTACCTGCCGCAGGCCATTCTGCTGCATCTCGTAGATGCCCAGTTCGCTGGTGCTTCCGAATCGGTTTTTGATGGAGCGCAGGATGCGGTACATGTAGTGTTGGTCGCCCTCAAACTGGATGACCGTGTCGACGATGTGCTCGAGAATCTTCGGTCCGGCGAGCGTTCCCTCCTTGTTGATGTGTCCGATGAGAATCACCGGCACACCGCTCGACTTGGCGAAGCGGAGCAGGGCAGAGGCGCATTCCCTCACCTGGGTGATGCTGCCCGGCGAGGAATCCACATCCTCGGTGGAGATGGTCTGGATGGAGTCGATGATGACCAGTTCGGGTTTCACCTCTTTTATATGGTTGAAGATATCCTCGAGCGATGTGTCGCAGAGAATCATCACATTGTCGGCTTCGGGATGCTCGATACGGTCGGCGCGCATTTTCAGTTGGTGGGCACTCTCCTCGCCACTCACATAGAGAATGTGGCGCTCGGGCATGCGAAGGATGGTCTGCAGGGTGAGTGTACTCTTGCCGATGCCCGGCTCGCCGCCGAGCAAGACGATGCTGCCCGGCACCAGTCCGCCGCCCAGCACACGGTTGAGCTCTCCGTCGTGCATGTCGATGCGCGGCTCGTCGTGCGAGGGAATGTCGCGCAGGCGGAGCGGAGCGTGGCGGCCACGGTTGAGCGGCGTACTCACGGTCTCGGCGGCATGCTTGGCGGCCTCCGAGCCTTTGTCGCTCGACACCCTGATTTCCTTGAACGTGTTCCACTGTCCGCAACTCGGGCATTTGCCTATCCATTTGGGCGATTCCTGTCCGCAGTAAGAGCAGACATAAGCCACTTTGTCTTTTGCCATGATTCTGTATCTTTGCTTGTTGTTGGCTGCAAAAGTAGATATAAATTTCTATAGTTACAAAATAATTTATTACTTTTGCAGCATCATATTACACATACGTGACATGCGAAAGACACTCATTTTCCTATCCCTAATCATCATAGGTCTCTGTGCGGCATGCGGCGACTCCCGCGCCGAGAGAGACAAGAAAGCCCAGAAAGAGCAGCGGACCAAGGACTCGCTCGCCATGAAAATAGGCACGATGCCCACCTTCGACTGCATGCCCCTCTTCGTGGCGAAAGAGCGTGGACTCTTCGACTCGCTGAACGTGGATATCAGGCTGCGCCTCTTCCGCGCCCAGATGGACTGCGACACCGCTCTTGTCGGCGGCAGTGTGCAAGGGTCGGTGACCGATCTCGTGCGCGCCGAAAGACTGCAGCAGCGAGGCACCGCCCTGGTCTACAAGACCGCCACCGACGCCTACTGGCAGTTGATTACCAACCGCAAACAGCGCATCAACCAACTTTCCGACCTGTCTGACAAGATGATTGCCATGGCGCGCTATTCCGTGACCGACATGATAGCCACCCATGCCATTGCGAAAGGGAAACTGAAAAATCCCGCCTTCAAGGTGCAAATCAACGATGTCTTCGTCCGCCTGGGCATGCTCCAGAACAACGAGATGGACGCCATGGCGCTCACCGAGCCTCAGGCCGCAGCCGCACGGCTCTATAAGAATCCCGTGTTGCTCGACACCCGTGACGAAGGATGGCGGATGGGGGTCATCGCTTTCCGACGCAAAGATCTGGCGGACGACCACCGCAGCCGGCAGTTCCAACTCCTTGTGAGAGCCTACGACACGGCGTGCGACTCGCTCAACAAATATGGTGTGGCGCACTATGCCGACGTGGCGGAGAAATATTGCCGTGCCGACCGCCGCACCATCAAGGCACTCAACAAATATCATTTCAGCCATATGAACGTGCCCCGTCAGAAAGATGTGGAGACCGCCCGGCAATGGCTTAACACTTTAGAAAAGAACAAATGAAAAAAGATTTCACTCCCGTCATGTCGCTCCTTTCCGCCCCTGAACTGGAGTGCGGGCTGAGCGTTTTGCTGGATGCCATACACAGATATTTCGACACCACGGTCAACGAGGCGTTTTGGGAACGATGGAAGACTGTCCGCAACAACTACGACCTGTTGCTCGAATACGTGGGCAGGGGTATAGACGACCCGCAGCGTGAGGAAGTGTACATGCGCCAGCTGCGCGCTGCCTATACGCTGATGCTCGATATGGAACACTTCGAACTGGTGAACTCCAACCGCAGTTATGCGCTCGCCCATTCCCGTTCCTTCACCTTTGACGACGCGTTGTATCAGATAAAGAACACCTTGGAAGACTATGTGTCCACCCGGCCGATGGTCGATTTGGAGAAAGACGCAAAGGGCGGTGAGGACAAGGCAAGCCTCGACGAGCAAAACCAACGCTATGTGGAACAACTCTTCGACCATATCCTCGTGTCCTCTTCGTGGGCGGAACCCGATGCCGACTTCTATGTGAAAATGCTCCTGTCGCCCACCATCGAGCGACGCAATGCCCTGCAGATCGTGAGTGCCATCACACTGTCTGCCTCCGATGTGTTCGACCTACAGAAGTTGCGCGTGCTCTATCGCTTGGCGGTGGAGTCAGCCGACGTCTATGTGCGTCAGCGCGCCTTGGTGGGCTTCGTGCTGGCTGCCGACGATCGCTATGCCGTCGTCTTCCCCGAGCTCCGTGACATGGCGCGCCAACTGACCGCCAAGACATCGCCCATCACCCCCGACGACCTTTTCGACCTGCAAGTGCAAATGTTCTATTGTCTCACCGTGCGTGAGGATACCGAGAAACTCAACAACGACATCATTCCCGACCTGGTGGGCGAGAGCAGTCTCCATGTGGGCAGAAACGGCATCATCACGGAGAAGGAAGACGACCCGATGGACGACATTCTCTTCAGTGGCAAGGATGACGAGGAACGCATGGCGCGGATGGAAGAGAGCTTCCACAAGATGTCTGAGATGCAAAAGGCTGGTTCAGACATCTATTTCGGAGGATTCTCCCAAATGAAGCAGGGTCCTTTCTTCTCGAAGGTGAGCAACTGGTTCTGCCCTTTCTACATGGAACACTACGAGCTTCGCTCCATCATCTCCAACAGTTACGGCGACTATGGCGTGCCGGCGATGCTGAAAAACGACGGCCCTTTCTGCGACTCCGACCGCTACTCTTTCCTCATCGCCCTGTCGACACTCTTCCTCCGCCTGCCTGAAGGTGTGAGAGATATGCTGATTAACAGCAAGAACATGGCCATGGGAATCGACGAGCCGGGCATGTATACCACTCCGGCATACATCCGCCGGATGTATCTGCAAGACCTCTACCGCTTCTTCGACATCTATACCGCCCGTGCCGATTTCCGCACTATGTTCGGTTCGACAGAGCGTCCCCACAGCTACCTGTTCATGGCCAACACGCTGTTTGGCATTGTGGCGACAGAGGAAGACGTGTTCCGTCTGTGCGATTTCCTTCTCAAGCGCCGCAGGTATGACGACCTGTTGTATCTGCTTGACCAACAGGCGGACAGAAAAGAGAAACTGACCCAGTGGCGGGTGCTCTACTATCGTGGTGTGGCCCTGCTGCACTTGTGTGTTGCTGACGGGAGCGGGGATGAGCAAGAAGGCGATGATGGCGATGGCTGCCGCCACGATGTTGCGCAGCACACTCACACGGATGCTGATGGTCTTGGCTGGCTTCTCGTCGTTCTCGTCGACAGGTGCCGAAGCCTCCTCGGGTTTTGCAATAAATGGCAAAACGTTGGCGGTGTGTGGAAGAACCTGTGGTTGGGGCTTTTCTTCAGGTTTGCTCAGCGGTTTCATCTCGAAAGATGACAAAGCGTAGAAGTCAGGGGTGAGGATGCCGGCTTCGCAAGGCTCGAAATCATAATGTCCGTTCTCGTTGGTCGACAGGGTGCCGATGCCGTTGAGCACGTAGCTGCCATGGTTCTCGATTTCCTCCTTGAGTTGAGCCACCTCGTCCTCGATTCTCTTGACGGCCTCTGGATAGCTGATGTCATAAGCCTCGACATACGACTGCGCCAAGAGCGAGTCGTTCATCGTGAGCTGAGGGTTGAAGCCCAGTGTGCGTGCCGGCGGCAAGAAAAGATTGTCGTCGTTGTCAAACGTGGCTTCTATATGGTGAGTCATGAACCCACCCAGTCCTGGAACGATTACACAATCGTTTTCCAGCAGTAATATCTCAATATGTCTGTCTAATTCAATCACGTTGCAAAGTTACGAAATATATTTGACACGGACAAGAATGTAAAACTATTTTTCTTACTCGTGAATTAAATATTGTTTATTGTTTTGGGGTTTGTCCTTTTTTATTTATCTTTGTCGCCAGATACGCTGCGTTCTACAAGAGGAAAGTAAAGATTCTTTGCGTAGTTCCGCATTGTGCCGACCCTATCTTATTAAGAGTTTTTCGACAAATAAAGACAAAATTGTATGAATTATTTAACGACGGACATTGAAGGTGTCTATATTCTTGAGCCCAAGGTGTTTGAAGACGCCCGTGGCTATTTCTTCGAGTCATGGAAAAAAGAAGACTTTGAAAAACACATCGGAAAGGTAGACTTTATCCAAGACAACGAGTCGAAGTCGAGCTATGGTGTGCTTCGCGGACTCCACTATCAGAAAGGGGAATTCTCCCAAGCCAAGTTGGTGCGTGTCATCAAGGGGCGTGTGCTCGATGTGGCTGTGGACCTGCGCAAGGATTCCGCCACATATGGCAAGCATGTGATGGTGGAACTGAGCGACGAGAACAAACGCCAGTTCTTCATTCCCCGTGGCTTCGCCCATGGTTTCCTGGTGCTGAGCGACGAGGCCGTCTTCACCTACAAGGTGGACAATGTGTATGCGCCACAGGCCGAGGCCTCCATCCGCTGGGACGACAAAGACCTCAACATCGAGTGGCCTATCAAGAAAGAAGAGGTGTTGACCAGCGAGAAAGACCTCCTCAAGGCCAAAGCTTTCAAAGAAGCTGATACTTTTTGAACCATAATCATCTATCATGAACATAGCTGTTGTTGGTACAGGATATGTGGGACTGGTGTCGGGCACTTGCTTTGCCGACACGGGTGCCAATGTGACTTGTGTGGATGTGGACGCCAAGAAAATCGAGCGCCTGCAGCAGGGGGATATTCCCATCTATGAACCGGGACTTGACGAACTGGTTGTGAAGAATGTCAAGGCGGGGCGATTGAAGTTTACCACCGACCTGGCTTCTGTGCTGAATGAACAGCAGATCGTGTTCTCGGCTGTGGGCACACCGCCCGACGAGGACGGCAGCGCGGACTTGAAATATGTGCTGCAGGTGGCGAAGACCATCGGCGAGAACATCAACAAATATTTGGTGGTGGTGACCAAGAGTACGGTGCCCGTCGGTACCGCACGGAAGGTGCGGGAGACCATTCAGCGTGAAATCGACCGAAGAGGCGTCAAGGTGGACTTTGACGTGGCGAGCAATCCGGAATTCTTGAAGGAAGGCAACGCCATCAAGGACTTCATGAGCCCGGACCGTGTGGTGGTGGGCGTGGAGAACGAGCATGCCAAAAGTATTCTCACCAAACTCAACAAGCCGTTTCTCATCAACAATTTCCGGGTGATTTTCATGGACATTCCGAGTGCCGAGATGACCAAGTATGCCGCCAACTCCATGCTGGCCACGCGTATCTCGTTCATGAACGACATCGCCAACCTGTGCGAACGGGTGGGAGCGGATGTCAACATGGTGCGTGCCGGCATCGGCTCGGACACACGTATCGGCAGGAAGTTTCTCTATGCCGGATGCGGATATGGCGGTTCGTGCTTTCCCAAGGACGTGAAGGCCCTCATCAAGACTGCCGGCGACAATGGCTATTCGATGGAAGTGCTCAAGGCGGTGGAGCGTGTCAACGAACAACAGAAAAGCATCCTCTTCCGCAAGTTGGAAAGAATCTATCCCGACGGACAACTGCGGGGCAAGACCATCGCCTTGTGGGGACTGTCGTTCAAACCCGAGACCGACGACATGCGCGAGTCTACCGCTCTGGTGGTCATCCGTCTGCTCAAGGAGGCAGGGTGTACCATCCGTGCCTACGATCCCGTGGCGATGGATGAATGCCGCCGCCGTGTGGGAGACGAGGTGGTCTATTGCAAGGACATGTATGACGCCGTGCTCGATGCCGACGCCCTTCTGCTCCTCACGGAATGGAAGGAGTTCCGTCTGCCCAGTTGGGAAGTCATCGCCAAGGCCATGCGTCGTCCGCTGGTCATCGACGGCCGCAACATCTTCGATGCGGAAGAGATGGAAAGCACGGGCTTTGAATATCACTGCATCGGAAAGTAAACAAATGTAGGATTAAAGATTTTTGGTTTTGAGAACAAATATTATCATCGCATTGTGTCTCGCCGCGCTTCTCGCAGCGTGTGGTGGACAGAAGAAGGGCACTCCTGCCGAAGTTCAGGAAGACAAGCAGGCAAAGGCCCTCTTGCAGGGCATTTGGGTGAACGAGGACGAGGAGGACGTGGCTTTCAAGGCGAAAGGCGACAGCATCTTCTATCCAGACACCGTGAGCCAGCCGGTCCGTTTCATGATTGTCAAGGACACGTTGGTGCTCATCGGTGCCAACACCGTGAAATATCCTATCGTGAAGCAGGCGGCCCACCTCTTTGTGTTCAAAAACCAAAATGGCGAGACCGTGCGCTTGACCAAAAGCGAGAATCCATCCGACGGTTCTCTCTTCACCCACGAGCGTCCGAAGGCGCTCAACCAGAACCAACTCATCAAGCGCGACACCGTGCTTGTCTATGGCGAAGACCGATATCACAGTTATGTGCAGGTGAATCCTACAACCTACAAGGTAGTGAAGACCGTCTACAACGACGAAGGAGTGGAAGTGGGCAATGTCTACTATGACAACATCGTCCATCTGAGCCTGTTCCGGGGCGGATCCCAACTCTACAGCCATGATTTCCGCAAGAGCGAGTTTGCCAAACTTGTGCCTGCGGAATATCTGCGGCAGGCGGTGTTGAGCGATATCGTCTACGACCATGCCACCCCCAAGGGCTTCACTTATTGCGCCCAGCTGCTTATCCCCGACGGCTCGAGCTGTTATATGATTATGGTCACCATCTCGTTTGAGGGCAAGATGACAATGGGCTTGCGATAGATGTCAAACGACTATTTCAGTTTCAAGCAGTTCACGGTGCGGCATGACCGCTGCGCCATGAAAGTGGGTACCGACGGAGTGCTTGTCGGTGCATGGGCTGTGGGTGGCCGTCGCATTCTCGACATCGGAACAGGGACAGGCCTCATTGCCTTGATGATGGCACAGCGTTATCCGGAAGCGGCGGTCGACGCTGTGGACATAGACGCTGATGCCTGTGCGCAGGCAGCGGCGAACGTTGCCGCCTCGCCTTTTGCCGGCCGTGTGCGTGTCGTCCACGCCCCGTTGCAGGATTTTGTCGGTCGTATGACGGAGGAGGGAGTCTACGACGCGATTGTTTCCAACCCTCCTTATTTTGTTGATTCCCTGAAGAATCCAGACGCCAAGCGTTCCCTGGCACGGCATACCGACACCCTTTCTTTTGCCGACTTGTTCCGTTGCGTGGCGCGGCTGTTGGCTCCCGACGGCCATTTTTCGGTGGTGATACCCACCGACCGCCGTTCAGACATGAACCGCGAGGCATTCTTGAACAGATTCCGCACGCATCGCGAACTCTTTGTCAAGACCGTGGAGCGCAAGCAGTCCAAGCGTCTCTTGATGGATTTCTCCCGTTCCCCGATAGAAGCACTAGACCTTCAGGAGGAAGTGATGCAAGGGACGGACGGCAGGCGGAGCGAGTGGTACGACGCGCTCACTCGTGATTTCTACCTTGATATGTAGTGATATCGGTTGCCTTTTACTCTTTGAATGGAAGGTCTCCCTCGATCCATTGCTGAGGCTTCACCTCGAATTGCGATTGTGGGGGATTGCTGATGGTGAGTCCCAGCAGTCGGATGCGTCGGGTAGAGGTG
The DNA here is from genome assembly GCA_934190685.1 of uncultured Prevotella sp. Lineage (GTDB taxonomy): Bacteria > Bacteroidota > Bacteroidia > Bacteroidales > Bacteroidaceae > Prevotella. The sequence goes on from CAKPTK010000065.1 coordinate 10,088, forward strand.
TCCACCTGTTGGAGCAGCGTCTTGGAGAGCGGCAGGATGTCCTGTTTGCGCTTGAGGATTTTCTCTTGGGTCATACTGCGCGTGATTTGCGTGAAGTCGGCATATTTCACTTTCAGCGTGAGCGTCTTCCCTTCAAACTCACTCTTCTTGATTCGTTCCAACAGTTCCGTCACCACGTGGTACAATTCTATGATGATGGCGGAACGTGTGCTGATGTCCTTGAGGAAAGTGCGCTCGCATCCCACAGACTTCCGTGTCCATTCCGTTTCTACGGGGCGGAGGTCTATGCCCCGTGCGAAGTCGTAGAACACGCTGCCCATCTTGCCGAACACCTCGCAGAGATGCGGCAGGGAGACACCGCGCAGTTGTTTGCCGGTGAAGATGCCCATGGAATGCATGCGGTGGGCTGTCTTCGGCCCCACACCCCAGATTCTTTCCACGTTCAGATTGCCGATAAAGTCGAGTGCCTGTTCCGGGCGCACCACATAGATGCCGTCGGGCTTGTTGTAGTCCGAGGCTATCTTGGCGAGCAGTTTGTTGTAGCTCACGCCTGCCGAGGCGGTGAGGTTGAGTTGTCGTCTGATTTTCTCCCGAATCTCGTTGGCGATGTCCTGGGCGAAGGCCATGTCTTTCTTGTTGCGGGTCACGTCGAGAAAGGCCTCGTCGATGGAGATGGGTTCGATGAGGTCGGTATATTCCTGGAAAATGGCGTGCACCTGCGACGACACATATTTATAATATTCATGACGGCAGGGGACGATGATGAGCTGCGGACACAGTTGTTTCGCCTTGACCGTCGACATGGCGGAATGGACCCCGTAGCGGCGTGCCTCGTAGCTGGCGGTGGACACCACGCCACGCGGTCCGTCGAACCCCACGGCAAGTGGGTGTCCACGGTATTCGGGATGCTCCCTTTGCTCCACAGAGGCAAAGAAGGCATCCATGTCGACATGTATGATCTTTCGGATTTCTTGTTCCATGTGTCATCGATACAATCGCCAGATAGTCAGTGCTGAAAAACAAAGCGTTAAGGTTGTTCTTCAACCCCGTGTTTATACAAACATCAAGTCCGCCATGATGGTGTCGCTGATGTAGATGCCCTTGCGGGTGAGGTGCAGCCGCCCCTCTTCCAGGGCGAGCGTGCCGTCGGTGATGTGCTGACGGGCGGTGCGGAGCAGATAGTCGCGGTGGCGGGGCAGAAGCGTGTCAAGCTCCAGTCCCTCACGGGTGCGGAGGGCGGTGGTGACAAGGTCGTCGTAGCGGGTGTCCTCGTCAATCGTCTCGCTCTCACAGGGTCGCTTGCCCCGCTCAATGGATTCCACATACTGCTTGACAGAACTGACATTCCACGAGCGGGTCTTGTGGTCGAACGAGTGGGCGGCGGCGCCAACGCCCACGTAGGACACATCGTGCCAGTAACTGCTGTTGTGGCGTGAGCGGAAGTGGGGCAGGGCGAAGTTGCTGATCTCGTAGTGCTCGTAGCCCGCAGACACGAGTTTGTCCACGAGCGCGTCATACATCGCCAGACTCTCCTCGTCCGATATCTCTTGGATGTCGCCCCGTTGGAGCATCGTGTAGAGCGGTGTTCCCTCTTCATACATGAGACTGTAGGCGGAGATGTGTTCCACATGAAGAGCGAGTGCCTGGTCGATATCCTTTTTCCAGTCGTCAAGGGTCTCGTCGGGGAAGCCGAACATCAGGTCGACGCTGATATTGTGAATGTTGGCTCTCCGCAGTCTTTCCACGGCCATCCGTGCCTGCTCCGCCGTGTGGCGGCGGTGGAGGAAACGGAGACGGCTGTCGTCGAAGGACTGAACACCCATGCTCACCCTGTTGACCGGCAACGACGCAATCGACCTTGCGAAATCATCCGTCACATCGTCTGGATTGCACTCCATCGTCACCTCCGTGCCGGGAGACACAGGCCCCCAAAGGCGCTCCATGGCGCGGAAGAGCTGTCGCAGTTCTTCCACGGTGAGTTGGCTTGGCGTGCCGCCACCTATATATATAGTGGACGGTGCCGAGGGAAATTCGCCGCGCCGCAGCGACAACTCACGGCAGAGTGCGTCGGTGTAGCGCTGGCGCATCGGCAACAGCGTGGTGGAATAGAACCCGCAGTAGATGCAGCGGCTTGTGCAGAAGGGGATATGAATGTATAGTCCAGCCAAGATATTGTGATTTTTGCTGCAAAAATACTAATATGTTTTAAATTATTTGCAGTTAATGGGTGAAAAGTTTGGTGATTGTCATAATATTTTATACTTTAGTCGGCGAAAACCAATAACACCCTTCGGGATGTTTGCATACCTGAAAAATTATTCACTCTTAAATCTACATTATTATGAGAGTATATCAGACTAATGAAATCAAAAACATTGCCCTTGTCGGCAGTGCGGGTAGCGGCAAGACTACACTTGCCGAGTCTATGTTGTATGAAGCCGGAATCATCAAGCGCCGCGGCACTGTAGAAGCCAAAAACACCGTGAGCGACTATTTCCCGGTAGAGCAGGAGTACGGCTACTCCGTGTTCCCCACCGTTTGTCATGTGGAGTGGAACAACAAGAAACTGAACATCATCGATTGCCCGGGTTCCGACGACTTTGTGGGCGGAGCCATCACCGCGCTCAACGTGACCGACGAGGCGCTGATTCTCATCAACGGACAGTATGGTCCGGAAGTGGGCACACAGAATATATTCCGATACACTGAAAAACTCAAGAAACCCGTCATCTTCCTCATCAACCAGCTGGACAGCGAGAAGTGCGACTTCGATTCCATCATCTCCTCCATGGACGAAATCTATGGTCAGAAGTGCGTGCAGATACAATATCCCATCTCGACCGGTCCGGGCTTCAACTCCCTGATCGATGTGTTGC
>CAKPTK010000066.1 GCA_934190685.1 uncultured Prevotella sp.
GCGCTACCGTCGTCAGGACGCCATCGGCACACCTTACTGTGTGACCGTGGACTATGACACTCTCAAGGACAACACCGTGACCCTCCGCTTCCGCGACACCATGGAGCAGGAGCGTGTGAGCATCGACCAGCTCGATGCCATCATCGAGGACAAGGTAAGTATCGCAAGTCTGCTTAAGAAACTCCAGTAAATGAGAGAAAACAAGACATTTTATATCCTGACGCTGCTCCTCGCGACAGTCTTCGGACTGTCGTCGTGCGGCGAGGATGACAATACCGTGGAGGAGTTTGCCAACTGGCAGCAGAAGAACGACGAATATTTCTCTTCCATCTATGCCAAGGCGCAAGCCAACAGCGACGGCAAGTGGCTCATCCTTCCCTCGTGGACGGTGAACGACAGCATCGCCGCCCTCTCGCCCACCAGCAACGTGGTGGCACACATCATCACCGAGGGCACAGGTTCCGCCTGCCCCATCTACACCGACTCGGTGCAGGTGCACTATCGCGGACGGCTGATACCCTCGCCGAGCTATCCTGAGGGCTGGACTTTCGACCAGAGCTATTCCGGCACTTACAACCCTGCCACGATGACCCCGAGCAAGTTTGCCGTTTCCGCCACGGTGACGGGCTTCACCACCGCCTTGCAGTATATGCACATCGGCGACCGTTGGGAAATCTACATCCCCTACGACCTGGGCTACGGAGCGAGCGACTACACGGCAAGCAGTTCGTCGTCCACCATTCCCGGTGGCAGCACCCTCATCTTCGATTTGACCCTCGCCGGCTATTACCACCCCGGCGAGACATCCACGACAAGGGCTGCAGGCACACAACGTGCGCAAGGCTATTGGGTGACAAAGTAAGACTTACAACAAAAATCAAAAGATAAGAAGAAATGTCTCAATCGTCTGTTCGCATGGATGATTGAGGCATTTTTTTGATGAACCCACGTCCCGGTCGTTGCCGTGACGGGCGGTCAGAAAACCCAGTCAAGATGACCATACTCTATTTCCTGCTATTCCTTGTGGCGCTCATCGTGCCCGATGTCCGCATCTATGCCTCGTGCATCGCCGGAACGTGCCCATGGGCAGTCAAGATATTGTGGTGGTTGCCCACGGCAGCCACGCTCACCGCCTTTTTCTGTGCCAACCGGGGATGGTACCACAACACGTGCATGCGGGCATTCTTCGCCCTGGTGCTCTGTTTCGTGCTGCCCAAGGGACTCTTCGTCTTGTTCCATCTGCTGATAGGGTGGCAGGTGGCTTTGGCGGCAGTGGCGGTGGTGGAGTTGTTCCTGCTCTACGGTTTCTTCTTTGGCTGGCGCCGGATTGTGGTCAAGGACACCGTCTGTGCGGATACCGCCATTCCCAAGGCTTTCGACGGCTACCGCGTGCTGCAACTCTCCGACATCCATATCGGCACCTTCCTGCAGAACCCCTCGTTCATCGGCAAACTGGTCAATGTGGTCAACGCCCAACAGCCAGACCTTGTGGTGTTCACAGGCGATCTGGTCAACGTGAGTGCCACAGAGCTGCTCCCCTTCATGTCCGTGCTCGACCACATCCATGCCACGGACGGCGTCTATTCCGTGATGGGCAACCATGACTACTGCGAGTATGGCCACGACCATACCCTGCAACGCATGGAGCGCAATCAGCACGCCCTCATCTATATGGAAGAGAAGATGGGATGGCACATGCTCATGAACGAGCACGTGCTCCTTCAGCGTGGCGGCAGCCAGATAGCCCTTGTCGGTGTGGAGAACATCGGCAAGCCCCCCTTCAAAAGTCACGGCAACCTGGGCAAGGCGGTCAAGGATTTGCCCGACGGCATGTTCAAGATTCTGCTCAGCCACGACCCCACCCATTGGCGCATGGGCGTGCTTCAGACCACCGACATCCAGCTCACCCTCAGCGGCCACACCCATGCAGGGCAGTTCAAGATCGGCCGCTTCTCGCCCTCCCGGTGGGCGTACAACGAATGGGGCGGCATGTATACCGAAGACGGCCGCCACCTCCATGTGTCGCTGGGCATTGGCGGCACCGTCCCCTTCCGCTTCGGCGCTTGGCCCGAGGTCAACGTCATCACCCTCAGCAGTGTGCAAAAGAAATAAAAACAACAGATTATAGACATAAAATGAAAAGACAAACTCTCGCAGTCGCCATGATGCTTGCCTTTGCGGCAACCGTCGGCGCGCAAACCAAGGACGGAGGCATCTCCGCACAAATGATGCAACAGATAAGACAGGCACAGAAGCAGACCACGGCAGACCGGGCACTCTTCAATGCCATCGCCGCCAACAACATAGACAACTTGGCGAAGAACCACAAGGCACCCGCCGCTCCCGACACCTATTTCAGTGTGGAGACACCCGCACAGAGCATCACCGACCAGAAACAGAGCGGACGCTGTTGGATGTTCAGCGGCATGAACGTGCTGCGCAGCAATTTCGCCCAGAAGAGCGACTCGCTCACCGTCGAGTTCTCCCAAGCCTACCTGTTCTTCTACGATCAGTTGGAGAAAGCCAACCTCTTCCTCCAGGGCGTCATCGACTGCGCCAAGAAACCGATGGACGACCAGCGTGTGCAGTTCTTCTTCAAGAACCCCATCAACGACGGCGGCACCTTCTGCGGTGTGGCTGACCTCACCGCCAAATACGGTTTGGTGCCCAAGAGTGTGATGCCCGAGACCTTCTCGTCGGACAACACCCGTCGCATGGCGGCACTCCTCTCGTCCAAACTCCGCGAGTACGGACTCCAGTTGCGCGACATGGTCAACAACGGCAAGAAACCCGCCGAACTGCGCAGCGCAAAGGAGAAGATGCTCGGCACCATCTACCACATGCTCTCGCTGACCATCGGCGAGCCGCCCACGCAGTTCACCTACGCTTTCAAGAACAGCAAGGGACGTGAGGTGGCTCCTGCCAAGACCTACACGCCGCAGAGCTTCTACAAGGAAGTGGTGGGCGAGCCACTGCCCGGCACCTTCATCATGGTGATGAACGACCCGCGCCGTCCTTACCACAAAACCTATGAGGTGGAGCTTGACCGCCATACCTACGACGGCACCAACTGGAAATATCTCAACCTGCCGATGGAGGATATCGAGCAACTTGCCATCACCGCCTTGAAAGCAGGCAAGAAGATGTACAGTTCCTACGATGTGGCGAAGTTCCTCAACCGAGACCTCGGCTATTGCGACCTCGACAACTACGACTACGGCTCGCTCTTCTCAACCACCTTCCCGATGAACAAGGCACAGCGCATCTCCACCTTCGACAGCGGCAGCACCCACGCCATGACCCTTACCGCCGTGGATCTTGACGCCAACGGAAAGCCCCTGAAATGGAAGGTGGAAAACAGCTGGGGCGCCACATGGGGACAGAAAGGATGCCTGATTATGACCAACAACTGGTTTGAGGAATACAGGTTCCGCCTAGTGGTCGACAAGCAGTTTGTCAGTCCCAAGTTGCTCGAAGAGTTCAACCAGAAGCCTGTCCAAGTGATGCCAGAAGACCCCCTCTTCGGCGTGGACGAATAACAACAAGACAATCCCCCTGTTCCCATGACCGACAAGGGGACAACCATCCGAACATACCGCGCCCTGCAAGGAAAAGACAAAAGCCTTTGCAGGGCGTGTCTATAGATACACTATGCAACTCAACAATCTTCTTCATCAGCAGGCAACCTTGCCCGCCTCGCAGATAGCCCGGGAGGTGAACAAGGCCCTCGCCGCCCATCATGCCCTCGTCGTCACGGCTCCCCCAGGCGCAGGAAAGTCAACGCTTCTTCCCCTGTCCCTCCTTCTGGGGCAGGACACGTGGAGTGAAGTTCCGGGAAAAATACTCATGCTCGAGCCCCGTCGTCTCGCCGCCCGGCAGATAGCCGAGCGCATGGCGCAGATGCTGGGCGAGCCGGTAGGCCAGACGGTGGGCTATCGGGTGAGATTTGACAACAAGGTGTCTGCCCGAACCCGTGTGGAAGTGCTCACCGAGGGCATCCTGACCCGGATGCTTGTCAGCGACGCCACCTTGGACGGCGTGAGCGCCGTGGTCTTCGACGAGTTCCACGAGCGCAGCATCAACTCCGACCTCGCCCTCGCCCTCGTCCGCCAAGCCCAAGAGATTATCCGTCCAGACCTGAAGATTGTCGTCATGTCGGCGACCATTGACGCCGGCTACATCTGCCAGTCGCTCGGCGCCCCGCTCATCGAGAGTGAAGGAAGGATGTTTCCAGTCGATGTGCGCCATGCCTCGGAAGACCTGGACCTCCGTCAGGTGGCGCAAACCGCAGCCTTGGCCGTGACGAAAGCCCATCGGGAACAGGAGGGTGACATCCTCGTGTTCCTGCCCGGACAAGGCGAGATAGAGCGGTGCCGCCAACTGCTCGGCGACTCGCTCGCCCCCACACAAGTGCTTCCCCTCTATGGCAATCTTCCCCCCGAACAGCAGCGGCGCGCCATCGCACCGTCGCCGGCAGGCGGACGCAAGGTGGTGCTCGCCACCCCGATAGCCGAGACCTCCCTCACCATCGAGGGTGTGCGCACGGTCATCGACTCCGGCCTGTGCCGGTCGTTGGTGTTCGACCCACGCACCGGACTCAGCCACTTGGAAACCGTACGCGTCAGCATGGACATGGCCAAGCAGCGTTCGGGACGTGCCGGACGAGTGGCTCCCGGCACCTGCTATCGGTTGTGGACACTCGCCGCCGAGCATCAGATGGAGGAGCAACGCAAGCCCGAGATAGAGACGGCAGACCTCTCTTCCCTGCTGCTCGACATAGCCGCTTTCGGCGAGAACGATGTCGACCAACTCCCTTGGCTCACTCCTCCGCCCCGTGGCAATGTGGCGACGGCGCATGAACTGCTGTGTTCGCTTGGCGCCATCGACGCGCAGGGCAAAATCACGCCCCGCGGCAAGCTGATGGCCACTCTTCCCTGCCATCCCCGTATGGCGCGCATGATACTGAACGGAGCGTCGAAAGCGCAGAAAGCCCTGGCTTGCGACCTTGCGGCACTGTTGGAAGAGAAAGACCCGATGGACGAACAGACGGGGGCGGACATGGCGTTGCGTGTATCCCTGCTGCGCTCGGCACGGAACAACAAACGACCGGGCAAGTGGCAACGCGTGGCACAAGTGGCGGCGGAATACCGAAGGATGGCACGGGTGGACGAGGACAACCGTGAGGTGGCACCCGACGAGGTGGGCATGCTGCTGGCCTGTGCCTATCCCGAACGCATCGCCCACAGTGTGGACGCCATCGGCAACTATCGTTTGGCGAGCGGTGTCAACGTGCAGTTGGAGCGCACAGACCCTCTCTCGTCCTATTCCTGGTTGGCGGTGGCGTCGATGTACAATCGTCCCGGCGGGGTGGGGCGCGTGTTCCTCGCCGCGCCAGTCCTGCCCGAAGAACTCGACCCTTCGCTTGTCAGCCAGCGCGACAACGTGTCGTGGGACAGCAAGCAAGGGTGTGTCGTCATGCAGCGTGAGCGCCGCATAGGCAAACTCCTCGTGGACAGCAAACCGATACACGACGCCGACAAGAACGAAGTCATCCACATCCTCTGTGAGGCGATGAAGAAAGACGGACTGAGCATGTTGTCGTGGAATGCCGACGAGGTGACGCGTCTGCAGCACAGGGTGGCGCAGGTGTCGGCATGGCATCCCGAACTCCAGTTGCCCGACCTCTCCACCGACCATCTCCTCGCCACAGCCTCCGCATGGCTGCCCTTCTATCTTGAGGACGGCGGAAAAGTCAAGTACTCCGTGTCGGAACTGCGTCGTCTGCCGCTGGCTGAAATCCTGTGGAACATCATCCCCTACGACCAGCAAACGGACATCGACCGCTTGGCGCCCACCCATATACAAGTGCCCACAGGCTCACGCATCCGGGTGGACTACAGACAAGGTGCCGAGGCTCCTGTGCTGAGCGTGCGCCTGCAGGAGTGTTTCGGCATGGCGACGACCCCCTGTGTCGACGACGGCAAGCGTCCCGTGCTGATGGAACTCCTTTCGCCGGGCTTCAAACCCGTGCAGTTGACATCCGACTTGGCGAGTTTCTGGCAAGGCACCTATTTCGAGGTACGCAAAGAACTGCGCCGCCGCTATCCCAAGCACTATTGGCCCGAGAACCCATTGGAGGCGGTGGCAGTGAGAGGCGTGAAGCGGAGATAAAACACAACAACGCCCTGCAAGAACCATTGTCTTGCAGGGCGTTGCCTATTTGTGAATGTGTAAGGTTTATACCAAGTGGCTGATGAGGTCCTCACGCTCACCGGCGAGCATGTCGATGACAGGAATCTCCACCATAGTGTAGCAACCAGGCTGCTGACGCATGGAAGCACGAGCCACGTTGACCAATACCTGACCTGTCAGGGCAGGATTGTTGATGCTCATGTTGAACTCCAGACGCTGGTTCTGTGTCTTGCCGCTCACACCCTTGCGCACGAGGTTCACACCGTGGCCCATGTCGCGCACTTCGTCAACGGAAGGCACTGCGAACACGTGGGTCTCGTCGTTGGCGAAATAAGGGTCAGCCTTGATTTCCTTGGTCACTTCCTCGAGGCTTGCACCCTCCTCAAGTTCCACATAAACCATGCGGCGGTGGATGCCCTCACCCAAAGGAATGGTCATGGAGAGCGCATTCTTCACACCCTTCTTGGAACGTACGCACACGCTGTGGCCCATGCTCATGCCGGGACCGAAATTGGTGTAGCTCAAACCTTTTGGTGCGAGACTCTGCATCAAGGTGCGCACGATGGAGTCTGATCCTGGATCCCAACCTGCGGCAATCACCGACACGGCATTGTGTTCCTTGCAGACAGGCATCAGTTCGGCACGATAGTCGAGGATGGAGGTATGGATGTCGAAGCTGTCGACGGTGTTGATGCCGAGAGGCAGAATCTGCTTGGCATATTCGGGGCAGGAGCGGGTAGGGGTGGCGAGGATGGCCACGTCTACATTCTTCAACTCGCGGATGTCCTTCACGACTTCATAGTCAGCCAATTCTGCTGGTTTGTTCTCAGCACCCTTGCGGCGCACGATACCTGCAATCTCGAAGTCGGGAGCGGCCTCGAGAGCCTGGACGGTGTAGTGGCCGATATTGCCATATCCCACTACGGCGGCTCTAATCTTTTTCATAATTCCTTTATTGGTTATTTTTGTTTTGTCGTTTTCGGCTGCAAATTTAATCATTTATATACGAATATGTGTGGCGAAGACTTGCTTTTTTATCTTTTTTATCTATTCATGTGATAAAATGACAGGAGATTTCCGCGTTTTTCTTGCTGTTCGGCAAATATTGAGCGCCTGTCTGTAAAAAGTGTTATATCCTTGGGCTATGTTGTTTGTCGCGGAGAACATAGGGTTGCAACATGAAGGTCTTTCTGTCGCAACTCGTCTCAAGTGAAGTGTACCGACTGTGCAAGCGTCCGTAGCACAGCCTCCCAAGAAACGCTAATGGCACACTAAACAACCGTTAGTATGCCATTAACGATGCGTTAGTGTGCCATTAGCGGTTGCTTAGTGTGCCATTAATAAAAAGTGGAGTGCGGGAGGACTATTCGTCGTCGTCATCCCAGTCGTCATCATCGTCGAAACCGAACAGGGCGGGGTCGACGAAGGCGTCGATGGCACGGCGGTCTTTCTTGGTGGGACGGCCGGTGCCACGGGCCCGGTCTACGAAACCGCTGATGCGACTCATCTCGAGCAGTTCATATTGCTTCGGGTCGGTCACGTTCTCATAGATTTCGGGCAGCAATTTGGCGCCCACCCGCTGTTCTATAGCCTTGAGGATGCGGAACGAGTAGGTGACGGGTGGCTTCTTCACGCTCACTACTTCGCCTACTTTGACCATGTGGCTGGGCTTCATGGTCATGCCGTTCTTGGTGATACGGCCGTTTTTGCAGGCGTCGGCGGCGATGGAGCGGGTCTTGAAGATGCGCGCCGCCCAGAGCCATTTGTCTATACGGGCTGAATCCATAGTCGATCGTTATTTCTGTTTTTTATGGTTGAACTGGTTCATGGTGACATCCAAGCCGGCGAGGGCGAAACTCTTGATGATTTCCACCGACGTGTCGATGGCGGGCTGCAAGACCTTCATGTCCTCGTCGGAATAGTGGCCGAGCACCCAGTCCACCTGTCCTCCACGTGGAAAGTCGTTGCCGATGCCCACCCGCAGACGGGCATATTTCTGTCCGATGAGCTGTTGGATGTTGCCCAGTCCGTTGTGTCCGCCGTTGCTGCCGCTCCCTTTCAGGCGCAGGGCACCGAGCGGCAGGGAGAGGTCGTCGACGACCACGAGCAACCGCTCTTCGGGGATGTTCTCCTTCTGAAGCCAATAGCGCACGGCGTTGCCGCTGAGGTTCATGAAGGTGGTGGGCTTGAGGAGGATGAGCTTGCGCCCCTTGATAGACGTCTCCGTCACGAAGCCGTAGCGCTTGTCCTCGAAGCTGACCCCTTGCGCTTGGGCCAGGGCGTCCACGACCATGAATCCCGTGTTGTGGCGTGTGTCGGCATATTCGTCGCCCGGGTTTCCCAGTCCGACAATAAGATATTTGTCCATAATGAGTATTTTTCAGTGTGCGTTGTTCATAAACGAAAAAGAAGTCACCGCTCTCCATGCGGGGAGCGACAACTTCTTTCTTATGTTTTCGTCGTGGCTATTAAGCCTCTGCAGCAGCAGCCTCTGCATCTTCGTCAGTAGAGGCGGAGCGAGAGTTACGTGTGCTCTTGATAGAGCAAACGACAACTTCCTTGCCAGTAGCGATCTCGAGACCTTCGAAGCTCAACTCGCCCACCTTGATGCTCTTGCCGAGCTTGAGGCCGGTCACGTCGATGTCGAGGTGCTCAGGAATCTGCTGATAAGGAGCAGTCACGTTGATCTTGCGGATAGAGAGGTTCATACGACCACCATCACGCACACCCTGTGCGAGACCGCAGAGCTTCACTGGAATACCGATAGTGATAGGCTTCTGGTCGTTCACCTCGTAGAAGTCTACGTGGAGCAGAGCGTCAGTCACCGGGTGGAACTGGAGTTCCTTCAACACGGCTGTGTGCTCCTCGCCGTCGATCACGAGCTTGATAACATAGATGTGTGGAGTATAAACAATCTTGCGGAGCTCGCTCATAGGAGCTGCGAATGAGAATGCCTCTGGAGCACCGTTCTCACCCTTCTTCTCACCATAGAGGTTGCAGGGTACAAGACCTTCTTTTCTCAACAATTTGGAAGCCTTCTTGCCAAGGTCGCTTCTCTTCTGACCTGATACATTAATCTCTTTCATAATGTGTTACTCTAAATTAAGTTGTTATTAAAATAATGCTTAATTCGCCATCACACGAGATGCTACATCTCACTCGATGTGCTTCAAAAAGCGGGTGCAAAGGTAGTGCTTTTCGATGGAACACACAAGAAATAGACTGAAAAACAATTAAAAAACAGGCGTTTTCTTGCAAGACAAAGGGTTTTTTGCTATTTTTGCATGCGAATTAGTAAACGTAATATATATATCATATCGATGATAAACAGAGAATTAATACGTATTAAGGTAGTTCAGTTGACCTACGCGTACTATCAAAACGGAAACCGTGACATCGACAAGGCGGAGAAAGAGCTGTTGTTCTCTCTCTCCAAGGCATACGACCTTTACAACCAGCTTTTGCTCTTGATTGTCGCCGTGACCCAGGAGGAGCGCCACCGTGTGGAAGTCAACACTGCCCGTGCACAAAGAGAAGGCACAGAGGTGCCGTCACAGAAGTTTGCTTACAACAAGTTTGCCGTACAACTCGAGGAGAACAAGCAGTTGCTCGACTATGCCGAAACCCAGAAAACAGGATGGAAAGAAGACATCGAGTTCGTGCGCAAGCTCAGCGATCAGATAGAGCAGAGCGATGCCTATCAGGAATATATGAATTCTGAGGATGACTCGTATGAGGCCAACCGCGAGTTGTGGCGCAAGCTCTACAAACAGTTCATCCAGAACAATGACGACCTTGACCTTCTGTTGGAAGACAAGAGTCTCTATTGGAACGACGACCGGGAGATAGTGGACACATTTGTGGTGAAGACCATCAAACGCTTCGACCCCAAACTCAAGTCCAAACAGCCGTTGCTGCCCGAATACAAGGACGAGGAGGACAAGGATTTCGCGCGCAAGCTTTTCCGCGCCACCATCCTCAACGCCGACACCTATCAGCATTATATGAGCACCATGTCGCGCAACTGGGACTTCTCCCGTCTGGCCTACATGGACGTGGTCATCATGCAGATTGCCATCGCCGAGATGCTCACCTTCCCCAACGTTCCGGTCAGCGTGACCATCAACGAGTATGTGGAGCTCGCCAAACTCTACAGCACCGCCAAGAGCGGCAGCTATGTGAACGGCATGCTCGACTCCATCGCGCGTAACCTTATATATAATAAGCTGATGGTGAAGTCCATGAGCGAGCCTCGCTCGAAGAAGACGGGTCCGCTGCCACAACCCGACAGGAAGGACGCGCCTGCGGAAAGCGGCAAGGCGGAGAACGCTGAGCCTGAGAGTCAGGCTGACGAAAAAGAAAACAACAAAAAAACAGAATAATACAGTATGATCACATCCATGTATCTCGCTGCGCAGCAGCAGGGCGGTGGCTACAGCTTCCTCATCATGATGGTAGCCATCTTCGTTATCATGTGGTTTTTCATGATTCGCCCACAGCAGAAGAAGCAAAAAGAAATACGCAAATTCCAGAATTCTCTTCAGGAAGGCACACCCGTGGTGGTGGGCTATGGCATTTATGGCACGGTGAAGAAAATAGATCTGGCAGCCAATATCATCGAGGTGGAAATTGCCAAAGGTGTTGTGGTGCGTGTGAGCAAGGACGCCGTCTTCGCTGACGCAAGCGCTACACAGCAGGCTTTGCAAAAGTAAATGAACCCCCCGAAATTGTTACACGATACAAAGACACACGTCAGGAAATTCTTGTTCGGGGCACTGAATAAGGAGTTCCTGATTTTTTTGTTCTTCCTGCTGGTCAGCGGAAGCTACTGGCTCCTCCTGGCGCTCAACGAGACCATGGAGCGGGAAGTCTGTGTGCCTGTCCGTCTGGTCGACGTCCCGAAAAACGTCATCGTCACGTCCGACATCCAGGACACCGTTCGTGTGACAGTGCGTGACAAAGGTTACACTGTGGGCGCCTATTTCTGGACGGGAAAACTCTCGCCGATAGAGGTGCCCTTCGCCAGCTATGCCAAGGTCAACGGCATGGGGCAGGTGTCATCGGCAGAACTGCTCAAGATGGTGCGCCAGGAACTCTACAGTTCCACCAAGATTGTGCAGGTGAAACCCGACCGGCTCGACTTCTATTATAATTATGGTCAGAAACGCCGGGTGCCCGTGCGCCTCTACGGACGCATACTGCCGGGACAGAGCTATTATCTCGCCCGCACCATATTCCGCCCGGACAGCGTGGATGTCTACGCTTCCCGCGAGGCACTCGACACCATCAAGTGTGTCTATACGGAATGGCAGGACATACGCAATGTCACCGACACCATCCACCGTAAGGTGGACTTGCGGAAAATCAAGGGCGCCAAGTGTGTGCCCACCTCCATCCGGATGTCCGTCTTTCCCGATGTGCTGACCGAGGAGACCGTGGAGGTGCCTGTGGTGGCTGTCAACATGCCCGAGGGCAAAGTGCTCCGCACCTTCCCGTCGCGTGTGACCGTCAGATTCGTGGTGGGCGCCAGCATGTTCCGCATGGTCAACACGTCCAAGTTCTATGTCGTGGCCGACTACAACGAACTGATGGCGCATCCTTCGGACAAGTGCAACCTGATTATCCGCACCGTGCCCTACGGGGTGCGGAAGGCACGATTGGTCACGCCACAAGTGGACTATCTTATCGAACAGCAAAATGACAATGAAGATAGCAATAACAGGAGGAATCGGTAGCGGCAAGTCCTATGTCTGCAAGATGCTGACCGAAAGGGGCATCGGCGTCTACGACTGCGACTCTGCCGCCAAACGCCTCATGAACGAGTCGGACGCACTCAAGGCCGAACTGTCGACTTTGGTGGGCGAGGACTTGTATTCCGACGGACGAATGGTGAAGTCGGTCATGGCGCGTTTCCTGCTCGCTTCCTCGGAACATACACACGCCGTCAACGATATCGTGCACCCCGCAGTGGCGGAAGACTTCGAACGCTCGGGGCTCGACTGGATGGAAAGCGCCATTTTCTTTGGCAGCGGATTCTATCAGCGTGTCCATATAGACAAGGTGGTCTGCGTGACGGCACCCCTCGACATGCGCATCTCCCGGGTGATGTCGCGCGACGGCATCTCGTGCGAGAAGACGCTCGAATGGATACACAAGCAGATTCCCCAGGAGGAAATGGTGCGCCGCTCGGACTATGAGATTGTGAACGACCGCATCCACAATGTCGGCAAACAACTCGACGACTTGTTGGAGAAACTCAAGCAAACCCTTTAGACAAAACATTTATAATCATAAAAACAGAATGGAAACAATACTTTCTATCGCCGGAAAACCGGGACTCTATAAGTTGGTGTCCCGCGGCAAGATGAACCTTATCGTGGAAGCTATCGACGAGACACACAAGCGTATCCCGGCTTTCGCCACTGACCGTGTGACGAGCCTGGGCGACATCGCCATGTATACAGACGCCGAGGACGTGCCTTTGATGACCGTGCTCGCCAATGTGCGCGACAAGGAAGAAGGCAAGGTGTGCTCGCTCAACTACAAGAAATGCTCTGCCGACGAACTGCATGAGTATTTCGCAGCCGTGCTTCCCGCCTATGACCGCGACCGTGTGCACGACAGCGACATCAAGAAACTTCTCCAGTGGTACAAC
>CAKPTK010000067.1 GCA_934190685.1 uncultured Prevotella sp.
ACCTATGACATGTATTGGAATGTGTCGCTCGACAAATTCTTGGAAAGAATGCAGAAAGAGAGCAAGAAGTTTTGGAATTTCGAGCGCATGGAGAAAGCGAAGGCTATGGGGCTGACTCCGAATCAAGTCATCACTTTGGCAAGTATTGTGGACGAGGAGACCGCCAACAATGCGGAGAAACCGATGATTGCCGGAATGTATTACAACCGCTTCAAGACCGGCATGCCTCTTCAGGCTGATCCGACTATCAAGTTCGCCTTGAAACGTTTCGAGTTGAAGCGCATCTATGAGAATTTGTTGTTCGTGAGAAGTCCCTACAACACCTATCGTAATATCGGTCTTCCGCCAGGCCCTATCCGCATACCTTCCGTAGCAGGTATTGACGCAGTGCTCAATCATGTGCACCATGACTATCTCTATATGTGTGCCAAGGAGGATTTCAGCGGCACACACAACTTTGCCCGAACTTACGAGGAACATTTGAAGAATGCCGCAAAATATACCAAGGCGCTCAATGAAAGAGGAATCAAATAGACCAACGAAACGCTACAGGCAGACTAACGGACCGTTAGTCTGCCTGTAGCGCTTCGTTAGTGTGCCACTAATTGGTCTTTCATCGTAGGGATGAAATCTGCTGGCGACCACAAACGACAACACCGGACATATCTGCCTTTCGGCTCGAGATATGTCCGGTGTTGCTGTTTTTTTATCTAAACATCTATCAGCTCAGTTTGTAGAGATAGCGTTTGATGCTCTTCTTAGGAGTTTTTTCGAACTCATCTACTTGGATTTGAATGCGGGAGAGCTTGCTGTAGGCAGGTACAACCTCGTTGAGGTCCTTTCTGTTCTGCTCCATCACATTCTTGATGTCCTCGTCGCTGAAGCCCATTTGTCTTGCTTCGTCGTAGTCGGGATGTACCAAACCGACAAGTTTCTCGCCGTCTTGCACCACAAGACATTCGTTGACGAGCGGCATGGAGTTGAGCTTGTCCTCAATCTCCTCAGGATAGATGTTTTGTCCAGAGGAACCTAAAAGCATGTTCTTGCTGCGCCCCTTGATAAACACATTGCCATCCTTGTCCATGATGCCAAGGTCTCCGGTGTGGTACCATCCTTCCTCGTCGAGGGCTTGTTGGGTGGCTTCCTCGTTCTTGTAATAACCGAGCATCACATTGGTGCCTTTGGCGACAATCTCGCCTGGAATCTTTTGCGGGTCGGGACTGAGAATCTTCACCTCCATGTGTACCACTTCTTTTCCGCATGAGCCTACGACATGGTCGTGCCAATCGTCGTAAGTGATGATGGGTGCGCATTCCGTAGCACCATATCCCACGGTGAAGGGGAAGTCGATGCTGCGCAGGAACTTCTCAATTTCCTGGTTGAGGGCGGCGCCACCGATGATGATTTCATACAGGTTGCCACCAAATGCCTGGTATACTTGCTCGCAGATTTTCTGCTTCACTTTCTTGCTGATGACAGGCATGTTCATCAGCAGACGGATGCGGTTGTTTTGTATTTTGGGGAATACTTTCTTGCGGATAATCTTCTCGATGATGAGTGGCACGGCAATGATGATGGACGGCTTGATGTCGGCAAAAGCCTGTGCCACAATGGCGGGAGAGGGAATGCGGGTGAGATAGTAGACATGGCAACCATGGGCGAACTCAAAGAGAAATTCGAATGCCATGCCATACATGTGTGCCATCGGCAGAATACTGATGGTGTTGGATCCTGACGGGATGGTCTTGCCGAGTACTTGATTGGCAAAATCAAGGTTGCCCCACAGCGCACGATAAGGGAGCATCACACCCTTGGAGAAGCCTGTAGTGCCACTGGTGTAGTTGATTAGAGCCAACTCATCAGGACTTTGCTCCTTATAATAGCTTACATGTTCCTTGCGGAAATATTTGGGGAATTTCTCGCCGAAGATGCGGTTGAGATTCTCGCGGGCATAAGTCAGTTTGTCTGTACGAGAAACCACAAGCGAGTAATCCGGAATATAGATGATGCCTTCAAGGTCGGGCATCTGGGCTGGATCGATAATTGTGTTGACCACATCGCCGACAAAAAGAAGTTTTGCCTGGCTGTGGTTCACGATGTTGTGAATCTGGTCAGCTTTGAATTCGTGAAGGATGGGGACAGCCACGGCTCCATAGGTCAGTGTGGCGAGAAAGGCTACGGCCCAATGGGAACTGTTGCGTCCGCAGAGAGCGATTTTGTCACCGCGCACAACACCACTGTTCTCGAACATGATGTGGAGCTTTTCTATTTTTCGTGCCACATCGTGATATTGGAGTGTGGCACCTTTATAGTCTGTAAAGGCGTCTAAGTCCCAGTTTTTAAGGATGCTCTTTTCTATAAAAGAATTGAAGCTTGGTATTGATTCCATTGCACAATATATGTTAATAATGTGCAAAGGTAATATGCTTTTTGCACATTGGCAAATATTTTGTGCACAAAATGCATCCTTTTATTCGTAATGCATTGATTTCGCTGGATGAATGTGCGAAACGAGGTAGCTGGGCACTATTAAGACAAGGACACTGATGACGAGGGTGGCCAAATTGATGAGGACAATCAATATAGGGTCCAATTCCACAGGCACCGTGCTGACATAATAGGTCTGTGCGTCGAGTTTGACGAATCCGGTGAAGCGTTGCAACACCACCAAACCGATGCCGAGGATGTTTCCGAAGAGCAGTCCTTTGCCGATGATGAAGATGGCAAACCACAGGAATGTATGGCGGATTGTGCGGTTCTTGGCTCCCAAAGCCTTGAGCAGTCCAATCATGTTGGTGCGTTCAAGGATAATGATGAGCAAGCCGGATATCATGGTGAAACCTGCCACGCAGACCATCAGTCCCAAGATAATCCACACGTTGAGGTCGAGCAGGTCGAGCCAAGAGAATATCTGTGGGTTGGCTTCCTGGATGGTTTCAGAGGTGTAGGTCTCCCCATAGGAGTCGACAGTCTTGTTTATTTTATGGATAACCCGGTCGTCCACGATTGGCAGTTCATTGAAATCCTTCACGGTGAGCTCCACACCGCTGCTTTGGTCCGGCTCCCATCCGTTCAGTTTCACAGTGGTGTAAAGATCCGTATAGGCAATCACCTCATCAAACCGGCTTAGGTTTGTTTGGTAGATGCCTGCCACGGTGAAACGTCGGATGCGCACATCGTTGTTTATAAAATAGGTGAAGATGCGGTCGCCCACCTTCAGTTTCAGCTTGTCTGCCATGGTCTTCGAGATGACAATCTTGTTGTGGCTTACTTTGTCGCTGAACTTGGGGATGCTTCCCGCCACTATGTTCTGATGGATGAACGTTGTGTCATATTCCGGACCAATGCCTTTGAGCATTACGCCGAGGAAATCTGTGTTGGTTTTGAGAATACCCTGTTTTAAACCAAAACGTTGCGCATGGCTTACGCCGTCGATGTGCTCCACTGTCTTGATCAGGCTGTCGTTGGTGCAGATAGGGAAAGGTTCGCCGCTCTGCATCGCCAGGAAGTTGGCAACGGTGATATGACTGCCGAACCCCACCACCTTGTCGCGGATGGTGTGCTTGAAGCCGATGACCACGCAAACGGATATAATCATCACCGCCAGTCCGATGGCAACACCAGCTGTGGCGATGCGGATGGCAGGACGCGAAACCTTGCGCTTGTCACCTTTGTCGTTGAATATCCTTTTGGCTAAAAACAGGGGAAGATTCATTTCTGTTCCTCCATGACACGTCCAGGATAGGCCTCGAGCGCTTTGCGGAGTACGACGAGCGCGCGCTCAAGATCCTCTTTTTTCAATACGTAGGCGATGCGCACTTGGTTGATGCCGGCTCCGGGAGTGGTGTAGAATCCGGTGGCAGGGGCCATCATTACCGTCTCGCCCTCATAGTTGAACTCTTCAAGACACCAACGGCAGAACTTCTCGCTGTCGTCGACAGGGAGTTTGGCCACGGTATAGAAAGCTCCCATGGGGATAGGGGAGTAGACACCTGGTATGCGGTTCAATCCGTCAATCAGGCATTTGCGTCGTTCCACATATTCGTCATACACATCGCGATAGTATTCTTCGGGTGCGTCGAGTGATGCCTCGGCTACAATTTGTCCGATAAGGGGAGGGGAGAGGCGTGCCTGGCAGAATTTCATGACGGCAGCACGCACTTCCTTGTTCTTCGTGATAAGGGCACCAATGCGTATACCGCACTCGCTGTAGCGCTTTGACACAGAGTCGATGAGGATGACATTCTGCTCAATGCCTTCCAAATGGCAAGCACTGATGTAGGGCGATCCTGTGTAGATATATTCACGATAGACCTCGTCTGAGAAGAGGTAGAGGTCGTATTTCTTCACGAGGTCACGGATTTGGTTCATTTCCCTGCGGGTGTAGAGATAACCTGTAGGGTTGTTGGGGTTGCAAATCATGATGGCACGGGTGCGCTCGTTGATAAGCTCCTCAAACTTCTCTACCTTTGGAAGGGAAAATCCTTCCTCGATGGTGGTGGCGATGGTACGGATTTTCGCACCGGCAGAGATGGCGAATGCCATATAGTTGGCATAGGCCGGCTCGGGCACGATGATTTCGTCACCAGGATTCAGACAAGACATGAAGGCAAACAAAACAGCCTCAGATCCGCCTGATGTGATGATGATGTCATCGGCGTCAACATTGATGTTGAATTTCTTATAATATCCGGTGAGTTTCTGTCGGTATGACAAATAGCCTTGAGAAGGAGAATATTCCAAAATGTGACGGTGGATATTCTTCAAGGCGTCCAGTCCGACTTGCGGAGTGGGCAGGTCGGGTTGTCCAATATTTAAGTGGTATACTTTTATTCCTCTATTTTTTGCGGCAACAGCCAAAGGAGCCAATTTACGTATTGGCGATTCCGGCATTTCCAGTCCGCGAACTGATATCTCAGGCATATAAATCTTTAAAAATAATTAGTTCTAAGAGTGCAAAGGTAGTGCAAATCGAAGACAATGCAAAATAAAATGGGATTTTATTTTCATTGTTGAGATGCAGCCTATAGGGGCTTACCATAATTTTATATAGAGTGCCAATGGGAATAGAATTGAAAAATAAAAGAAGGCAAAACTTTGGCTTGTTCGGGGATTTTGCGTAATTTTGCCTTCCAAATTAATAAAAAACAATCACGAAAAGACAATGAGAGCAATAAGTGCAAATTGGTTTGAAACGAAAGTGCGTTATACAAAGCAGATGGAAGACGGCCTTGAAAAGGACGTTACCGAGACATATGTGGTTGATGCCGACGGCTTTGCAGAGGCAGAGGCTAATATTAATGAAGAAATGGAACCCTATTTTCATGGAGGATCTACTGTGAAGAATATTTCTCCTGCATCTTATCGTGAGATTTTCTTCAGCGATTTTGACAATGATGACAAGTGGTATAAGGCCAAATTGCAATTTATCACAATTGACGAGAAAACGTCTAAGGAAAAGCGCACCAGTCAGTACTTTCTTGTTCAAGCTGCTAGTATTCAGGGGGCGGTGAAACACATTGAAGAAGTGCAAGGCGCAGGCATGATGGACTATGTGATTGCCAGTGTGGCTGAAACACAAATCATGGATGTTTTTGAGCACGTGAAGACAGCTGCCAAGAAACTTGAAAAGAACGACAAACCTGAGTACGAACAGGCTGAGGAAGAAAAGAAGTGAACCCATAATAACGGAATGAATATGGAAACAGACGTAGCGAAAAATCTTCGTGAGGTGCTCAGCAACCTCCCCTCTGGTGTGCGCCTCGTGGCCATAAGCAAGTATCACCCCAACGAGTACATTGAGGCTGCTTACGCTGCAGGACAACGTGTCTTCGGAGAAAGTCATGAACAAGAATTGGCCAGGAAGGTGGAAACGCTTCCTAAGGACATCGAATGGCATTTCATCGGACACTTGCAAACCAACAAAGTGAAATATATTGCGCCTTATATCTCGATGGTCGAGGCTGTCGACTCGCTCAAACTGCTGAAGGAAATCGACAAACAGGCCGCCAAGCACGACCGCGTGATTGACGTGTTGCTCGAGCTTCATATCGCATCGGAAGAGACCAAATACGGACTCACTCTTGATGCTTGCCGCCAGCTGCTTGAGGATGGCGAGTGGCGTCAGTTGCACAATGTCCGCATTTGTGGACTGATGATGATGGCCAGCAATGTCGATGATGAACAGCAAATAAGAGACGAATTCAATCTGGCTGCGGATTTCTTCGATGAAGTGAAAGCCAAATATTTCTCCGACCGGCCTTCGTTCTGCGAACGGAGTTGGGGCATGAGTCATGATTATAAAATCGCCGTGCGGTGCCGTAGCACAATGGTGCGTGTGGGCACGTTCATATTCGGACCGAGAGTTTATTGATGAAATAGAATAAAAGGGAACCCTGTACAGGTTGCGGGACTCCCTTTTATTGTTTGTCACCGAGCTTGGTGACAAACAATAACCTGAAGTCAAAACAGACTTCATTGATATGATAACTACATAATGATACTGATTGCAGACAGTGGCAGCACCAAGACCGATTGGTGTATAGCCGATAATGGCCGTGTTGTCAAACGGATGGCGACACAGGGACTCAACCCTTTTCACCAGTCGCTCGACACGATTGCCCAAATCGTCAACGACGAACTGTTGCCTCAACTCGATGACCGGGAGATGGTGGATGTTGGGCGACTTCATTTTTATGGAAGTGGATGTCGTGCGGAGATGCTGCCCAAGATAACCCAACTCTTCAGCCAGTTGTTTCCTGATACGGAAGTGGAGTGCCAAGGCGATCTGATGGCTGCTGCCCGTGCGGTGTGCGGCAGTCGGGAAGGGGTGGCGTGCATTCTGGGCACGGGGTCCAACTCCTGTCTCTATGATGGAACTTCAGTCGTGGAGAATGTACCGCCTTTAGGTTATATTCTCGGCGACGAGGGAAGTGGGGCCGTGATGGGAAGACTTTTCTTCAATGCCCTTTACAAGGGACGGCTCAGTGAGCGTATTCGGATAGCTTATGAGCGGACTACAGGCTTGTCGATGGCAGACATTATCGACCATGTGTATCGTCAACCGCTGGCCAACCGCTTCTTGGCCTCGGTATGTCCGTTTTTGGCGAAAAATATGGACGATGAGTCGCTTCATGAGCTTGTCATCGGTAATTTTCGCCAATTCTTCCGCTATAATGTATCGCGCTATCATCGCACGGATTTGAAGGTCGGTGCAATAGGTAGTGTGGCTTTTTATTTCAGCAAACAATTGAAAGAAGCCGCCCTTGCAGAAGGTTTTGCCATGGGCGAGGTGGTGCGCAGTCCGATGGACGGACTTGTCGCTTTCCATGAGAAAAGAAGGAGATAATGCAACTTGTTTTGGGTCAATTTTTCCGTTTATATCCATTTTATAATGTTAAACTTAACTAAGTTAGCGATAAATTTATTACCTTTGCATCGCCTTATATTGTAGGCTAAATTATATTTTATAACATATATATGTATTCTATCTTATTAATCACCGTTATCTTGACGGCTGCTGTATTGGTGGTAGGAGCTTATGTAGTTGCGAAACTCATTGGTCCACGCTCGTACAACCCCGTGAAAGGTCAACCGTTTGAGTGTGGTATCCCTACACGTGGAACCTCTTGGCTTCCAGTTCATGTGGGCTACTATCTCTTTGCGATTCTTTTCCTCGTGTTCGACATCGAGACCGTGTTCCTCTATCCTTGGGCAGTTGTAGTTAAGCAGTTTGGAGCCATGGCGCTTTGTAGCATTGGCTTTTTCATGCTGGTATTGGTATTTGGCTTGGCTTACGCCTGGCGGAAAGGAGCGCTGGAATGGAAGTAAGAAAGCCCGTTATCAAGAGTATCCCTTATGGAGAATTCAAGGACAACGAAGGACTTGAAAAGATTGTAAACGAATTGCATGAGGGCGGCGTGAATGTAGTTGTAGGAACTCTCGACCAGGCAATCAACTGGGGACGTTCCAATTCTCTTTGGTCTCTCACTTTTGGTACCTCTTGCTGCGGTATTGAGTTTATGGCTGTCGGTTGTGCGCGCTATGACTTCTCCCGTTTCGGTTTCGAGGTTACCCGTAACTCTCCACGTCAGGCAGACTTGATTATGTGCGCCGGCACCATCACCAACAAGATGGCACCAGTGTTCAAACGTCTCTATGACGAGATGGCTGAACCTAAGTATGTTGTGGCTGTCGGTGGATGTACCATCAGCGGTGGTCCATTCAAGAAAAGCTACAATGTGGTGCGCGGCATCAGTGAACTGGTTCCTGTAGATGTATATGTTCCTGGTTGTCCTCCACGACCAGAGGCAATCCTCTATGGTATGATGCAGTTGCAGCGCAAGGTGAAAGTCGAGAGATTCTTCGGCGGCGCCAACCATAAGATGACTGCTGAGGAAAAAGAACTTTCTATGAGCAAGGGCGGCCTGAGAGGCTTAAGCAATGAGAATCTCGTCGCAACTGAGAAACTCGGACAGAAAGAGCCGATTATTGTGACCGATGTGCCTGAGAATTTCGACGCACAGAAAGGTTTAACTGACTAATATAATAAGGTATAAGATATGAAACTTAATAACATTGAACTCACATTCGATAGCTTTGCCGCAGAAATGGCCAAGTTGAAGAACGAGAAACATTTCGACTACCTTGTTACCATCATCGGTGAAGACTTCGGTGAAGAGGGTCTTGGATGTATCTATATTCTTGAGAATACAGACAATAATGAGCGTTGCTCCGTGAAGACGATTGCCAAGAAGGTGGATGGTAGCGATGTGATTCCTACTGTTATCAATCTATGGAAAGTGGCAGACCTGTTGGAACGAGAGGTGTTCGACTTCGTCGGCATCAAGTTCCTGGGACATCCCGACATGCGCCGTCTCTTCCTCCGCACCGACTTCAATGGCTATCCTCTCCGCAAGGATTTCGATATGAGTCCCGAAGCCAACAAGTTCCCGCTGACTGACGAACCTGAGTCTGATTATACCGTGGAGTATAATCTCGATGACGAAGGTCATCTCGTAGCTGTCAAGCACCGCTTGTTCGAGGATGACGACTATGTAGTCAACATCGGTCCTAACCACCCGTCAACTCACGGTGTGCTTCGTTTGCAGACTGTGCTGAACGGCGAGACTGTCAAGCGCATCTATCCTCATCTCGGTTATATCCATCGTGGTATCGAGAAGATGTGGGAAGGCATGACCTATCCACAGACTTTGGCGCTGACCGACCGTCTGAACTATCTTTCAGCCATGATGCACCGTCATGCTCTTGTCGGTGTGATTGAGGAGGGTATGGGTATAGAACTTTCTGACCGTATCCACTACATCCGTACCATTATGGACGAGTTGCAGCGTATCAACAGTCACTTGCTCTATCTCGGTTGTACCGCTCAGGACTTGGGCGCACTCACGGCTTTCCTCTATTGTATGCGTGATCGTGAGCATGTGCTCAACGTAATGGAGGAGACCACAGGTGGACGTCTGATTCAGAACTACTACCGCATTGGTGGCTGTCAGGCTGATATCGATCCAAACTTTGTCGACAACACAAAGAAACTCTGCAAGTATCTCCGTCCGATGATTCAGGAGTATCTTGACGTATTCGGTGACAACGTGATTACCCACAACCGTCTTGAAGGTGTTGGTCCTATGGGATTGGAAGACTGTATCAACTATGGTGTGACCGGTCCTGCCGGTCGTGCTGCCGGTTGGCACAATGATACCCGCAAGCGTCATCCTTACGACTGCTACGACAAGGTGGACTGGAAGGAAATCACCCTTACCGGTTGCGATTCTATGGATCGTTACTATGTCCATATCCAGGAATTGTATCAGAGTCTTGACATCATCGAGGCACTCATCGACAACATTCCTGCCGGCGACTTCTATATCAAGCAGAAACCAATCATCAAGGTCCCCGAGGGACAGTGGTACTTCTCTGTGGAAGGAGCCAGCGGTGAATTCGGCGTGTATCTTGATTCCAAGGGTGACAAGAGTCCTTACCGCATGAAGATGCGTCCTATGGGTCTCTCTTTGACAGGAGCTCTTGACAAGATGTGTAGAGGACAGAAGATTGCCGACCTCATCACGACGGGTGCCGCCATCGACTTCGTTATCCCTGATATCGACCGATAGTATTTCTTATTTATGATTCAAAAACATTAGACAAATGTTTGATTTTAGTATAGTAACAACTTGGGTCGACGCTCTCCTTCGCCAAACATTGGGATTGGGCGACTTTTGGTCGATCCTTATCGAGTGCATACTAGTGGGCGTCCTCATCTTAGTGGGCTACGCCATGCTGGCTATTGTCTTGATATTCATGGAACGTAAGGTCTGCGCTTATTTCCAGTGCCGTCTCGGCCCTATGCGTGTCGGACCTTGGGGTGTCTTCCAGGTGTTTGCCGATGTGTTGAAGATGCTCATCAAGGAAATCTTCACCGTGGACAAGGCTGACAAACTCTTGTATTTCGTAGCGCCGTTCCTCGTGATTATCGCCTCTGTCGGAACCTTTTCATTCCTTCCATGGAACAAGGGTGCTGAGGTGCTCAACTTCAACGTAGGTCTGTTCCTCCTCTCCGCCATCTCCAGTATCGGCATTGTCGGTATTTTCATGGCTGGTTGGGGTAGTAACAACAAGTATTCTGTCGTTTCCGCCATGCGTGGCGCCGTGCAGCTTATTTCCTACGAGATGTCTCTTGCCCTCTGTCTCATTGCGGCAGTGGTGCTTACAGGTTCCATGCAGATTTCCGAGATTGTGAATTTCCAGACAGGTCCTTGGAACTGGCTCATCTTCCGTGGCCATATTCCTGCCATCATCGCATTCTTGGTGTTCCTGGTGGCTGGTAATGCAGAGGCCAACCGTGGTCCTTTCGACTTGGCTGAGGCCGAGAGTGAGTTGACTGCCGGATACCACACAGAATACAGTGGTATGGGCTTCGGCTTCTACTACCTGGCCGAGTATCTCAACCTCTTTGTCGTTTCAGGTATTGCCGCTACTGTATTCTTGGGTGGCTGGGCACCTGTCAACATTGGCATCGACGCTTTCGACACTGTGATGAACTATATTCCTGGCATCGTTTGGCACTGAGCAGTATCCCGAAAACCGTAAGACAACCCTGCACGTGGCAGCCCGTCACCGTGGCCGTTTGGTCATGAACCGCGACGAGAACGGCAATGTCAAGTGTGTGGCTTGTACGCTGTGCGAGAAGGCTTGTCCTAACGACACCATCAAGATTGTCTCTCAGATGGTGACCACAGAGGAAGGCAAGAAGAAACGCCAGCTTGTAGACTATCAATACGATCTCGGCGACTGCATGTTCTGTGAACTGTGTGTCAATGCTTGCAACTTTGGTGCCATCAAGTTCACCAACGACTTTGAGAACGCCGTGTTCGACCGCGACAAGTTGGTGCTGCATCTTGACAAGGAGCACTATGAGAGTTCTCTGCCCAACATCCTGGATGGTGGCGCTCCTTTCGAAATTGGCAAGTTTAATACAAAAACAAAATAACGGAAGTAAGAAAATATGGCTAATATAGTAATGTTTGGCGTTTTGGCAGTCGTGATTCTCGGCTCCGCCATCATGTGCGTGTTTACTAAGCGAATCATGCGGGCAGCCACATTCCTGCTGTTTGTACTCTTCGGAGTGGCAGGTCTCTACTTCCTGCTTGATTACACCTTCCTTGGTGCTGCCCAAATCAGTGTTTATGCTGGTGGCATCACGATGATGTATGTGTTTGCCATCCAGTTGGTTAGCAAGCGCACACTCCAAGGAATGGTTGAGAGAGTGAAAGGCAGTCGTGTGGTCTTCGGTGCGCTGATTTCGCTGATTGGCTTTGCCACTGTGGCTGTGGTGTTGCTGAAGAACAAATTTATCGACATGTCTTGCCAGATGGCTGACCAAGAGCTTCAGATGGATACCATCGGCAACGCCCTGCTCGGTTCTGGAAAATATCAGTATGTGCTTCCCTTTGAGTTCATCTCAGTGCTCTTGCTGGCATGCATCATCGGTGGCATTGTAGTGGCACGTAAACAAGAGGAGAAAAAGTAATATGGTACCCGTAGAATGTTATTTCGTGCTCAGTGCACTTTTGTTCTTCATCGGCGTGTTTGGCTTTGTCACTCGTCGCAATCTTATTGCAATGCTCATCTCTATTGAGCTGGTTCTGAATTCGGTTGACCTCAACTTCGCCGTATTCAATCGTATTCTCTATCCCGGACAGCTTGAGGGCTTCTTCTTCACTCTGTTCTCTATCGGCGTGAGTGCCGCTGAGACCGCTGTGGCGATAGCTATCATCCTGAATGTTTACCGTCACTTCCACAGCGACCAAGTGAATGGTATTGAGAATATGAAATTCTAATTCATTCCACAAAACAAAAGACAATGGATTACACTTATTCATTTTTAATACTTCTGTTGCCATTCCTGAGCTTCTTGATTCTTGGTTTGGCAGGCATGAAAATGTCTCATAAGGTTGCGGGATTGATTGGCACCACGCTCATGGGTGTGGTATTTGCGTTGTCGCTCTACACTGCCTTCGAGTATTTCGTTGGTCAGGGACGCGGCGCCGACGGCCTTTATCCCATTGTGACTGCTTGGCATTTCACATGGCTTGACTTCGGACAGATTTTCGGCGCCCACTTGGTGTTCGACATGGGTTTCCGTATCACGCCAATCTCGGCAATGATGCTTGTGGTGATTACCACAGTCAGCTTCATGGTCCACATCTATTCTTTCGGCTACATGCACGGTGAGAAGGGTTTCCAGCGTTACTACGCTTTCCTCTCTCTCTTCTCCATGAGTATGCTCGGCTTGGTGG
>CAKPTK010000068.1 GCA_934190685.1 uncultured Prevotella sp.
AGGTTCGATACACGACACGACAATCGCGTCGACCATGGGATGATTGTCGAAAAGTTCAAGTGTATAGATAATGATAGGTTTCCCATTCAGTTCCAAGAACTGCTTGGGGCGCGACTTGGTGTGCATGCGTAAACCTGATCCACCGGCAAAGATCACCGCTATGTTCATATACCTTATTTATATTTAGTCTAAAAATTTAATACTCACATGGTGCCTGTCCCGCTTGTCTTTCGGGGGCAGATTCATATAGTTGCCGTAGGCGATGCGGCACAACTCTTCAGGATCGGCAGGCCCCTCAAACACATGGCCCTCAAACTCGATATCCTTATGGGGCACCATGATGCGCTTGGGATTGCGCTCATAGAACCAGGCTCCATAGGAATGCATGTAAAGATTGGGATTGCCGAACACATGGCTGAAAGTGCGAAAAGCAGGAAAGACGGCATAATGCAATAGGTCATATCCCCATTGCGCCAAGCGTGGATAACGGCCAGCCAAGTCAAAGTTGACCACACACGACAGTTTTGCCGCCAACCGCTGCACCCAGGGAATCATATGTCCCTCATAGGGAAAGATGTCAATATGCAATCCACGATATTTCTGCACCACATGCGAACGACGTTCCCGCTCGCCTTGTGCATCGTTGCTGATATGCTCGCTCTTCAAGTCCCGCAAGCAAGCCCATTCCTTGTAATAGCCCGGATCCGTCTGATTGTTCTGCAACACATATTGAGGATGAGGATGCGCCATAAGCCAATCACACAATCGCTTATAATCCTTATGGTCCACCACTACGTCCACATCGTCATCCCATGGAATGAATCCTTTATGCCGCAGAGCCCCCAGCACGTTTCCTCCATCGATACGGCAGGGCACACCAATGCTTTTTGCCACGTCCTGCAAATAGATGAGCATGTCAAGCATGCGCAATTGGGCACGACGGAGCACCGAACCGTCGGGATTATACTCTGCCCGCAGACTTTCCTGTGTCTCCCCCGTATTGAATTTGTCTATTCTGTCCATTCTTTTCTTATCGGCAACAAGCCATTAATATGTGCAAAATTAGTGCTTTTATTTCTAAAAGCAAATCTTTCCGGCTACAAATTGAGATAATTGTTGTAACTTTGCATGGTCTAAATGAAAATGCAGGATGAACCTTCTCAACAACTTATACCGCACGTTTTTCCACACTTACGAGCGACACGACCTCAGTCCGTGGCAGCACGTCCCCACAAACGAGCAGCCCATTTACGGAGTCTACCACGTGTTCTGCGCCCGTGGATGGCAGCGACTTGTCGCCGACCAATATGGGCATCTAAAGCGTAGCGGACTGCTTGAACATACAGACAAGCTCTTTGTCAGTTGCATCATTTCCCAAGAAGAGGACGTAGAGGACCTGCGCCGCATCATCGACACCGACAAACTCGACCTTGTGAGTGTGCAACGCAATCCGAAATTGTTTGAATATCCGGCATTGGCACAAGTGAAAAGACTTTGTGAAAAAGAGGACTGCATGGTTTATTACTTCCATACAAAGGGCATCTCTTTCTATGGCGGCGAGTCTACTGACCGGCACTATCGATGGTTTATGCACAACGTGGAGTCGTGGCGGAAAGAGATGGAATATTTCCTTTTCGACCAATGGGAAGTGGCTGTCAACACGCTTTCCGACGGTTACGACATGTATGGAAGTTACCGATGGCCTCCCCTCCCCGCCAAAAGGGTGATGTATTCAGGCAACTTCTGGTGGACCAAAGCTTCGTATGTGCGACAACTTGCCGACATACATCCCGAGCGAATGGCAGACGACCGTCTCTTTGCCGAACTATGGCTCTATAAAGGGAGTGGCAAGGATTTCAGTGCCTTCGACACCGACGCCATCCTTTATCGAGTGAACATCCCCGCTTCCATCTATGACGGGAGCCACACATCCCTGCTCACCCGATTGCACTTCACCCTTGCCCACAACTGGAGCAAAATCAAAAAAAAGATATTCTTACAGGATTTCGGTAAACGATATAACGACAAATACCAGAAGAAATAGCAATGAAAAGAGACAACTACACGTTTCTCACCCATGCCCCCGTCCATCGGGTGGTACTCACCATGGCCATCCCGACGATTATCAGCATGTTGTCCACGAGTCTGTACAATTTGGTCGACACGTACTTTGTAGGACAAATCAACACGCAAAGCACGGCGGCAGTAGGTGTCTCCTTTTCCGTCATGGCCATCATCCAAGCCGTGGGATTTTTCTTCGGACATGGCTCCGGCAACTATATCTCGCGGATGCTGGGTGCCAAGAAAACAGATTTGGCGCAACAGATGGCTTCCACGGGATTTGTCCTCAGCCTCATCGCCGGCCTGGTAATTGCCATTCTCGGGCAACTGTTCATCACTCCGCTTTCCATTGCCCTTGGTTCCACAGACACCATCCTGCCCTACACGGAGCGTTACTTGGGTATCGTAATGCTGGGCGCGCCGTTCATGACCGCCTCGCTCACGCTCAACAACCAAATGCGCTTCCAAGGCAATGCGTCTTATGCTATGTGCGGTATTCTCTCGGGCGTGCTGCTCAACACTCTCCTCGCCCCTTTGCTCATTCTCTATTTTTGTCTGGGCATCACCGGTGCCGCCATCGCCACACTGGTCAGCCAGACGTTCGGCTTTCTCATGTTGTTCCGCATGAGCCGCAGGAAACAAAACATCCGCATACAGATGAGAAATGTCCGCTTCTGCCGGGACTTCATGAAGGAAATCGTCTTTGGCGGCACGCCTTCTCTCTCCCGACAGGGGTTGGGCAGTCTGTCCACTATCATGCTCAACCATGCCGCAGGGTTCTATGGTGACGCTGCCATTGCCGCCATGTCTATCGTCACCCGTCTGTCGTTCTTCATCTATGCGGTAGTCATAGGCATCGGACAGGGATTTCAACCCCTGTGTGGATTTTGCTATGGAGCGAAACTTTACGGACGAGTACGTGAAGGGTTCTTCTTCTGCATCAAAATTGGCACCATATTCCTTTCCGTCTGCGCCATCATCGGCTTTATTTTTTCCGAACCGATTATCGCTCTTTTCCGTGACGACCCCGAGGTGGTGGCAGTAGGGGCAGTGGCACTCGACTGGCAGATTATCTCCTATCCGCTCATCACGACGATTGTCGCCACCAATATGATGATGCAGACCATCAGAAAGCCTGTCCGTGCCAATCTTGTTGCGGCGGCACGTAGTGGACTGTTCTTCATTCCGCTCATCTTTCTCCTCCCCCATTTCTTCGGCCTTCTCGGCGTGGAAATGTGTCAGGCTTGGTCCGATGTATGCGCCTTTCTGCTTTCCCTGCCCATTGCCTTCAGTGCTTTCCGCGACATGAGAAAAGCATAAGTCAGTCAAGTTTGCTCACGTAGTCATACAACTGGCGATAGAACGGATGACGAGTCATCGTGGGCACGTCGCCAAGAATAATAAGTTTCATTCTGGCACGAGTTATTGCCACATTCATGCGTCGTAAGTCGCGAAGGAAACCAATTTGTCCCTCATCGTTAGAACGTACCAAGGAAATGAGAATAACATCGCGTTCTTGTCCTTGAAAGCCATCAACGGTATTGACAGTTATCAAGCGGCGGTATGGTTTGAAGAAATCCCGCTTTTGAATGAGTCTCCGCAGATATTGCACTTGGGCACGATAGGGTGAGATGACACCCACATCGATGCGTTCGTCCAACACCCGCTGCTTGCCAATCTTCGTGAAATACTGCTCCAATTGGTCGAGGGTCAGTTCTGCTTCAGCCTTGTTCACCCGACCGAAACTTTCCCCGATAAATTCTTCCTTGCCCTCCAACTCCGCAGTGTCCACCCACACCATGGGAGTGTCATAGTCGAGAATGCCACGATATTTGATTTGCGGAGCACTCTCCACCATGCCATGATAGAAATAATCACTGGAGAAACGCATAATCTGCTCGTTCATGCGATATTGCACTTGAAGCAAGGTCACCACCTCAGGTTTGTTTTCCACAATGCGCTCCATCAAGGTTGTCCCCAATCCTGCCTTCAGCGCCGCAAAGCTCTTGACGGTAGGTGGAAGTTGACAATGATCTCCTGCCAGGATTACTCTTGTGGCTCGCCGTATCGGAATCCAGCATGCCGCTTCAAGGGCCTGCGCCGCCTCGTCGATGAACAACGTGCCAAACTTCATGCCGTCAAGCAGATGGTTGGCAGACCCGACCAATGTTGAGGCAATCACCCGAGCCTCTCCGAACAGGTCGCCGCGGATGCGCAATTCCAATTCCACGGCACGTGCTTTCAAACGGTCCATTTTCTGATGCCAACGGTCATCACCCCGCTTACGGTTCTTGCGCATCCCCCGAATGGTCTTACGGATGCTCCACAACTGCGGATAGTCAGGATGAGATTCAAAACGACGCTCGTATGTGGAGGCGAGCATCCTATCGGTCACCTTGGTGGGGTTGCCGATACGCAACACGTTGACGCCACGGTCTTCCAACTTCTCACAAATCCAATCCACCGCCATATTGCTTTGGGCACACACCAACACTTGGTTTTCTCTTCGAAGAGTTTCGTAGATAGCTTCGACAAGCGTGGTGGTTTTGCCTGTTCCTGGAGGGCCATGCACCACCATCACATCTTTGGCCCACAGTACCTCGTTGACAGCTTTCTCCTGGGTGGCATTAAGCCACGGAAAACGAATGGAGTCGAATGAGAATCTCCCGGCAGGCTGATGACTATAAAAGAGGTCGCGAAGATAAGCCAGACGGTTTCCTTTGGCCTTGATTACACGGTCAAGGGCCTCAAACATCAGTCGATAGCTGGTCTCGTCAAAGAAGAGCTGCACCCCCACCTTGTCAGCCTGTTGCATTTCAAGCACATCGCTGCCATCGGGCAACACAACCACCATTCGGTCTCCATCCACAAAGCTCACAGTTCCTGCAGCATGGAAATAGCGCACCTCCGCCGTTTTGTCTTTTCCATCTTTCTTGTCGACTACCGTCAAGAAACAAACAGGACGGCCGAACTCAAAATTGTGTTCTATCTCCTGGTCGGCCATGCGAGTCACCTCCACAGCCAACTGATTGAGCGAATTGTAATAGCTGCTGCCCAACTTGACAGGGTACCATGCATCGCCACGCTTCACCTTGCGTTGCATACCGACCGCTTCCGTCTGTTTGCGGAAAGCCTCTTTCTCCGCAGCATACTCCATCTGCAGGAGCAATCGCTGCTGTTGTAGGGATTGTATTGGATTGACAGACATATCGTTTATTTCCAAAAAATTTCCATGTGGGATACTAATTATACCGGGAAAGTATCTATTTGCATTGTTGGTTTTGATTTCAAATCTCCACACCCAACTTTTTATACATAAAGAGCTGGACTTTTTCAAGTACAGCTCTTTCTATTCATTAATCTTTAGTTTCCTTCATTATCTTCACCACATCCTCGATGTGCCGGTCGAAAGGTCCATTATGCTCAAGTTTGAGCGTACACATGGCAGCAGCAAACTTGCCGGACTCCAAATAGCTTTCACCTTGACTGCGGCACCACAGATAACCAGCGCTGTAGGTATCGCCACATCCAGTGGCATCAATGAGTTGTTCAGGCTTGTATGCCGGCACTTCATAGAAATTGCCCTCGGCATAAATCACAGAACCTTCACTGCCTAACGTGAGCACTACCTCCTTGACGCCCCACGAGGCGATGAGTTTCGCTACCTCATGCACATCTGTCAAGCCTGTGACCACCTCCATCTCATGCTCGTTGAGCTTCAAGATATCTGTATATTTGAGCACGTTCATCTTGTCGGTCCAATCTATCGGATATACTTCCTGTCCACGCACCTCACGCAGGTAGCCCTGCACATCGATGCTCACCTTTCCTTTCTCCGACAGATACTTCACCACTTCCGGCGAGAAGTCATCATTCAAGAGCGTACCCAAATGATAGATCTTCGCATCCAAGTCGCCAACCTCTTCAAGGGTGAACGGGTCGGCCTTGGCAAGCACACGCTGACTGCGGTTGTTGAAGTTTTCCTCATATTTATTCTCAAAGTATACCGTATTGCTACTTGTGAAAGCCTTCACATCGATGCCCGCCGCACGCATTTCAGCCACGGCGTTCATCTCCGACTTTCCCAAGGCGGTGACCAACTGATAGTCCACGGTCTTCGGAAGACTGTTGAGAGCATAGGAAAAGTAAAAAGAGGTGCCACCCGACATGTAGACGGTGCGGCGTGGGGTAATAATCTTGTCAAGCGTAATGTGCCCGATGCAGCAAATATCCTTCATTTCAAAATTCGTTATCTAAAAACTTTGCAAAGGTACAGCTTTTCCGCCTAACCGCCAAGCACAACTTCCATTAAATCACCTTGATACCCATCTTCTTGCATAGTTCAAGACTCATCTCCTTCAGTTTATACTTCTGAATTTTCCCGCTTCCCGTAAGTGGCCATTCATCAATAAAGAACACATACTTGGGCACCTTGTAGCGGGCAATCTTGTCGTGGCAGAAGTCGCGCACATCAGATTCCTCCAAGTGGCAGCCATCTTTCAATTGGATGAACGCCCCCACCGACTCGCCATACTTCTCTGAGGGCACACCGACGACCTGAACAACTTTGATTTCCGGCATATTGTAAAGGAAAGCCTCAATCTCGCTTGGATAGATGTTCTCACCGCCACGGATAATCATCTCCTTGATGCGTCCCGTGACATGGAAGTTGCCATCAGCATCCTTGTAGCCCAAGTCTCCAGTATGAAGGAATCCCTGATCGTCAAGTATCTCCTTGGTGGATTTCTCATCTTTATAATAACCGAGCATATTGTTATAGCCTCTGTTGCAAAGTTCGCCCTCTTCCCCCACGGCACATTCGTTGCCGTCTTTGTCGAGCACTTTCACCTCTGTATGTTCAAAAGCCTTGCCCACCGTATGGCAACGCACCTCGAAGGAATCGTCCCAACGAGTGGCGGTCATGCCCGGTGAAGCCTCAGTAAATCCATATTCGCTGGTCACCTTCATGAACATCTCTCTCTCCACACGCTTCACCATGTTGACCGGACAAATGCTGCCCGCCATGATGCCGGCCTGCAGCGAGCGCAGGTCGAAGAGATTGAACATCGGATGGTTGAGCAAAGCCAAGTACATAGTCGGCACGCCATAAAGATGCGTACACCGCTCTTTATGGATAGAACCCAAGACGAGCAATGGATCGAATCGTTCGGTAACCACCATCGTGCAATGATGCACCAGACAGTTGATGATGCCAAGCACCAAACCGAAACAGTGGAAGAAAGGCACACAGACACACAGACGGGCCTTGTCGCTGAAGTTGAGATGCTCACCTGTATAGTAGCCATTATTACAAATGCCGTAATGGCTGAGCATCGCCCCCTTTGGGAATCCCGTTGTACCACTGGTATACTGGATGTTGACCAAATCATGACAGTCCACTTTGAGCCGTGCGTCGGCATAGTCGGCATCATTGGTGGTCATCGCCATGGTCATCACTTCGTTGATCGTGTGCATGCCTCTGTGAGGTTCCGCACCAAAATAAATGACTTGGCGCATCTTTGGAAGTTTCTCACTGTGCATCTGTCCGAAAGGCATGGTCTTCAACTCCGGAAGCATCTGGTAAGTCATCTGCACGAAATTGTTGTCCTTGTTGTGGTCACCGATACAAAGCACTTCCATATCAGAACGCAGACAAAGGTCCTCCACCTCATATTGCTTGAAATTGGTGTTCACCGTGACAGTCACCGCTCCCAATTTAGAACAAGCCATCAGCATGGTAGTCCAGTCTGGAATATTGGCAGCCCAGATACCCACATGTGTTCCCTGCTTGACGCCAATCGCCATCAGCCCCTTTGCCAATTCATCCACACGACTGTTGAAGTAGCGGAATGTCCACCGCAGATTGCGGTCTGAATAAACTATATATTCCTTGTCTGGATCGTTTTCTGCCCAATATTCAAGCCACTGTCCTATCGTTCTCTCTGAAAGATGTTGCATAATCATGATATTTTTGTGTCATTCCGCAAGCATTTTTGCACACGGATTATAGTGAGTGCAAAAATAATAATTATTTATTAAACGACTTCATTTGTAAATAAAAGTTTGATTTTTATTAAGCCGTTTGATTAAGAAAGGTTAATAAATATCAGTTCAAACGACGTTATTAGTAATAAATATGTAATTTTGCAAACTTGAGATTGCAAAACAAGGAACTTATGAATAAAGAAGTAAATCCGTTTGACGTAGTTAACAAAGGCTTCACCACCAAAGAAGCCATCGACGAGGCAAAGAGATGTTTGCATTGCAAGATTCCACAATGTAAGAAAGGATGCCCCATCGAGAACGATATTCCTGACTTCATCCACGCCCTTTCCATGGGTAACATGGGCGAGGCGATGAGCATCATCAACGACAAGAGCAACCTGCCAGCCATCTGCGGCCGTGTGTGTCCACATGAAAAGCAATGCCAGGGACACTGTGTGCTTGCCAAGAAGGGCAAGGGCATTGAGATCGGCAAACTTGAAAGTTTCATTGCCGATTTCGATACAGATATGAGCCTCATCCGAGAAAAGTTGCCACAGAAGACTCGTGGAAAGGTGGCAGTCATCGGTTCCGGACCTGCAGGGCTGACCGTTGCCGGCGACTTGGCCCGCCAGGGGTTCAATGTAACCATCTTCGAGGGACAGGAGGAGCCAGGCGGTGTGCTCATGTATGGTATTCCCGAATATCGTCTGCCCAAGAGCGTGGTACGCGCTGAAATCAAGAAGATTGAGGCCTTGGGTGTGAACTTCGTGCTCAACTGTTTGGTGGGCCGTAACAATGTCACCGTGGACAGTATGTTTGCCGAGGGATTCGATGCCATCTTCATGGGCACAGGCACAGCACTGCCACAGGACCTCTCCGTACCAGGCCGCAACCTCAAAGGCGTGAGCCAGTCCACTTATCTGCTCCACAATGTAAACGCCTTCAACGAAGGAGCTATCGGCCGCGACATGGTGCCTTTGCGTGAGGGTGACAAAGTGGGTGTCATCGGTGGTGGAAACGTGGCGATGGACGCCGCTCGCACGGCTATCCGTCTGGGTGCCGACGTGATGGTCATCTACCGCCGCACACAGGCTGACATGCCAGCCATCCAAGCAGAATACGAAGAAGCCGTGAAAGAGGGTGTAAAGTTCCTTTGGGAGTCTTCCACCATCGAGTTCGTCGGAAACGAAAAGGGCCGTCTTGTGGCTGCACGCCTCAACACTCCTGAAGGAGAACAGACCTTGCCTTTCGACCGCATCTTCCTCGCCATCGGTTCGCGTCCCGCCAACCGTATCGTGTCTACAACAAGTGGCATTGAGGTAGACGAAAAAGGATATGTCAAAGTAGTGGACCGGCCCTATGGCATGACAACTCGCCGCGGTGTATTCGCCGGTGGCGATGTGGTTCATCATCCACAGACCGTAGTATTGGCCATGAAAGCCGCCAAAGAAGTGGCACAAGGCATCGCCCAATATGTAGATGCCGTGAAACTGCTCGAGCACTGCGACGAAGTGGAAGAAGAGCAGAATGAAGAACAAGCATAAAATTTTAGAGAAACAAAATAACACCGGAACCATGCTATCACAACATTGGTTCCGGTGTTATTTATATACGTTATAAAAGCCAACCTATCAGAACAATTAGACGAGCAGATGCCTATCGAGATAGCGTTGTACTTCATCCTTGTAGCTGTCGGAAATCGGGATGTAGTCGTCACCAAAGACGATGCGGCCACGGTCGATGACAGTCACCTTGTTAGTGTGGACTATATAGGAACGATGAGTGCGCAGGAATTCGGGACTGGGCAGATATTCCTCCAATTTCTTCATATTCATCAACGACATGATGGGACGCTGGCCATTGTCAAGATAAATCTTCACATAGTCCTTTACCCCCTCAATGAAAAGAATATCGTCGAAATTGACCTTTACCAACTTATATTCGCTTTTCACAAAGATATAGCGTACCGCACTGGACGTATCCGTTGATGCTGAATCCGTGGAAGTCTGGAACAATTCAAAGGCTTTGGTGGAAGCACGAAGAAACTCTTCATAGGAAATCGGCTTGAGCAAATAGTCCAAGGCCTGTACCTTATAGCCCTCAATAGCATATTGGCCAAAGGCTGTGGTGAAGATAACACGAGTCTGCTTGGGCAGCAACTTGGCAAACTCCATGCCACTCAACTCAGGCATTTGAATGTCGAGAAACAACAAGTCGACAGAATGTTGGCGTAAGTCACTCATGGCCTGCACCGCACTGCCATAGACACCCGCCAACTCCAAAAATGGAGTCTTCTTGGCATAACTTTCCAACAATCCGGCTGCCAAGGGTTCATCGTCAATGATTGCGCATTTCAGTTTCATAGATAGTGATTTCAGATTTATATATATTATTATCAACGCCTTTTTCCCATTTATATTTTCCTGGATAGGATAATTCCAGCCGTCTTTCCACCTGCACCAATCCGATGCCATGACCACTGCGGTCGGTTTGCGTCTTAGGATGATTACTGTTTTCTATGCCGCAAACAATGCTTTGCGCATCCGCATGAATGTCTATATGGATGAAGCTTTTCTCTGTGGGACTGATACTATGCTTAAAGGCATTCTCGATAAGGGAAATAAATATGAGTGGCGCAATGCGCAGTTCTTGGTCCTCGGGAACGGAAACTTTCTCCGTGACTTCCACACTTTGCGGCAACCGCATCTTCATCAGTTTCACATAGCTATGGATAAATTGCACCTCGTCTTTAAGTGACACGCTCTCCGCTTGATTGTCATAAAGCACATGACGGAGCAGCTTGCTCAGTTCGATGATGGCATCCTGTGCCTTGTCCTGATCGAAAGCCGTGAGAGCATAGATGTTGTTGAGCGTATTGAGCAAGAAATGGGGATTGATCTGACTGCGCAGATTCTTAAGCTCCGCCTCAGTGCGTGCCGATTCTGCCTCACGACGCGCCTTCTCAGATTCCGACCATTTGCTGGCCAACACGATGGCACTGGCGGTGGTAACGGCTAGGGAATAGTTGAAGACATCGCGGAAGAAGAAAAACATAAAACCTGGGCCGTGATGTTTCTTGTGTCCACGTCGTCCTTCTGCCTTGCGTTCCATGCTATGTTCGGTCTTGGGATAGTCTTTCTTAAACCGATATTCCATCCACTCATGCACACCCGCCGAAAAAACAACCACCAACACGATGTTGACAACAAAGAAGCGTACACGGCGGGATTGCAGCAACATTTGGGGAGCCAAAATCAAATAGTTGAGATAGAAAACAAGAATCAGCGTAACCGGAGACACCACCTGCACCCAATATTTATCCCAAGACAAACGGTCGTCACTACTGATAAACATGACGGGAGTGAGCAGCATCAACATGCAGAACATGCTGTGCAAAGCGATACGCTGAAGGGTTATTTTGTTAGTTTTCATCATTTTCTTGATAGATAATTTAAAAATATGGAGGCGACTCACGTCGGCTCCATACTGTCATACACAATAAACGTCAATTTAACATGTTACCTAATTCTATAGTCCGCTGACAAAGTGGGTAACATTCTCTCGGATTAATTCTAATTTTATCTTGTTTGTCTTATATGGTCTTTATTCATACCGGATAGCCTCAATCGGATCGAGTTGCGCCGCCTTCTTGGCTGGATACCATCCGAAGAACACACCTGTAAACGAGCATACTGCGAAACTCAACAAGACGCTCCATGGCTGGATATAGATGGGCCAGTGGGCGATGAGCTTCACGGCATAGGACGCCCCCACTCCCAACAATACACCGATGATACCACCCGTGATGCTGAGCAAGACAGCCTCGATGAGAAACTGATTGAGGATGTCCACACCTCGCGCTCCGACACTCATGCGGAGACCGATTTCCCGTGTACGCTCTGTCACACTCACATACATGATGTTCATGATGCCGATACCTCCAACGATGAGCGAAATGCCTGCCACGCATCCCAAGAGAATGGTCATCATATCTGTGGTGGAGTTCATCATCGACGCCAATTCCTCTTGTGAACGGATATTGAAGTCATCCTCATCGCCCTCTGTCGTATCTGTAGCGTCCTTGAGTTTGTGGTCACGACGCAAGACGCTTGTAATCTCCGTGATGGCGTTGTCAGTCAAGTCCTCCGTGATGGCAGAGCAGACAATGCTGCCGAGATAGGTCTGGGCAAGAATTCGTTTCATCACCGAAGTATAGGGAGCGAGCACCAAGTCGTCCTGGTCCATACCCATCGTGTTGTAGCCTTTCTTCTTCAGTACACCGATGACACGGAAAGGGATGGAATTGAATCGCACCACCTTGCCGACAGGGTCGCTGCCATCGGGGAAGAGATTGTCCACCACCGTCTGGCCGAGCACACAAACCTTAGCACTAGCCTTGATGTCCTCGTCGGTGAACATCTCGCCATCATCAACGGAAAGCTGGCGTATGGTGAGATAGTCTTGGTTGACACCATAGATGCTGGATGGAGTGTTGTTGCTGCCATAGATAAACTGGCCTGAACTGTTGACTACCGGACTGATGGCAGAGATGAAGTTGCACTCGTCCTTGAGGTTCTGATAATCCTCCATCTTCAAAGTCTCCATCGACGAGGCATCTTGTCGAACGCCACCACGCATATCGGCTCCCGGATGAATCATAATCATGTTGGAGCCCATCTCTGCAATATTGGCT
>CAKPTK010000069.1 GCA_934190685.1 uncultured Prevotella sp.
GGTAGTGCAAATCGAAGACAATACAAAATAAAAGAGAACTTGTTTCGCTTTTATTTTACATTGTTGAGATGCCGCCTGTCAGCATTGAGAGTGTACATTGCACACTCGACATGGCAAACGGAATACTTAATGGAACTTTAGGGTTAAACAAGCGTTAATAAACTAAAATATTTAAGCCAAAAGCATTGCAAGTTCAAGAATATAATGTAAATTTGCAGCGTCAAAAGGTTAATAGATTGTTTAGGTTAGTAGTAATAGATTTAGGTTTTTAGTTATTAGATTAAGGTAATTAAACTGATTGTTTAATTGGACGACAAAGGTGGACCGTGAGGTTCCCTTTGATTTGAAAAGGATTTTTAGTTTAAATATGTACGCCACTGCTTGTTGAGAGTTGTGGCGTATTTTTATTTCAGTCCTTTTCTATCAAGACCGTCGCATAGGCACTGATGCCTTCTTCCCTGCCGGTGAACCCCAATTTTTCTGTGGTGGTCGCCTTGATGGAGATATTGTCCACATCTGTAGCCATCACTTCCGCCAAACACCTTTTCATCTCCTCAACATGGGGATTGATTTTGGGGCGCTCGGCACAAACGGTAGCGTCTACATTTCCCAACCGATAGCCCTTCGAGGCAATGAGCGCCATCGTCTTGCGCAGCAAGATTTTGCTGTCGATATCCAAGGTGGAATCGGAAGTATCCGGGAAATGATAGCCTATGTCGCGCATATTGGCAGCGCCCAGAAGGGCATCACAAATGGCATGAATCAAGACATCCGCATCACTATGCCCCAACAAGCCAAGGGTATGGTCAATCTTGACACCACCCAACCACAGGTCACGACCTTCAACCAACTTGTGAACGTCGTAACCGAATCCTACTCGTATTTTCATGATTGCTTTAATATTATCTGCGGAACAAGTCCTTGATACCGTCCAAATCGAAAGTCAAAGAGAAACGGAGGGTCTGGTCAAGCGGATTGCTCTTGGCTGTGGCAATCACATAACCAGCGTCAAGGGAAAACGCACTCATTTTGAATCCTGCTCCTACCGTGAAATACTTTCGATTGCCCTTGTTCTCGCTCTCATGGTGATAACCGGCACGAAGGGCGAACTTGTCGTTGTAAATATATTCGGCGCCGACACTCCAACTGATTTCCTGCAATTCCTCTTTGAATCCGTTGGGAGCATCGCCAAAACTCTTGAAGATGCCGCTGATGCTCGACACATCATAATAATCTTTCTGCAAGCGGTTCTGATAGTCCTCATTGCTTTCATCCGCATTTTTCTGTGGATAAGTGGGAACGAGCAGTTTGTTGGCATCGGCGGCGATTGTAAAGCGGTTGTATTCATCGATGGGCACCATCAAGGATGCGCCAAGACGCATGTTGGTCGGCAGAAACTCGCTGCGGTCGTCTGTTCCCATCGTTATCTTACTACCGATATTGCTGATATTCAAGCCCAAGCCCAACTGACACTCCCGACTGCCGATATTTAAATAGTTCTGATAGTAACAAGACAAGTCGGCAGCAAAGGCGGAACCAGGCTTAGTGTCATCATCGTATTTGTCTGACAAATCGGAATAAATCCAACGGACAGCAGCGCCCAAAGAGAAATGTTCGCTGAGCATCAACGAATAGGCCACGTCCACAGACATCTCATAAGGATTGATAGTCATGGCGTTATCATCCTCGGAAGTCATCACCTCGCCCAAAGAGAAATAGCGCAATGAACCAGAAATGGCGGAATAGTCACCGATACGATAATAGCCTACAAGATAGGCGAGATCGATGTCGTTGACCAACTGTCGCAGCCACGGTGTGTAGTTGAGAGACACACCCGCACGGGAAATGGTGAAGGGGTATTTGGCTGGGTTCCAATATTGCGATGCCACATCAGGATCGGTGGCGGCACCAATGTCACCCATACCACCGGCACGGGCATCCGGAGCGATGGATTGAGAGGTGACAGAAGTTCGTTCCGGATTGAACATATCTTTCTTGTCTTGCGCTTGGGTCGTGAGCACGCAAGCGAAAAGCGCAAACAACGCTATGATGATTCTTTGAAACTGTTTCATGTCTTTATAACTCGTTTTCTTGCTAATTATTGCCTATCACAATGAGTTTCTTTGCCTTTGACGACTTGGCGCTTCCATCAGAGGACAACTGTGCCCGATAGAGGTACACGCCTGTCGAGAGTTTGCTGCCCGCATTGGTGGTCAAATCCCAATCCACGGTGTAGGTACTTTGTTCCGCCACACCGCTCTCCTGGTGACGCCACAGCAAGCGGCCCATCATGTCGAACACTTCCACAGTAACATCAAGATTGTTTCCAGCCCTGTCGTGCGAAATGATAAAGGAAGTATTGGTGCGCGCCGGATTCTTCGTACAGCTGACATTGAGCACATTGGGCTGCAGCCCCTTGACCACCCGGAAGGTAAGCTCCGCCGTCGAGGAGTTGTTGAGGATGTCCCAAGCACGGAACCTCAACCGGTGAACGCCCTCTGACAATTCGGGGATATTGTATGAGGTGGAGCCTTGGGTATAGGAGCCGAAGTCGAAGTTGAACCGGTCGTTGAGATTATAAGTTTTCTGAAGATCTCCATCTATCACCAGTTCCAGGTCATGGCCTATGCCATTACCCGACGCATTGATGCCATCCTTGTCCGACACATTCGCCACAAAATAGGGAGAAGGATTCACGTCTCCCCCATCCACAAACGACGGGGAGTTGAGATAACAATAGATGGAGGGACCAATGGAGTCATTGTCCACCACGTCACCACCGGACACGAGGAAACGCTCTTCCGCCCCATGGCCTTGTTCCGCACTGGCAGAACTATAGGCATAAAGTGTCATCTTGCCTGTCTCGCCGGAATAATTGATGTCCTGAGGAACGGCAAATGTCATCGCAAACTTTCCGGATTTCACGCTGTCCGTTCCATTGTACAACATTTTCTGGCGATCATAAAACTGAAAGATGCTGGTGGTCAGCGGGTCATTACCCTTGCAGACGACCAGTTCCTTGGAGTCAAAGACCTTCATATTGACAAGTCCCGTAAAAGTATCATCCACTTGCCCTTCCCTTTCCATATGCCCACAGACACTCACAATCGTTCCTGTTTTCAAATTGACCAGATGGTCTGAAGAGGGCACTTGGCGGTTGATGCTGTCGACCACGACCTTGAGCAACGGGAAGTTGAGA
This sequence comes from uncultured Prevotella sp., assembly GCA_934190685.1. GTDB lineage: Bacteria > Bacteroidota > Bacteroidia > Bacteroidales > Bacteroidaceae > Prevotella. The sequence goes on from CAKPTK010000069.1 coordinate 3,200, forward strand.
CTGATTGCAGGATCGCCCAACAATATATATTGAACCTTATTGATATAGGCCTGGGAACCTGTCGTGTTCAAGCTGTTCTTGCCCTGCATCAACGCATAGCCCAGTGTCGGACGCTTTCCGTCCACAGGATTCAAGGCATATCGAAGGAAGGCGCGGTTGATTTGACCGTTGAGCGGTTGATAAACCGTCTTTCCTGCGGCGAAGAAAGCCACAGCGCCGCCATTGGCATTCAGCACTGCATTTTCACCAATATTCTTAATCGTTCCATCAAAGGGAGCCACATCGCAAGCCGCCGCCATCCACAAAGGAAGGTTCTTGTTTGTAAAGCCATCAAAATCACTGAGTTTCAACACCATCTCATGTGAGAGACTCTGCTCGGCGGCATGACCGGAATAATTCATAATCAGCGCTCCCGCCGTCTGCTGATTCTTGACAATCCGTTCCACCTCAGGATAGGAATTGCCCGTGGAAGAAGACACCCGCGTATAGGCGTCCCACATCACACGTTTCACATCAAAAGCTGTAGACGCTTGTTCTGCCACCTTGGCGGCATTGTCGGCATCCTCCATGTGGATGCTGTTCTCCACACTGGTGGCGGTGTTGTTGCCGTCATCCCCCATAAACATCAGTGTGTTCTGCCAGGTACCCATGTTTTTGTTCTCCACATAGGAGATTGTTTTGTCCACGACAGCCTTCGCCTCCACTTCATTCCGAACGGGGAAACGACCGACACCGATGTCATATTTGTCGCTCATGCCTCTTCCCTCATGGGCGCCTTCTCCATCATCCAACAAGGCGAAGAAGCCATCATCGGCATAACTGTCCGTCTTGCTGAAAGAGTTTTCGCTCTCATAGGTAAGAAGGAAATCGTCAGGGGAATAGTTCTTGGCCGCCGTGACATTCATTCGATTGTCCCAGAAAGCGTCGCCAAAAAGCAACAAATGTTTAGGCATATCCGCTTCTGTCCCGGCACGGTCATAGAGCATTTTCAGATAGCGGCGGTAAGCGTTGACATCCGGTGTGCCGCTCGAGAATTCGTTATAGAGTTCGTCAGCGGGCACAATTCTTACCCGCATATCGTCATGCGTCTTATGCAAGTCGGCAATTCGCTGTGCTTGCGCAAGAAGACGCTGACTGGTGGGGATGATGATGACCATATCCGCGAATCCGTCAGCATGGTGGTCTTGGTTGGTAATGTTGTAGACATATTCCGGCACGGGGAACGCACCGCTTTCAAGGAGAGGAGCCGCAGCCAACTCATCCTCGTCAAGCATCACCGACAAGTAGTCCAACCGCACTGGTTGGGAGACGGTATTGTTGGTAATTGTAAACTCATTATTGGGCAGGATACTGTCCACAGCGAATGTTTTCGTGGCTGAAACGCCTCGGTCATAAGTGCTCAGATGTCCCAAAGTCAATGTGCCCAATGGCTGCCCGTTCATCGCCACCGTCACCTGCCCGGCACTATTGCCGCTGACCACGACAGTCACGGCTCCCTTACAGCCGCTATTTTCATGTGTCTTGGCATTTGAGGCCAGCGTGAAGGTATAGGATTCCTGATTGGCCACCGCCTGTCCGTCATAGAGATTTCTGCCGCCCTCAAACCATGCGTAGTTCTCTTTCTCATAGAGCGAGCAAAGATAGTCTGCCGAAGGATAATGGGCAGAGACAAAGGCCGCACTGTCCACTGTGAGAGGGTCGTCACCGTTCTCTGTCAAGAAATAATATCCATAATCGGAACAGTAATTGCGGACACGGGCGTAATACTTGCCGGAAGGTTTCCATGAAACAGGACCCTGGGCATAGAAAAGGTGTTTGTTTCCTATGATACATTGTTCCACCTCATGCAAATCGTCCGTGTCTTGAAGATAGTCTCCATTCAAGACTTCCGGTTGCAACGCACCGCCATAGCCGTAGATTTTCACCTTCGACAAATCGCTGAAACCCGCCTTGCGTATCAAGTCGGACGTGAGCTGGAAAATGCCGGAAGACGACACTCGTATCTTCGCCCATGTTCCGGAAGAAAGCACGGAATGGGCTGCATAACGGGAGGAGACTGACGACTGGCTGCCGGAAGTGCGAGTCTTGGCACGAGACTTGAGGGGAGAAGCGGTGACACGGAGCATGAAACTCACCAAATACTGCGGTTTCCCCTTCCACAGCGCCAAAGGAACGAACGACACTTCCAACTTCCCTTGTTTTCTTGACAAAACAATCTGTTGGTTGACAAGGGGCATGGACGGAAGTACGGAATCCGTTATTTTCTTGTAGCGGGAGATGTCTTCACGAGTGAGCGGCAGAAACTCGGGATAGACGATTTTCACCTCGTAGACAGAATCCGCAAAGTGAGGGCCCAAGTCGAAAGAATGCGTGAACACAGGCAACACGCTGTCTATCTTCACCTCATCCGCCGTGAGATTGAAGAATTGTTGGGCCTTCACACTGAGTGTCAAAGTCCAAAACATGAAAATTGCCCACAAAAGTTTGTATCTGTTCACCATTGATGTTCTTTTTCCTTACAGCGCAATACTTCGCCCCGCAGATTATTTACAATTAAACTCCAGCACCTTTCGGTCTTCCAAATAGCCCTCCAAATGATCATCAATATGCACAGGACCTACTCCTGCCGGAGTGCCGGTATAAAGGATATCACCTGTCTTCAGGGTATAGAACTGACTGATATAGGCGATGATTTCGTCCACCTTATAGAGCATATCGCTCGTACACCCTTCCTGCACGGTTTTCCCGTTGATGTCGAGATGGAAATGGATGGCTTGAATATCCCGGAATTTGGAAGCGTCAACCCATTCGCCAATCGTGGCGGCGCCGTCAAAACCCTTGCAGATGTCCCAGGGCAGTCCCTTCTCCCGCATCTCGTTTTGCATGTCGCGCGCCGTAAAGTCTATTCCCACCGTCACCGCATCATAATAACGAGAGGCGAAACGCTGGGGAATACTCTTTCCCAACCGGCATATTCTGACAACGAGTTCTGTCTCATAGTCAATGCGTCCCATGAAATCCGGGATGAAGAAAGGCTTATGGTCCTTGAGCAAGGATGAGTCAGCCTTGATGAAAATTACAGGTTTATCTGTTTTTGATAACGTGGAATGTAGCTCTTTATTGTGCAGAGCATAGTTCATTCCGATGGCAAATATCTTCATAATCTTAATATTACTGATTGCAAAGGTAGTGTAATTGTGCGAATTATGAAATAATCAAGCCCACTTTCCTGTTTATTCCGCCTCAAAGGCCATCAAAAAGTTCAATGTATCTGCAAGAATGCGCCAATTGGCCGATGAATGAGAAAATGGAATCGGGCAGCATCTCGAATTTGATTTTATTTTACAAAACAGGAATTTGTTTTTCGATTGTCCGATGGGGCAAAAGACCGCAGAATAGGTTCGTTGTGAAGAACAGGCCGACTAATGGAATTTTCACCGTGGTGAAAAATCCGTTAGTGGCATATTAGCGCATCGTTAACGGCACACTAACGACTGGCTAACGGGCAAGTAAGTTTCCCCTATTATGAATTTATTTTACAGATATTCGTATTCGCAACCGTCACAACATGGAACATTTCAAAAAATCGCCATGTAGGTTGTGTATGATTTGTGTATGATTTGTGTATGATTCCAAGCCCATCATACATCGCCAAAGTCCGCATAAACACAGGGGTTGCGAGAGATTTGTGTAGGAATGTATGATAAATGCCTAAAATTTCACGCGCGCGTGCGCGTGCGCGCGAGGCGAGGATACATCATGCATCATCAGACATTAAGAGAACATGAAAGGTCGTTTGGCCCCAAAGAAAAAGTGCCGACCTCACGAAGAAGCCGGCACAAACTTATATGGAATAATGATATTCTGTATAAGGGGATTATTCAGCGCGGAGTGTGAAGCGCTTGAAAGCAACCACAGTAAGCTCCTTGTCTGCAGACTGGAGATACTGCTTTACGGTCTGCTTAGAATCCTGGATGAACTCCTGATCGAGAAGGCAAGACTCCTTGAAGAACTTAGCCAAACGACCCTTAGCGATGTTCTGAATCATCTGCTCTGGGAGGTTAGCAGCCTTCTGGGCAGCAGTCTCTTCCTTAATCTTGCGGATTTCGTCAGCCTGAGCCTCAGTGATGTTACCCTTCTGGATACCCTCAGCGATGTGCTCTTCGCTCTCAGCGATGTAGAGGTTGAAACCAGCCTTCTTCAGTGCATTCTCAACAGCCTTGTTGACCTGCTCTTCCTTGGTTTTCTCTACAGCCACCTTGAACTCAGAATCCTTAACTTCCTGTGGAACGCTTGCCTCATCGAGTGCAACAGGGTTCATGGCAGCCACCTGCATAGCGATAGCGTGAGCTTGCTCCTCAGCAGGCTTGTTGGTCTGAACCAAAGTGCAGAGGATGTGCTTGCCCATGTGGTCGTATGTGGAGATGTTCTCACCCTCAAGCCAATTGTAGCCATCGAGTTCCATCTTCTCACCTGTGATACCAGAACGAGCGATAACTGCATCCTGAACCTTTGTACCGTCAGCGAGTGTGAGTTCCTTCACCTCGTCGATAGTCTTGGCCTTGGCAGCGACAGCAGCATTGAGGATGTCCTGTGTCAACTTGATGTAGTCTGCACCATTGGCCACGAAGTCAGTCTCACACTTCAAAGCAATGATAGCGGCAAAACCGTTCTCATACTTGGCAAGGATACAGCCGTTGGCGGTTTCACGGTCAGAACGCTTTGCAGCGATAGCCTGACCTTTTTCGCGAATAATCTCGACAGCCTTGTCGAAATCACCGTCAGACTCGGTGAGCGCCTTCTTGCAGTCTGCAAGACCTGCACCTGTCATCTTACGGATTTTCTGGATATCTGCAATAGATACAGCCATAATAATGTTTCTTTATGAAATTAATGATTATAATAAGAAGTGACAGGCCGTAAAGCCTATCACTTTTATTTTATTTATTCCGCAGCAGGAGCCTGCTCTTCAGCCTTAGGAGCCTCTTCGTCCTTACGGGCCTTGCGAGGAGCGCGCTTCTTGCCTTCGCCTTCGTTCTGCTCTGCAGAAGCCTTCTCGTCAGCCTTTTCAGCCTTGCGCTCTTCCAAGCCCTCAGCGATAGCACCACAGCAAGCGTCAAGGATTACCTCGATGCTGTCCTTAGCGTCATCGTTGGCAGGAATAACGTAATCCACATTGTTAGGATTAGAGTTGGTGTCCACAATAGCGAAAACAGGAATACCCAAGCGGTTAGCTTCCTTCACAGCGATAGCTTCCTTGCAAACGTCGATTACGAAGAGTGCGCTTGGAAGACGAGTGAGGTCAGCGATAGAGCCAAGGTTCTTCTCAAGCTTTGCACGCTGGCGGTTAATCTGGAGGATCTCACGCTTTGAAAGATTTGAGAAGGTTCCGTCGTTCATCATCTTGTCGATGTTCGTCATTTTCTTCACAGCCTTGCGGATTGTAGGGAAGTTGGTGAGCATACCGCCCGGCCAACGCTCGATAACGTAAGGCATGTTCACGCCAGCTGCTTTCTCAGCAACAACGTCCTTAGCTTGTTTTTTAGTAGCGACGAACAGGATTTTCTTGCCAGACTTTGCAATCTGCTTGAGCCTGTGAGATAATATTAACGCTTGCTGAACTGGAAGCGACGACGAGCCTTTGGCTGACCTGGCTTCTTACGCTCAACAGCACGAGAATCGCGTGTGAGGAAGCCTGCGTCCTTGAGGGCTTTCTTGTCTTCTGCATTCACCTTAACGAGTGCGCGGGCGATTGCGAGACGGAGAGCCTGGCTCTGACCTGTGAAGCCACCACCATCGAGGTTAGCCTTGATGTCATATTTCTCAACTGACTCAAGAGCCAACAGGGGCTGCTTTACCACATACTGCAGAATTGCAGATGGGAAATACTCAGTAATATCCTTCTTGTTTATAGTGATTTTGCCGGTGCCTTCTGAGAGATATACACGAGCGACAGCGCTCTTGCGGCGACCGATTGCATTGATTACTTCCATCTTTACTTATTATTTATACTGATTAATGTCAATTGCCTTTGGCTTCTGAGCCTCCATATTGTGCTCTGTACCATCGAAAATGTAGAGGTTGTCGAGCAAGCTGCGACCGAGAGGACCCTTGGGCAGCATACCCTTCACAGCGTGACGAAGAATCTTGTCCATTCCGTCCTTGCGCTTACGAAGCTCTGCAGGAGTGTTGAAGCGCTGACCGCCTGGATAACCAGTATAACGTGTGTAAACCTTATCTGTCTCCTTCTTGCCAGAGAACACCACCTTAGCGGCATTGATAATGATTACGTTGTCTCCACAGTCTACGTGAGGAGTGAATGTTGGCTTGTACTTTCCGCGGAGCAGCTTGGCTACCTTAGAGCAAAGACGACCTACAATCTGATCGCTGGCGTCGATTACGACCCACTCTTTCTTAGCTGTTTCCTTGTTTGCGGAAATAGTCTTGTAACTTAAAGTGTTCATTTTAATTTTTAAAAATTATTATACTACTAAAAAACGTTTATTTTGGAAATCTGATTCACTAACCGTCGCCTCGGCCAAAAGGCTGACTATTAACACATCTTTCCAGGGGTTCTAAGAGTTCCCCAAATAATCGGACTGCAAAGGTACACATTTTTATATACTTCAGTAAATCTGAGTCCTTTGAGTCCTAAACATTTATAAAACATTAACAGAATCACATTCGTTTCTTCATCTTTTGGAACTTCCTCTGGCAATGTTTCTTATAACTATAGCCGAAAGCGTGTTTCAAGAATTTACGCCAATTATACATCCACACAAAGCGCAGAACATCAAGTTGCCGAGGTGCACCGTCCGCATAGAGCGAGTGCGGAATGTTTACAAAATACAGGTCTGCCACCGTATCAAATGCGGAGAAGTCCCGAGGCTGACGCTGATAGAGCCACACCTCGCTATAGAAACGGTCGGTGGCAATCACTGCAGGGGCAAATGCCGGCAGGGTGCGTATATAAGCGGAACGTGCCCACCAAAAGGAGCCAGAATACATTGTATAATGTTTGGGAGGCCACCGGTAACAGCCGTAGGTGTCGTGCCCGTCGCTGAGGACATTGACCGCCACCTGCCACTTGTCGAAACAGAAGTATTCCATCATTTCGCACCAAGACACAATTTTCCGTTTGAAGGACAGGAATTGCCGGTCACCGCTGTTCATGGTCTGATAGGAGATGCCCTTGGTATGGAAATAATAGACAAGACAGTCTTCGCGCTCCGAGAGCTCGCGCACATATTTCAGGGCTGGATATTCGTAGCTTGTCGGATCATTTCCACAGGCGATGATTTCCAGCTTCTCATCACAGACCATCCGTCTCAACTTCTCCACGTCCTGATTGTTTTTGACAATCATGCTGACATAGAGTTTGGCAGACGCGCCAAGCAAGCCACTGCGTTTCAACTCCCCGAGCTGCCGCTCCACAATCCGCTCCCAACCGACATCGCAAAACACATGATATACCCCATAGATGGGCAAGGATTGAGACGGCACGTGTTCGAACGGAGACAAGTCTCTCCGTTCGAACACGTGGAAGATGGAATCGGATACTCTTCTTAGTAAAGAAGTCATTGCCTTAGTTTTTCATTGACTCGATGAGTCGTTCAAACATTTTCTTCAAGTCATATTGAGGTTTCCATCCCAATGCCTCGATTTTCTCGGTGGACATGCGGAGATGGGTGACGGGAGAGAAGCCCAAGCCTTCCTTCAAATTGAATACGACCTTCAGGTCGGGATTGAAGTCTGCACACAACTTCTTGGCCATATCCGCCACAGAAATATAAGTCGAGGCGTTAGCCACATTGTAGGCTTCGCCATCCTTGCCTTTAAAAAGCACGTAGAACACGCCCATCACGGCATCCATCGTGTAGCAATAGCAACGGCAGAGTTCACCTTTGGTGTTAAGCTCGATGTTCTCACCCTTGATGATGCTACGGGCAAAATGGGCGAAGACACGCGTGTCTTCGGGAGCCACTCCCGCACCGAATGTCTGGGCAAAACGAGCAATCTTCACCGGCACCCCATACTCCGAGGCATAGGAACTGCAAAGGCATTCCGCCGCACGTTTGGCCATCGGATAACTGCTGCGAATATCGGAAGGATTGATATATCCCTGCATCTCTTCGGTGAGCGGCTTCTCGTCGTCGGTGACAACGCCGTACACCTCGAGCGAGGAGGCATAGACCATACTGCTGAGTTTGTTGAAACGCGTGTATTCAAGCACGGACTTAGTCCCCTCATAACTAATATTCATGGTTTCCACCGGACGCTCCACAAAATATTTAGAGGAGGTCGGGCTGGCATAATGAATCAGATAATCGGCATTACAAGTATCAAACTGGCATTCAGACGCATAATCGAACATTTGCAGGGTGAGCGTCTTGGTCTCCGGGCCTAACACCTCCAGTGCTTTTCCGATGTTTCGGACAATCGCCACAACACTCAGTCCAAGGTCATATTTCTCATTGAGTGCCAACAAGCACTTGACCGTCACAGAACCCAACAATCCAGTCGCACCCGTCACAACGACAGTCTTACCTTTCAGTTCTTCCACAAAAGGAAAGTTTGCCGTAAAATCGGCAAGGTCTTTCATCAATGTCTTTTCCATATCTTTGTTTTTCTTTATTGTTCTAAAATCCGAATATCTGCTGATCCTCATGCACCTTGACCATTGCCCGGAACACGAAGAAATCGGTGGGGGTGGTAATCTTGATATTCTCCATCGGGCCAATGACGGTGCCCAACTTATAACCATAATGGCTCATCATCGTACAGGAGTCAATGAAATCTGTGCGGCCCTCTGCCAGTGCCCTGCGATGGGCACTGAGAATGTCTGACAACCGGAAGCACTGGGGAGCGCGCGCTATCAGAGAGTCCGCTCTTGAAGGTATCTCCATGCAGCCATCCTCTTTGGTGACGACGAATGTTTCCGTCGCAGGCACACAAGTGATGCAAGATCCGCACTCCGCGACCTTGTTGATATTGTCGGTGATGGTGTCTTCCGTGATGAGCGGACGCACGCCGTCGTGGATGAGCACATTAGATTCCCGGCCAGCGGCGTATGCCTCTGCCGCGCAAAGTCCATTGTAAATAGACTCTTGTCCCGTCTTGCCGCCGGGAACAATCTTCACGACCTTGTTGATTTCAAACTTGCGCAACATCTTTTCGAGAAAC
>CAKPTK010000070.1 GCA_934190685.1 uncultured Prevotella sp.
CGTTTGTTCATGACGATTAAAATTTACTGAGTTGTTCTTCAAACATCTTTGGGAAATAATCCTTCATGGACGGGCGTGCGGTGTCGCTGTCGATGATGATTCCGTTCTTGTCAATCAACATGAAGCGCGGAATGCCATAGACATGATACACATCGTCGAGCACCTTGTCGCCCTCGGGTGTCACCCGATACTGCGACCAGGTCATGTCGTCCTTGCGCTTCTGGAGAAAAGCCTTCCACTTGGGGTCGGTCTTGTCGCAGGCGATGCTCATGATTTTCACCCGCTTGTCTTTCCCATACTTGGCTTGCAGTGCTTTCAGATAGGGAATCTCCTCGATGCAAGGTCTGCACCAGGTGCCCCAGATGTCGATGAACAGCATCTGTCCCTTCAGTTCCGACAGACGATGCACCTTGCCCTTCGCATCGTAAAACGTGAAGTCGGGGGCGGGCTTGCCGGGGAACACGGCGCCATACTTCTTCACATACCCGGCATACTCGCTCTGTATCTGCTGGCGGAGAGAATCCTCGTCACAATGGTTGAGGAAGGCGTCTACATATTCCTTGATGTCGCGCGATCCTGGAAATTCGGTTCTGAAGAACTGCCCCATCATGAAGTCGCGCAGATACAGGTTGCCGAAATGTCTGTTGCTGACCACCCTGTCGGTGGCGCGAATCAGTCCGCCTATCCAGTCCTCGCGGTTACGGGTCGTGTCCTTTTGCAGTTCCGCATAGACCACTTTGTCTATGCTGTCCTTGTTGTAGGTCTCTTGGGCCTTGGCAGCCGCTGCCGAGATGACCAGCAGTGCCAAAAGAAATAATTTTCTCATCTGATATTAATTATAATTATGTGTTCCTATTTATAAGTGAATCCCACGACCTTGCCGCAGATGTTCTTGAAACTCTTCTGGAGTTCGAGCGATCCGTCCGACTTCATCTTCAGATAATAGACAGAGCCAGACTTGGCTGCCTTGGAACCATCGCTGGTGCCCACATAGAGCACGTCGGGCGAGTCGTTGGTGTCAAACTGCATGCAGTCGATGTTCTCCCCCAGGTCGTAGGTGGAAATGAGGTTGCCCGTCTTCATGCTGATGCAGACAATCTTGCTGCCGACGTAGAAATAAATGACGTCCACATACTTGCTCGACAGCGCATGGCAGGTGGCGTTCTCCGCCCCCTCCTTGTCGATTTTCACCTTGGCGGTAGGATTGAGTTTCACATACTGCTCATAGTTGTCGCCCCAGGTCAAGCTTTTCTGGCCGCTGATGCCCCATACGGTGCCCTCGTCGTCGCGCATGACGGCACGCACCTCGGCATCCTCGCCGTTCGGCATGTAGCAAGTGCCCCAGATCATGTCCATCTTCATGTCGGAGGCGTCGAAGTAGGCATTGTCCGGTGTGCCGACCAGCGAAGCCCAGTCATAGTAGTTGTCAAACAGGAAGCGGCGTCCCTTCATGTCGTAGATAAACTCGTTGTTGTCGTTGGCAAACATACAGGGCGAAGCCTTGTAGTCGCCACCCATCTTCGTGTTAAACTTGATAACGGGCTTCTCGTCCCAGAACTGGCGCTTGTAGACATTGCCGTCGACGACGACGTATTCCGTGAAATGCCAACTGTCGATGGCGAAACCCTGCAGCTTACCCGGCTTGCTGGGGAAGTAGAACATCTCTTTGTTGAAGTTGCAAAGATACTTCATGGAGATAGGCTCCAAGGCATAGCAACTGTCCTCGGTGGAGATGGTGAGCATCTTCTGCGTACCGTCACCGCCAACATAGTAGATGCCCAAAGGTCCCTTGCCGCCCTTTCTACCGTTGATGGTTTCATAAGCATTCTCGGTCACATGGTCGATGATGTTGATGAACGCCAAGTTGGAGTAGCCTTCGACATCGCTCAGCACAGCAAGGCCGTTGGAATAGGAGTTGGCGACATTGATGTTGGCCTTGGCTTGGGTGAACAGGCCGCTTTGCTTGTTGGTGATGCGGTAGATCAAGTCGTATTCGCTGGGTGCCAGGTTGACGGTCGCCTTCAAGTTTTTCTCGTGCGACAAAGTGTCGGGCAGGGCGGCACTGTTGGTCTTGAAGATAAACCACATATAGTCATAATCCTGGTCACTGCTGCCTTGTGGCAGCGAAACCGTCGGATTGATTTCCAGTGTTTCCCCCTGTTCCATGTTGTAGGTTTCCTCCACTCCTTGGATGTCGGGTTGGGCAATCGAGGTGTAGTCATAGTTGCCCTCGTCGCTGGCGCATGACGAGAAAGCCAATGCCATCACGCCGCATATTGTGAATAGAAGTGTTCTTTTCATACTGTTTCCTTGTTTTAATACCATGGTTCAATCGTTTGGCCATTCTCGTCATACACAGGATAGTTTTCCTTGAAATATTGGCTCATGTAGAGACCAGCCTGCTGCCAGAATTCATAGGTGGCGGTAAACTCCTCGATGGTGGCGGGGAAGTCCATACCCAACTCGCGGATGAAGCATTCATGTTTCACCTTGGAGTAAGCACCGAAATACCAGTCACAATGACCTTCATCCCAATAGGTGGGCTTGCTCATGATGTTGGAGAAGATGATGACGGCACGTGTGCGGCCGTTGATGCCTAAGTCAAGGTCTTCCGATGGTTGCAACTCCACGGTCAGTTTCACACTCTTCTCCTCCAATGCTTTGTCTGTATTGAGAAGTGTGATGGGGATGTTCATCTGGTTCTCCCCGGCTTTCAGAATATAGCTGTCTTCCAAGGCCTTGTAGTGAGTGCCCTCGGTGGCTGTTGTCTGGTCTGCCACCACCTTCAGTTTCACCTTGCGGTCGCGGTCGGCCGTTTGTCCCATCAAATCCACTTGCAGGTCGATGGTGGCCTCCGTAGCTTCGGATCCGGCAAAAGAATAGGTGAGACTGTCCTTGGTCTGTGCCCAATTGGAACTGAGCTGGAAATATATGCAGTCCTTGCCGGTAAAGTCCGTCATGTCGTTCTCTTTGCAGGAGAAGAAGAGGGCGAGCACCGACAGAATCAGCAATAGGTTTGTCTTTTTCATTGTCCGTATGTTTTAGTTGTTGGAATAGCCGAACTCGATCTCGTCGTCGGGCTCGGGGAAGATAAAGGTGGCGGCAGAGGTCTCTACCGGTGCGTTGGGGATAGGCAGGATGTTCTTGCGCTTGTAGAAGTAGAACAACTGTCCCTCGCCGATGAACTCGCGCTGATATTCTTTCTGAAGTTCTGTCTCAAGGTTGTCGCCCTCAGGCAGCGGATTGCTGGTATAACCCCGCTGGCGACGGAACTCTTTCAGATACTCAATGTCACCGGAGGCTTCGGCGGCGATGAGATACATCTCGCCAATCTTCAGCAGCGGAATCTGGGTGCCGCTCATATATTTGTTGATATACTGCTTGGAGTTGCCGTCGGGGATGGAGAACATCTTCTTGGCACGGATATCGAAGTCAAGACCTGTCGCACCGAACACAGACTGCTTGCGCTCGTCGCTGATGGTGAGGGCAGCTTTGCCGTCGGTGTAGTAGAGGTTGTTGCGCTTTTCTTTCAAACCATAGACATAGATGCCGCTGATATACTCGTGCTTGGCAACGCTCTCGGCAAAGGTGTAGGCATACTTCGAACTGGTGCTCGCCTTGTCTTGAGCCAACAAATCATCGTTGATGAGGCTGAACTTCTTACTGTCGATCACCTCTTTGGCATATTTCAGCGCATTGGCGTTGTCGCCCTTGAAGAGACTGATGCGTGCCAAGAGGGCGGTCATGCCGTAGTAGTTGAGGCGTGACGTGCGGAACATCCAGAAACCATTGTCCTTCAGATATTGGTCGGTGGTGTATTGTTCATCTTTCAACTCATCGTAGGTAGCGTGGGCGGGACCGATCGGGTCGATGTCTCTCACGAGGTCGCGGGCCTCTTGAAGGTCACGCACAAGCGAATCCGTCATGGCCGCCACGGAGATGGGCTGCACGGGCGAACTGGTCACATGACTGATGTAGGGCACTCCCGGCTGATCCTTGCCCACGACATAAGAAGGAGCGAAGCCACGCAGCACGTCAAAGTGGAGATAGGCTCTCAGCGCTAACGCCTCGCCCTTGACGAGTCTGCGGGTGCTGTCGTTGAGCACGCTGCCGTTCTCCTGAATGTTCTTCAGAATGTAGTTGCAGTTGGCGATGCCTTGGTAGCTGTCTTTCCACATATCGTCGATATAGCCTTTGTCGGTATCGTTCTTGTAGTCGAAGGAGGCAGCCTTGTCATAGCCGGTGCCGACAGAAGAATATTGCTGTGCCAGCACGTCGATGAAGCCCATGGTGGAATTGCCGCCATAGGTGTTGGTTCTGCCCATGAGGGTATAGACACCTGTCAGGGCATCTTGGAAGCCCGAGGAGGTCTTGAAGAGTGCCTCTTCCTTGATTTGCGATTTGGGCCGCACGTCGAGCCAGTCGTTGCAACTGCCGAGCAGCAGCAGGGAAGCGAGTGCAGCTGTATATAATGATATCTTTTTCATGTTGTTGCCTTTCTGTTTAGAATCTTACTTGGAGTCCCAGACTGAAGTTGCGGGCATAGGGATAGTCGGTGCCTCGCTCGGTCTTCACGGTAGAGGAGAAGAACACATCGTTCATATAGAACAGCAGTTTCAGACGCTGGATGCCATATCTCACCAGGTTCTTGTTGTTGAACTCATACGACAGGTTGAGTGTGCTCAGCGTGAGATAGTTGTAGTTTTCGACGAAACGTGAGGTCGGCTTGGTGCTGGTGTTGTAGTTCACACCCTCTACGTCTATCACGAATCCGGTGAATCTCACCTGGTCGCCCGGCTTCTGCCATCGCTGTGTCAGTGCGCGCGCATCCGCATTGTAGCGAGGGTCAATGTCCTGCACCTTGTCCACCAAGGTTTGGTTGTACATCTGTCCGCCCATGCGGTAGCGGAAGGTGGCGTTGAGTTGGAATCCTTTATACGAAAGGCTGGTGCCGAAGGTTCCCTCCACTTTCGGGTCGGTGCAGCCGCCAATCACGTAGTTGTCTGCCGACCAGGTGCTGGTGATCTTTCCATTCTTGTCGAGGAACATCTCACGGCCAGTCTGAGGATCCACACCGAGCGAATGGTTCACCCAGATGGAGTTGATGGAGGCTCCCTCCACATATCTCACACGTGGGGCAGACACATGGTCGGCCTTGGCTCCGTTCGCCGTCACGTTGTCCACTTTGTCGTTGTAGGCCTGGAGAGAGTTGGATATTTTCTTGAGCTTGTTGGCGTTGTGAATCATCGAGCCGAACACGCTCCAATAGAGTTGATGCCCGGAATCCTTGATGACGGCGGCACGGGCACTGAGTTCCCATCCTCGGTTCTCCACTTCACCCAAGTTGGCCATATAGGTGGTGAAGCCGAGAGAAGGCGGCAGGGTCACGGCGGTCAGCACGTCCTTGGAGTTCTTGAGATAGTAGTCAGCGGTGAGCTGGATGCGGTCGTTGAAGAGTCCGAGGTCAAGACCGATGTTCTTCTCTGTGGTGCGCTGCCAGGACAGGTTCTCGTTGCCCATGGCTTTCAAGAGGGTGCCGATGGCATAGTGGTAGCGCTCGCCGGTGAGATATTGGTAGGTGGTCATGGCCTGATAAGGGTCGTAGTCCTGGCTACCGGTGAGTCCGTAGGTGGCGCGGAGTTTCAATTGGTTGATGGCCTTGAGCTGTTTCATCCATTTCTCGTTGTGCAGGTTCCAGCCAATACCGGCAGACCAGAAGGGCGCCCAACGGTCTTTGGCGCCAAAGCGGGAGGAGGCATCCTCACGGAACGACAGGTCAAGCAGATATTTCTCGTCGGAGCTGTAGTTGAGGTTGCCCAAGAAGCCGACCAGGCGAGAGGTGTATTCGTCACCCGAGGGCGAACCGTTCTTCTCATATTGAGAGGCAAAGCTGATGTAGTCCAGATTGTCGTTGGGGAAGCCTTCGGCTTTCACGGTGAAGTCCTTCGACTTGTCCTGCTGGATGTTCCAACCGAGGTTGGTGTTGAGTACATGCTTGTTCTTCTGGAACAAATAGCTCAGCACCAGACTGCCGTCGAAGTTGAACACGTCTCCCCGGGAGGCCTTGTAATATCCCTTGCGGTTGAAATCATCGCCCACATAGGTGGCAAACTCAGTGTCTTTGCCCGATTTGAACACGTCGGAAGACGTATTCTGCACGGTGAAAGAGAAACTACCCTTCAGACGGAGTCCCTGCAGGATGAGCCAGTCCACGCCAAAGTTGTTGGTCAAGTCGTTGTAGGCACTCTGGTCTTTCTGGTTCAGCGTGGTGTTGTAGAGCGGATTGTAGACAGGGTCGCGGTAGAGCGAGAGGGCAGGGAAGCGGTCGTCCTCTTCCAACTGGTAGATATAGTTGCCACTGTTGTCCTTCATACGGAGATAAGGATTCAGCTTGGTGTATTGCGAGAACGAGCCGTAAGGCGAGTTCTTGGCGGTGACATTGGAGAACGACAGTTGGTCGCGGAAGGTCAAGTTCTTGTAGGTGTACTGCAGTTCCATGCCGATGCCCATGCGCTCACGTCCCGAGTTGCGCATCACACCCGGTGTGTTGGCATAGTTCAGATCCAACGCATAGCGGAATGCACTGGCGCCACCGTCGACACGGATGGAATGTTTCTGACCTACGGTCATCTGATGGAGCGGTTGGGCAAGCCAGTCGGTGTTGACCCCTTCACGTATGTTCTGCAGGCGCCAGTTGTAGGCCTTGTCCATACCAATTTGGTCGTTCCACTGGTCCATGTTCCAATAAGCTTTCTTGGAGGAGTCGTACAGTCCCGACAATTTTTCCAGCTCAAGTTTCTGCTCTGGGTTGCAAAGGTTGTAGGCGCTCAGGTCTGGGACATAGAAGGTGAAGTCGGCATTGTAGCTCAAAGCCAGCCTTCCGTTCTTCGGGGTTGTGGTGGTGATGACCACCACACCGTTGGCGGCACGAGAACCATAGATGGCGGTGGCGGATGCATCTTTCAAGAGTGTGATGCTCTGCACGCGGTAAGGATCCATATCAAACACCTTCTCTGCCGTGGTTTCGAAACCGTCGACAATGAAGATAGGCATGTTGGGACTTCCGTTATAGGTGTCGCTCATGCCTGTCAGACTGCTGGAACCACGCATTTGGAACTGCGGTATGCTGTTCGGGTTGGAACCCGCCAGATTGTTTTCCACCATGACGAACGACGGATCCACATTCTGCAAGGCGGCGAGCACGTTCTGGTTGCTGCCCTTCAAGAGGTCTTCTCCAGAGATGGTGCGGGCGGCACCCGTAAAGCTCTTTTTGGTCTGCTCGTAATATCCCGTCACCACCACCTCTTTCAAGGCATTGCTGCTCACCATGCGGACATTGCGGTTGGTGTCGTCGTTGCCAGCGGTCACCTTCATGCAGAACAAGTCCATGCCCACATAGGAGAAGTTCAGTTGTATGGCTTCGGAAGGAACGGTGATGGAATAGTTGCCGTCAAGGTCGGTCACGGCGATTGCCTTGGTGCCCAATGCCTTCACCTGCACTCCGGCAAGCGGTTCGTTGTGTTCATCGGTCACGCAGCCGGAAATCTTGCGCTCGTTGGTGCGTACATGTCTTTTCACCACCGTCACCATGTTTCCGTCGGTGTGGTAGGTGCAGCCCAGTTTGGCTGTAATCTGGTCGAGCACACCCTTGACGGTGGCGTTGGTCTCATTGACACTGATGTGTGGAAAATGTTTTAGAATTTCCGAGTTGCAGATGAAGTTGAGTCCTGTCTGCTTGTTCACTTCGTCGAAGAATTCCTTGACAGATACCTGCGTCTTGTTGATGGTCACTCGTTTGCCCAATGCCGACTGGGCATGGGCTGCAGGAGGAGCAGACAACAAAGCGAGGCCAAGGAAGAAGGTTGTGAACACTTTACTGAGATGTTCTTTCTTTTTCTTCATATTCTCTCTCTTTTTATGGTTGGTAATATTTATCAGTCAATCTCAACGATGTTTCCATGGTGGACAATCTTCACACCTGCCACGCTCTCAATAGCTTGCAGAATGTCGTCGGCGTTGCCGTATTTGTCAAGTGTGCCTGTGAAATGGATGTCTTTGGATCGGTCGTTCTTGAAAGTCACCTGTATGTTGTACCATTGGGCCAGCACATCCATCAATTGCTGCATGGGACATTCCTCGAAGACAAACCGACCCTCGTTCCAAGCCGTATAGGGTTTCACGTCGGTCTGCTGGATGATTACATCGTCGCTCTGGTGGCGTATCTCCGCCAGTTGATGAGGCTTCACGGCATGCTCGTTGCCACTGTGCGTGATGACACTGATGCTTCCTTCCACCAACACAACCTTTGTCGTGCCGGGCAAGTCGGTGGTGTTGGCGTTGAACGAAGTGCCGTATTCCTTGACAATGCCGTTGTCGGTCTTCACCATAAACGGCCGTTGCTTGTCTTGGGCTACATAGAAATAGGCGTCGCCAATCAGGTAGACACTGCGGTCGGCGGAAGCAAACTGCACTGGGCAGTCGAGGATGGTGTTGCTGTTCATGTGGATGCGTGTGCCGTCGGCGAGCGTAATCCAGAACTCCTTGCCGTGCTTGGTGCTGATATGAAAGGTGGCGTCCTTGTCAAGACCGGCAATCACCACCTGTGCCGCAGAGTCCGACGCCACCGCAATTTGCTTGCCGTCGGGCAAGGTGAGAACGGCTTGGTTCTTGCCGGTCACTTCCGCCTTCTTGATGGCGACAGCCACTTCCTGCGGCAGGGCGGGGCGTATGGGTTGTGTGCTCCGTTGATAATACACCCATCCGCCTACCAAGAGCACTGCCACAGAAGCCGCATAGAGACATACTTTGCGCCAATGGCTGGTGTGTGACTGCCAATGATGGCTGCGGCAGAATTTTTGCCAACCGCCTTTCACATCCGTTTGTTCGTAAAGCAGGTATTGTGCGGACAAATCATTGGCATCGAATAAGTCATCATATTGTTGTTGATGGGTAGAATCGGAATGCAGCCATTCTTCCAGCCGCTTCCCGTCTTCCGAAGAGATGTTGCCGATGAGTTTGTCGTGAATAATATCGTTGATGTCTCTTTTCATGAACTCTTAGTTTTATCTTATAACGACTAAAAGCTCGAAAGGGGTGACAGAAAAAGAAGAAAAAAGAAGGAATTATATCAGATTGATATAGAATTGAGCAAAAGAATAAACAACAGTTCGTACTCTTTCTCGCCCAGTTTTTGGCGTAGAAAGTTCATGGCACGGCGTTTCTGTGTCTTCACCGTGTCAATGGAAACCTGCATGATTTCGGCAATCTCGCGGTTCTTCTTCCCCCGCATGTAGAGTAGGAAAATCTCCCGCTGCCGTTGGGGCAGGTCTTCGATGGTCCGAAACAATTTGGCGTAGACAATCTCCTTGTTGAGCGTGTCGCCGGAATCGTCGAACTTAATCTCCGGGTAAGCCTCCATCGTCTTGTGGATGTAGGACTCTTCCACATTTTTGTGCTTGAGCATGTCGAGGGAGCCATTGCGCACACTGCGGTATAAATAAGATTTGATGGCGGTGGAAGAGATGAAAGAAAGGTCGTGTTCCCACAAGGTGGAGAACACCTCTTGCACAATGTCTTCCGCTTCAGCGAGGTTGCCGACAAAATTGGCAGCATAGACAGACAACCCTCTATAATATGCATTATAGAGCTGGCTGAAATTGTCTCGGTTCCAATTCGTCTTTTCTTCCATGATGCTACCTGTTTTTGCGGCCGAAGTCGGCGGGCACTTCCCCCCACTTCTTGGTTTCCCATTTAAGAATAGGTGTGGTGACGGGGTGTGTACGGAGCCAGTATTCAGCTCTGGCGATGATTTGATAGAGCTGTTCGGTTTGCGGTGTGCGCTTCAGTGTCGTCTTGCATTTTCCCTTCTGCACCCAGAGAATGGCATTGTGGCTGTCGGAATAGATGGTCTTGTCCTTGATGCCTTGCTTGTCCATCAAGGCGAGGGCATGGACAATGGCGAGAAACTCTCCGATGTTGTTGGTGCCGTGCACAGGACCGAAGTGGAACACTTGCGCACCGGTTTGCAAGTCGATGCACTGATATTCCATAGGGCCGGGATTGCCGGAGCAGGCGGCGTCTACCGCCCATGCGTTGGCGATTACCTCGTTGGGTAAGGGCAACACGGTGTCGTGTCGCCAGTCGGGTGGATTGGTGTCTGTTTGCATGGTCTGTTTAGAAAGAAGCGGAGTTAGGAAAAGAAGGAATATGCTCTCTTCCTAACTCCCTGTCGTCTATATAGTCAAACACAAATTACATTCTTTCGGGCACTTCAATACCCAGCAAAGCCATGCCGTTCTTGAGAATCTTGGCGACATTCTCGGCGATGACCAGGCGCACTTGCTTCTCAGCCTCGGTGTCGGCACCGAGAATGCTGAAGTCGTGGTAGAACTGGTTGAACTCCTTGGTCAACTCATAGCAGTAGTTGGCGATGCCGCTTGGCGAGTAGTCCTTGCCAGCCTGCTCCACGGCAGCGCTGAAGTCGTTCATCTTCTGGATGAGCTGAACCTCCTTGTCGTTGAGCGGCATGTCTGCGCCAAGAGAAGACGGGATGGTGAGATTCTCGGCAGCCGCCTTGCGCATGATGCTGCGGATACGGGCATAGGTGTATTGGATGAATGGACCGGTATTGCCGTTGAAGTCGATGCTCTCGGCAGGGTTGAAGAGCATGTTCTTGCGGGCATCCACCTTGAGGATGAAATATTTCAAGGCACCCATGCCCACGATGCGGGCAATCTCGTTGCGCTCTTCTTCCGACATGTCCTTGAACTTGCCCAGTTCCTCGCTGGTCTTCTTGGCGTCACCCACCATCTCGGCGATGAGGTCGTCGGCATCCACAACCGTTCCCTCACGGCTCTTCATCTTGCCGTTGGGCAGTTCCACCATGCCATAGCTGAAGTGTACCAACTCCTTGCCCCATTTGAAGCCGAGGCGGTCGAGCAGGATGGACAGCACTTGGAAGTGGTAGTTCTGCTCGTTGCCCACCACATAAATCATCTTGTCGATGGGGTAGTCGTTGAAGCGCATGGTGGCGGTACCGATGTCCTGAGTCATGTAGACACTGGTGCCGTCGGAACGGAGCAGCAACTTCTGGTCAAGACCTTCGTTGGTGAGGTCTGCCCAGACACTGTTGTCGTCCTTGCGGAAGAACATTCCCTTCTCGAGTCCTTCCTCTACCTTCTTCTTGCCTACGAGATAAGTGTTGGACTCATAATATATCTTGTCGAATGCCACGCCGAGCGCCTTGTAGGTCTCGTCGAATCCGGCATACACCCAGTTGTTCATCTTTTCCCAAAGGGCGCGCACCTCAGGGTCGCCCTGCTCCCATTTCACGAGCATGGCGTGAGCCTCCTTGATGAGCGGAGCTTCAGCCTTGGCTTTCTCCTCGGCGTCTTTTTCCGCCATTCCTTCAGCGATGTATTTCGCTTTCAGTTCGTTGCACTCTTCCTTGTAGTGCTTGTCAAATGCCACATAGAAATCACCGATGAGGTGGTCGCCCTTCTTGCCGGTAGACTCCGGTGTGGCACCGTTGCCCCATTTCTGCCAAGCCAGCATTGACTTGCAGATGTGGATGCCACGGTCGTTCACGATGTTGGTCTTGACCACGCGGTTGCCGTTGGCTGCCATGATTTGTGCCAAAGACCATCCCAAGAGGTTGTTGCGCACGTGTCCAAGGTGGAGAGGCTTGTTGGTGTTGGGTGAAGAATACTCAATCATCACCAAGGGCGAGTTTTCAGAAGCGTGCTTCTCTCCGAAAGTCGGGTCGGCATTGATGTCGTTGAGCAGCGAGATCCATGCGGCAGGAGCGATGGAAAGATTGAGGAATCCTTTCACCACGTTGTAGTTTGCCACGGCAGGACAATGCTCGGCGAGGTAGCGTCCGATTTCTTCCGCTGTGTCCTCCGGTTTCTTTTTCGAGAGTTTGAGGAATGGGAATACCACGAGGGTGAGGTTGCCCTCAAATTCTTTCTTGGTTTTCTGGAGTTGTACCATCTTCAGTGGCACGTCCTGTCCATAAAGCTCTTTCACTGCCTGGAGCACGGAGCTTGTAATAACGCTGTCTATGTTCATCTTTGTTATTTTAATACCGGTATTTGTTCGTTTCTCTCATCTAATATGGTGCAAAGGTAGTGCAAATCGAAGACAATACAAAATAAAAGGGAACTTGTTTCGCTTTTATTTTT
>CAKPTK010000071.1 GCA_934190685.1 uncultured Prevotella sp.
GGCCCAATTTCTCAACCGTAAAGACGGCGACAAGCGTGAACGAGATGTTGACAACACCCATGATGACTGTCTGCACCATCGGCTTGTCCATACCCATATCGGCAAAGATACGTGGCGCATAGTAGAGCACGGCGTTGATGCCGACAGCCTGCTGGAACACACTGAGCATGATGCCCACGAAGATGACCAGCCAGCCATAGGTGAACAAACGCTCGGTCTTCGTGGTGATGGTGTTCTTGATTTCCTCCAAAATCTCGTGAGCCGTGCTCTCGCCGTTGATGCGGCTGAGCACGCGGTAGGCTTTCTCATGCTGGTTGATCATCACGAGATAGCGTGGCGTCTCCGGCACGAAGCAAATCAAAAGGGCAAAGAGTCCGGCAGGCACAGCCTCGCTACCAAACATGTAGCGCCAGCCTGTGGAGATGGTCCAAGGGTCGCTGCCCGGAGCCACAGCGTTGAGTCCCTCGCCGATCTGCTGGATAATCGGGTTGGTATGCTCGCCGAGAATGAAGAAGTTGACCATGTATACAACCAACTGTCCGAAGATAATGGCAAACTGGTTCCATGACACGAGCGTGCCTCGGATGTTGGATGGAGCCACTTCGGCAATGTACATCGGGCAGATGGCGGAAGCCAAGCCTACACCGATACCGCCGATAACACGGTAGATATTGAACACGATGAGCAGGTTCCAGGTAGGTTCTCCATATTTGAAGAACAAGAATTCAGGATCCATGGAACCCAATGCCGAGATGAAGAACATCACACCGGCGAAAATCAGCGAGCGCTTGCGTCCCCAGTTGGAGGCAAGATAGCCCGAAAGGGCGCTACCGATAACGCAACCAATCAGTGCACTGGCACAGGTGAAACCATGAATACTGTCGGAGTAGGTGAAATCCTTTGCTCCAAGGAAAAACGCTTGCAGTCCCTTCTCGGCTCCCGAGATGACCGCCGTATCGTAACCGAAGAGCAGACCACCCAACACGGCTACGAGTACGATAGAAATCAGGTAGGCAACGCTACCTCCATTGTTCTGTTTCATTGATGGATATATTAGATTTTAGTTGTTTTCGGATTGTTTATATAAAATACGCTCAGACAGGGATGTTCCCTACCCGCTCGTCTATATTTTTATAGTTCGCGTGGCAGGATCGTAATGAATATCCGCCCGGTTGAGAAAACGTGACAGCGCTCCTTGGTCGGACAGTTGCTGCGGTGTGCCCACGCTCAATCCGTTGTCGAGCATCAGCCATATGTTGTCTGCCACCTGCAGTGCCATTTCCACATCGTGGGTGGAGAGGAAAACGATTTTCCCGGTCTCGTGTGCCACACGCTGCAACAGGCGCATGAGCTCCACCTTGCCGGGGAAGTCGAGAAAGGCGGTAGGCTCGTCAAGGAAGATGACCGGTGTCTGCTGTGCCAAGGCCTTGGCTATCATCATCCGTTGGCTCTCGCCGTCACTCAGTTGTCCCGCCATGCGATTCCGCAGGGTTTGCAGTCCCATCATGTCTATTGCCCCGTCTACCACCCGACGGTCGTCAGCCTGCAAGGTTCCCCAAAATCCGGTGTAGGGCATGCGCCCCATGCCGACGATTTCTTCCACCGTGAGATGTTGTGCCTCGGGCTTGGCCGTCAGCACCACGCCTAAATGACGAGCCAACTGACGGGGCGTAAAGGCGGACAGATCGTTGCCGTCAAGGAGCACCTGTCCGGAAAGTGGCGGCAAAAAGGCGGAGAGCGTCTTCAACAGGGTGGACTTCCCCACGCCGTTGGGACCGAGCAGGCAAGTAAGCTCACCTCCCCTGATGGTGCCGTTGAGTCCTTCCATGACCACCACTTGACGACGGCGCTCACGGTAGCCTATGGACAACTGTCGGATGGAGATTTCCCGATTCATGGAAAAATTTGTTCCGCCACTCCCTCGCTGGCATTGATTCGGCGAGCCAACATATAGAGATAGTCGCTCGTGCGGTTGAGAAACTGCAGGAAGGCAGCGCTGCCGAAATGGGGGGATGTGGCGGCGACAAGCCGACGCTCTGCCCGACGGCAGACAACACGGGCGACATGGGTCTGCGCAGCCCGGAGTGTTCCGCCAGGAAGGAGAAAGGAGTGTTGGACGGGAAGTTGCGACGTGATTTGGTCGATGCGCTGTTCCAATGACGCCACATAAGCGGAAATGGTGTGTTCTGCCGCCTGTTTCCGTTCATCATCAGGGCGAGCCAACACGGCAGTCCCCTCGATAATGAGGCGTTGCAACTGCAGGAGCACTGCATTGTCTTCGTCATCGGTGCCCATCGCCCTCACCACCCCCAACTGTGCATTCAGTTCGTCGAGCGTTCCGTAGGTATCTATCCGGATGTCGTCCTTGCCGACCCTGCCTCCATAAGAAAGGCTGGTGGTGCCGGCATCTCCGGTCTTCGTGTAGATGTTCATAGTCTGTCGTTTTTTGTGTCCACAGGGACAGGTGGCGGAGGCGGTGTCTTTCGGCCGGTGACGACCTTGGCTGCTTTCTTCGTCTCCTTGTCGCGAAGATAGAACAGGCGCAACAGATTGACTCCGCCGAACACTGCCCAAACGGCCTGTGTGCTACTGTCGCCTATCACCGTGGAGATGATGACGATGGTAGCGGACAACAAGACATCGAGCGACAGCAACGCTGTCTTCATCTTGATGCCCCGGCTCTGAAACGACGCACTCCAATAGGTCCACCCCATGAAATAGCCAGAGATGACCATCAGCACGCACATGGCGGAATCCAAACTAAATATTCCTGTTTCGCTTTCCATCTTCTTGTTTCTCCATTGATATGGCAAAAGTCGCAGACAAAGTTACGACATTTATCCTACAAAGACAAGAAAATCCATTGCTTTTGACTATATTTTAGACCTTGCCACCTACAAGTGGCGCACCATAGCGGCGTTTTTCCAACAAGGAACAAGAACAGACAACCAAAGTTACAAGCCTTTCCGCTGGATGCTAATGGCACACTAACGCATCGTTAACGGCACACTAACGCATCGTTAACGGCACACTAACAAATGGTGGCTGAAACGTATAGATACAAAAAATGGACTACCGCTGTAGTCCACAACCTTTGTTAACCTTAAATCTAATACTATGAAAAACACGGTGCAAAGGTATTGTGTTTTTACCACAATCGCAAGTATTGCCACACAAAATACCTGTTTGCCTAATCTTTTTTTGATTTATGTCAATAGTCCTAACCCGTTGGATGTCAAAACAATGACACTTTGCGAATCAGCGCTTTGATTTGGCAGGAGTGCTTTTCGACTTGGAAGACTTGGGCTCGGGGAGAGGCATTTCCAAGTCAAGTTCTGGCAAATCGACCGATTCGGATTCAGCACGGTAAGGAATTCTGGAAGGATTCTTGAAGAGTTCCACCTCCACCAGCGCCACACCCTGCGAAAGAATGCCCAAAGCCTTGGCGGCTGAATAGGAAAGGTCGATGATTCTGCCTTTGGCAAAAGGGCCCCGGTCGGCGACGCGCACGACGACATGCTTGCCGTTGGCGGGATTGGTCACCTTCAAGAGCGAGCCGAAAGGATACTTGCGGTGGGCACACACCAAACTGTCACTATGGTAGCGTGTGCCGTCGCTCATCCTCACGCCATTGGCCTTGCGGGAATAATAAGTGGCCTTGCCCCGTTGCTGTGCCAGCACGGGGACAAGGCTAAAACTCATTAAAATACTAAATATGAAATGTCTTATGTTCACTATACCTTATTGTTTGTGTTGGGTTATATTCCTGTCAGACGATGCCTTGCGCCATCATGGCGTTGGCCACCTTCATGAAGCCGGCGATGTTGGCGCCCTTCACATAGTCGATGTAGCCGTCCGGCTCGGTTCCGTATTTCACGCATTGCTCATGGATAGAGTGCATGATATGATGGAGTTTCTCGTCCACTTCCTCCGCACTCCAACTCAAGCGGATGGAGTTCTGGGTCATCTCGAGACCTGAAGTGGCTACACCACCAGCATTGACGGCCTTGCCGGGAGCGAAGAGCGTCTTCGACTTCACGAATTTGTCGACAGCCTCAGCCGTGCAGCCCATGTTGGAAACTTCCGCCACGCAGAGTGGTTGATGGGCGAGTATCTGGTCGGCATCGTCACCATTGAGTTCGTTTTGAGTGGCGCAGGTGAGCACGATGTCGGTTTTCACCTCCCAAGGACGCTTGCCCGGAATGAACTTCGCACCGGGGAATTCCTCGGCATAGGGCTGACAAACATCATTGCCACTGGCACGCAGTTCGAGCAAATAGTCAATCTTCCCGCCGCTCACACCGTCAGGATCATAGATATATCCATCAGGACCGCTGATAGTCACCACCTTGGCACCCAGTTCTGTAGCCTTCTTCACGGCTCCCCAAGCCACATTGCCAAAGCCGCTCACACTGACGGTTTTGCCCTTGATGTCGATGCCACGGGTCTGCAACATCTGGTTGACGAAGTAGAGGGCGCCATAACCAGTAGCCTCCGGACGGATGCGGGAACCGCCCCACTCCATGCCTTTGCCGGTGAGCACACCTTCCCAGCGGTGGGTCAACTTCTTGTAAGCACCGAAGAGATAGCCCAACTCACGACCGCCCACACCGATGTCGCCAGCGGGCACGTCCTCATCGGGACCAATATGACGATAAAGTTCTGACATGAACGCCTGGCAGAAGCGCATCACCTCGGCATCGGAACGACCACGGATAGAAAAGTCGCTTCCGCCCTTGGCTCCGCCCATAGGCAGTGTGGTAAGGGCGTTTTTGAAGGTCTGCTCAAAGCCCAGGAACTTCATGATAGAGAGATTGACGGACGGATGGAACCGCAATCCGCCTTTATAGGGACCAATGGCGCTGTTGAACTGCACGCGGTAGCCGATGTTCACATGCACCTCACCACGGTCATCGACCCATGGCACACGGAAGGTGATGACGCGTTCCGGTTCGACGATACGCTCCATGATTTTGGCTTTTTCAAATTCCGGGTGCTGGTTGTATACGTCTTTTACGGTGGAGAGAACCTCTCTCACAGCCTGAAGATACTCCAGTTCGCCAGGGTGTTTAGCCTCTAGGGCCTGCATGATTTTTTCCACTTCCATAGTATTTATTATTTTAGTTCAACGTTTTATGTTATTAGCTCGGTTTCTCATATTGTCATGTTGCGGGGCAAATATAGTTAAAAACTCATTAGCCTCCAAACTTTTTGACAAAAACATAATGTTTTATCCGCATTCCTTTTGTTTTGTCTTCCTTTTCCATTAACTTTGCATCAAGCGGAAAACACTTGCGTGCCGCCACACCGCCACCTTAAATATAATATGAACATCTATAAACTTCTCAACATATACACCCATATCAAGAGCCACAGACTTCGCGCTTTAGGCATTCTCGCCATGCACCTGTTGCGCCGACGATACACTTGCATGTTTTTCGACCCTGTGTTGGCGTGCAACCTCAGATGCCGCATGTGCTACTTCAGCGACGACGAAAAGCGCAAGTCGCTGCACGGCTTTTTCTCGGAAGAAGAACTGAGCCTCATCGCCCGAAAGGTGTTCCCCTATTTGCGAAAGTTGCAAATAGGCTGCGGAGCAGAACCCACCCTTTACCGCCATCTCGACAAGGTGGTGAGCCTCGGCAAGCAATACGGTGTCCCCTATATTGCCCTCACGACCAACGGCAACCTACTCAACCCATCCAAACTGGAACGGCTCGTGGCATGCGGACTTGACGAAATCACCCTCTCCGTACACGGCATGCGACAGGCTTCCTACGAATTTCTAATGGACAGGGCACGGTTCGACACATTCAAGCAGTTGGTCGAAGACCTCAAGGAAATCAAGAAAAGCCATCCCCACTTCGCCGTCAGAATCAACTATACCATCAACGAAGACAACGTGGAAGACCTCAAGCTCTTCCCTCAAGTGTTCCAAGAACTGCACATTGACACGCTACAACTGCGCCCTATCCAGAAGATCGGCAATTCAAAATACGACAATTTTTCAATGGCACACGTACTGGAGCACTACGACGACAGCATACTGCCACTCGTGAAACACTGCCAAGAGCGAGGCACAAGGTGTATCTACCCCACCCGCGAGAACATGGCACGGCTGCATGAGGGAGCAGACAGAAACAGCACAGAGACTTCCAACTACGTGTCAGACATGGTTCCCTATTTCCAGTTGTCGCCTTGGGAGCGGTGGAAAGAGGACTTCAACCCCTATGAGGAAGATTTTTATCAGTATTGCCGCAGGAAACATAGAATCAAGACACTGCTCTACGGCATCTTCTTGTCGGGCCGCCGAAGCAGCGACTATGTGACCAAAAGCATGAACTACGAAGTGGGATAACCCCAGCCAATGACATAGACAACCATAAAACCGATGCCTTATGAATGAAAACATACCCCAGGAATGGAACCAGTTCTATCTGAAAGACGTGTCGTTCATGAATCTGATGATGCGGCGCATCTACAACGTGCTCATTGTCGCCAACCCCTATGACGCCTTCATGCTCGAGGACGACGGACGCGTGGAAGAGAAAATCTACAACGAGTATATGGAGCTGGGACTGCGCTATCCGCCCACGTTCACCCAGGTGAGCACCACCGAAGAAGCGTCAAAGATACTCTCCACCACCAACGTGGACCTCGTCATCTGTATGCCGGGCAACGCCGACAACGACGCCTTCAGCGTGGCACGCGACATCAAAGCGGAATGGCCAGACATCCACTGCGTGGTGCTCACGCCTTTCTCCCACGGCATCACCAAGCGCATGGAAAACGAGGATCTCTCCATCTTCGACTATGTCTTCTGCTGGTTGGGGAACACCAATCTCATCCTGTCCATCATCAAACTCATCGAGGACAAGATGAACCTCGAGAACGACATACGTAACGGAGGTGTGCAGATGATACTGCTCGTCGAGGACAGCATCCGCTTCTATTCTTCCATCCTACCCAACCTCTACAACTACATACTGCTCCAAAGCCAGCGTTTCTCCACCGAGGCGCTCAACCGCCACGCCGCCACCCTCCGCATGAGAGGACGGCCAAAAGTGGTGCTGGCACGCAGCTACGAGGAAGCCATCTCCATCTATACGAAGTATGCAGACAACGTGTTGGGCGTGATCAGCGACGCCCGCTTCCCCTTCCAGGGCGAGAAAGACCCTGAGGCGGGACTGAAACTATGCCGGCAAATCAGGAAAAACGACCCTTTCCTGCCACTCATCATCGAAAGCAGCGAGCAGGAGAACCGGGAGAAGGCGGAACGGGAAGGATTCCGTTTCGTCGACCAGAACTCGAAAAAAATGAGCATCGACCTGCGCCGGCAAATGGAGGAACACATGGGATTCGGCGACTTCATCTTCCGAGACCCCAAGACGCACAACGAGATTGTGCGCATCCATTCACTGAAAGAGTTGCAGGACAACATCTTCAAGATACCCAACGACTCGATGCTCTACCACGTGAGCCGCAACCATGTGAGCCGCTGGCTCTGCGCCCGCGCCATCTTCCCCGTATCAGCATTCCTCAAAAACGTGACATGGGAGAAGCTGCAAGACGTGGACGCTCACCGACAAATCATCTTCGACGCCATCGTGCAATACCGCAAGATGAAGAATATCGGCGTAGTGGCGGTGTTCGACCGTGGCAAGTTCGACAAGTATGCCCACTTCGCCCGCATCGGCGAGGGCTCGCTCGGCGGGAAAGGCAGAGGTCTCGCCTTCCTCGACAATGTCGTGAAGATGCATCCGGAATTCAACGCTTTTCCGGGAGTCACCGTGCAAATACCCAAGACCGTAGTGCTCTGTACCGACGTGTTCGACCAGTTTATGGAGCAGAACAACCTCTACCAAATTGCCCTGAGCGACGCCAGTGACGAGGAGATTCTACAACATTTTCTCAAGGCACAATTGCCCGACTCGCTGATTGCTGACTTCTTCACGTTTTTCGAAGCCACGAAGAGTCCTATCGCCATTCGCTCGTCGAGTCTGCTGGAGGACTCCCACTATCAGCCTTTCGCCGGCATCTACTCCACTTATATGATTCCTTGTCTTGACGACAAATACGAGATGCTGCGCATGCTCGCCTCAGCCATCAAGAGTGTCTATGCCTCGGTCTACTACCGTGACTCGAAGGCTTACATGACGGCTACGAGCAACGTTATCGACCAGGAGAAGATGGCGGTCATCCTGCAAGAGGTGGTCGGCAAGACCTACGGCGACCACTATTATCCCAACATCAGCGGTGTGCTCCGCTCGCTCAACTACTACCCTATCGGCGACGAGACGGCGGAAGAAGGCATCGCCAGTCTGGCACTCGGCTTGGGCAAATATATCGTGGACGGTGGACAAACGCTGCGGGTGTCGCCCTATCATCCCCACCAAGTGTTGCAAACGAGCGAGATGGAGACAGCACTGCGCGAGACGCAGACCCAATTCTATGCACTCGACATGAAACATGTGGGTGACGACTTCAAGGTGGACGATGGATTCAACATCCTCAAGCTCAAGGTGAAAGAGGCTGACAAAGAAGGTTCTCTCGCCGGCATAGCCTCCACTTACGACCCCTACGACCAAGTAATCCGAGACGGCATCTATGAGGGAGGCCGCAAGATTATCTCATTCTGCGGAGTGTTGCAGCAAGGAGTGTTCCCACTCCCCGAGATTCTGCAAATGTCCATGAAGCA
Organism: uncultured Prevotella sp.; assembly: GCA_934190685.1. Lineage (GTDB taxonomy): Bacteria > Bacteroidota > Bacteroidia > Bacteroidales > Bacteroidaceae > Prevotella. Next base: position 8,699 of record CAKPTK010000071.1, read on the forward strand.
TGGACAAGAATCAATGCGGCGTCCTGTGGAAATAGAGTTTGCCTGCAATCTCAACGCTGACGGAACTGGCGACTTCTATCTTTTGCAAATCCGGCCGATTGTCGACTCCAAACAAGTGCTCGATGAAGACCTCACGCTCATACCCGACGAAGATTGTCTGCTCAGGTCTCACACCTCGCTGGGCCACGGCATCGCGGACGACGTGGTGGATGTGGTCTATGTGAAGACTGACGACAACTTCACCGCCATGAACAACCCGACCATCGCCGACGACATCGAGCGCATCAACCGGAAATTCCTTGCCGAAGGGAAAGGCTACATTCTGGCTGGACCGGGACGATGGGGATCGAGCGACTATTGGCTGGGCATTCCTGTGAAATGGCCGCACATCAGTGCCGCCAAGGTCATCGTTGAGGTGGGACTGCAAAACTACCGCGTAGACCCAAGCCAAGGTACCCACTTCTTTCAAAACCTCACCAGCTTCGGCGTAGGCTACTTCACGGTCAACCCCTACAAGAACGACGGGATTTTCCGCAAGGACATTCTCGACGCCATGCCCGCCGTGGAAGAAACCCAGTTTGTGCGCCATGTGCGGTTCGACCGACCTGCCAAAATCATGATGGACGGCATGAAGCAAGAGGGGGTGGTGTTGCTGCCCGAAGGCTATGAAACGAAAAAAGATATGTAATTATGCAAAAAGGTTGAAACGGATATTCTCCGTTTCACCTTTATTATATAACTTTGCCATCCGAAGAGTTATTAAAGAAGAAAATTATGAAGAAGACTTCCATTATCGCCTTGGGCATGGTTGTCATGCTCAGCAGTTGTGGCACTTACGTAGGTAGTGGTGCCTATACGGGCGCATCACTCGGTTCTATCCTCGGTTCCGCTATCGGTGGAATCTCAGGTGGCCCGCGTGGATCCGACATCGGCACGATTGTCGGCATGGCTGGAGGCGCCGTGCTTGGCGGTGTCATCGGACAACAAGCCGAAAACGCCCAGAAACAAGATATGCACAATCGCTATGAACGGATACAGCAACGCAAGGCAAAACAAAACGAACAGAGTTATCCACAAAGTTATCAACAGGGCTATCAACAACAGGACAATACGGATGAGAGCGGTTTCGACCCCAACAACACGGCCGACGACCGCATCTACGACTTCAACAGTTCCGACTACACGGGCAACTACAGCGCCACCCAGCCCACCTCGTCGGTGCCCGCTTCATCAAGCGTGGACGACTTGGTGGAAAACTACAAGTTCAATCCGTCCATCGAAATCACCAATGCCCGGTTTGTGGACGAGAATAAAGACAACGCCCTGAACCGTGGAGAATTGTGCAAAGTGATATTCGAGGTGAGAAACAATTCCAAGACCGAGCTTCACGATGTGGTGCCCACAGTCATCGAATCAGAAAACAATCCACATATTTACATATCGCCGAGCGTCCATGTGGAAAGCATCGCACCCGGAAAGGGCATCCGCTATACCGCCATGGTCAAGGCCGACAACAAACTCAAAGACGGCAATGCCCAAATCTGCCTTTCCGTGCTGCAAGGCGGTAAAGCCATCTCCAAAGTGACAGAATTCAACATTCCGACAACAAAAAAGAAAACAAGACAATAACAACTATGAATTATATCAAGAAACATCTCGGACTGGTCATCACTCTGGCCGTCCTCGTCATCATTGTCCTTTGGGCAGTAGGAGGCTACAACGGTCTGGTGACTGAAAGCGAAAATGTGGACAACAGTTGGGCCAACGTGGAGACCCAATATCAGCGCAGAGCCGACCTCATCCCCAACCTCGTGAACACGGTCAAAGGGTATGCCACCCATGAGCGGGAAACACTCGAGGGAGTGATGAAAGCCAGAAGCGAGGCGACACAGATGAAGGTGGACCCCACCAACCTCACTCCAGAAAAGTTGGCTGAATACCAAAAGGCACAAGGCAACATCTCACAAGCACTGGGCAGACTGATGGTCATCCAGGAACGTTATCCTGAGTTGAAAGCCAACGAGAACTTCCAAGAGCTCCAGGCGCAGTTGGAGGGGACGGAAAACCGCATCAATGTGGCACGCAAAGATTTCAACGACGCAGCCAAGAGCTACAACGTGAGCATCCGCCGGTTCCCCAAGAACATCCTCGCAAACTTGTTCGGCTTTGAGAAGAAAGCCTACTTTGAGGCTCAGGCTGGCGCGGAAAAGGCTCCTGAGGTGAAATTCTAATTCCGCAACAGATGAAAAGACTTCTATCCACCTGTCTGTTGTTGATGGCTTCTGTGCTCCTGACCATAGCGGCACAGGAGCCATCTTCAGCATACACCATCGACAAGGTGCCCAACGTGCACCTGATGGACAAGCGGCTGTATACCACAGACCCCGCACAGATGTTGTCACCAACGGCACAAGACAGCGTCAACACCATCTGCGCCCGTCTGGAAGAGGAGACAGGCATAGAAACCGCCGTGGTCATCCTGCCCTCCATTGGAGAGGCTACACCCTTCGACTTCGCCACGGAACTGTTCCGCCATTGGGGCATCGGCAAAAAGAAGAACAACAACGGACTGCTTGTGCTCTACATCGTGGATCAGCACAAAGTGCGTTTCCAGACAGGATATGGATTGGAAGGCGACCTCCCGGACGCCCTGTGCAAACGCATCCAACAGCAATACATCATTCCTTATCTCAAGCAAGGAGACTGGAACAACGGCGTGGTCAACGGCATGCGGGCTGTATATCAAACGCTCAACGGAAGCATGAAACCCGACAATGAGGGCACTGACAACAACGAAACCTTCGCATTTCTCTTCCTCATCGGTGCCATTCTTTTCTTCATATTCTTGCCCTCCATTCTCAACAACCATCGCTCACGCTGCAGCCGATGTGGCAAACGCGCCGTCAAGAAAATATCCAGTCAACGCCTCACCCTATCCAATGGTGTCCGCATTCACCGCGACACCTACCAGTGCGAGCGCTGTGGAAACATCACTTACAAAGACCATCGGGATGATGACAAACCAGACGGCAACGCCTTCCTCACAGGACTTTTCCTGGGTTCCCTGTTGGGTCGTGGCAGCTCACGTGGCGGAGGCTTTGGAGACAGCGGATTCTCCGGAGGCGGCAGTTTTGGCGGAGGAAGCACAGGCGGCGGCGGAGCAGAATCCGGATGGTAATCCTTAATTTATCTATAGAAAAAGTTTTATATGCTCTAAATATGTGAAAATATACAAAAATAAAGCACCAGTATTTGGTGCAAAGAGAAAAAATCCCTACCTTTGCACCCCGTAAGTCAGAAGCTATCTGATAGCAAGATTTACGTCATGCGGCAATAGCTCAGTTGGTAGAGCACAACCTTGCCAAGGTTGGGGTC
>CAKPTK010000072.1 GCA_934190685.1 uncultured Prevotella sp.
AGCGAGGCACGCAGCTTGTCTTCCGAAGGAATGCCTTTCACCTTGGCACTCACATCCACCGTGAGGTATTCGTCAATGAAAGCTTGTTTCAGGCGAGGAACACTTCTCCACAGACTTTGCACTTGCGCTTGATTTCAAATCCTATTGCCGGCATATAATCTACTTTTAAGTATGCATTAGTATGTATAGGTAGGAACAAGTCCCACATTATCTACTTTTTTGTTGTGTTGCAAATGTGCTGCAAATAAGCGGTAAACAAGCGCATAACAAAGGCATAAGAAACAAGACCCCTATAAACGCAAAAAGCGTGCAACTCATTGAGCTGCACGCTTTTGCTTATTGTTTATTATGTGTTTTCTTCTTGGCACTACTTAACCTCCTCGAAATCAGCGTCTTGTATGTTGTCGTCGCTTTTTGCGCCACTGTTGTCGGTCTGTGCGCCGGCACCTGTATTAGCTTGTGCGCCTGCGCCAGGCTGGGCACCGCCTTGGTACATCTGTGCGCTGGCGGTCTGCATTACCTGGTTGAGGTTGGCGATAGCAGAGTCGATGGCTGCGATGTCGGCTGCCTTGTGGGCGTCCTTGAGCTGCTGCAGAGCCTGCTCGATGCCTGGCTTCTTGTCGGCAGGAATTTTGTCACCGTTGTCCTTCAAGAAGTTCTCGGTGGTGAAGATCATGGAGTCTGCCTGGTTGAGTTTGTCTACTTTCTCGCGCTCTGCCTTATCTGCTGCAGCGTTCTGTTCTGCCTCGGCCTTCATGCGCTTGATTTCGTCCTCGCTCAAGCCTGAAGAAGCCTCGATACGGATGGCCTGCTCTTTGCCTGTGGCCTTATCCTTGGCACTTACGTTGAGGATACCGTTGGCGTCGATATCGAATGTAACCTCAATCTGTGGAACACCACGACGTGCGGGTGCGATACCCTCGAGGTTGAACTGACCGATACTCTTGTTCTGAGCCGCCATTGGACGCTCACCCTGCAGCACGTGGATGGTCACGGCAGTCTGATTGTCCACTGCGGTAGAGAAGGTCTCGCTCTTCTTGCAGGGGATGGTGGTGTTGGCGTCGATAAGTTTGGTCATCACGCCACCCATAGTTTCGATACCGAGGGTCAGTGGAGTAACGTCGAGCAATACGATGTCGCCTACACCGCCTTCCTTGTTGAGGATGGCGCCCTGGATAGCAGCACCCACAGCCACAACCTCATCAGGGTTTACACCCTTTGAAGGCTCCTTGCCGAAGTAGTTCTTAACCAATGTCTGCACGGCAGGAATACGGCTTGAACCACCTACGAGAATCACTTCGTCGATATCTGATGTGCTCAACTTGGCGTCTTTGATGGCGTTCTGGCATGGTATAAGACAAGCTTGAATCAAGTTGTGTGCCAACTGCTCGAACTGTGAACGGGTCAAAGTCTTTACCAAGTGCTTTGGAACACCGCCTTCAGCTGTGATGTAAGGAAGGTTGATTTCTGTAGAAGTGGTGCTTGACAACTCAATCTTGGCCTTCTCGGCAGCTTCCTTCAGACGTTGCATGGCCATAGGATCCTTGGAGAGGTCGATGCCCTCGTCAGCCTTGAATCCGTTGACCAACCAGTCGATGATTACTTGGTCGAAGTCGTCACCACCCAGGTGGGTATCACCATTGGTAGAAAGTACCTCGAATACACCGCCACCGAACTCCAGGATGGAGATATCAAATGTACCGCCACCGAGGTCGAACACGGCAATCTTCATATCCTTGTTGGCTTTGTCCACACCGTAAGCCAAGGCTGCGGCTGTAGGCTCGTTCACGATACGGCGGACGTTGAGACCTGCAATCTGTCCGGCTTCCTTGGTGGCCTGACGCTGAGAGTCAGAGAAGTAAGCAGGAACGGTGATGACGGCGTCTGTCACCTCCTGGCCGAGGTAATCCTCGGCAGTCTTCTTCATCTTCTGGAGAATCATGGCGGAGATTTCCTGAGGAGTGTATTTACGGCCTTCGATGTCCACACGCGGATAGCCACCTTCGTTGACTACCGAGAATGGCACACGGCTTACTTCCTTGGCGCTCTGCTCGTATGTCTCACCCATGAAACGCTTGATGCTGTAGACTGTGTTCTTCGGATTGGTGATGGCCTGACGTTTTGCAGGGTCACCGACCTTACGTTCACCGTCTTTCACAAAGCCCACAACAGATGGAGTGGTGCGTTTGCCTTCACTGTTGGTGATAACTACAGGTTCGTTGCCTTCAAATACAGCAACACAAGAGTTTGTAGTTCCTAAGTCGATACCAATAATCTTTCCCATAATTGTATTTTTTTTTATTTTGTTATTCTTGTTGATGTTCTCGTGTCCAGTGGCCTTCCTGCGCGGTTGACCGCTGTCCGCTTATCTTTCAACAAATCGTATGCCAACAAATTCTCTCCTTGGAAATGTGACATGATGTGTGACATTGTGTCAGTGCGGACTGACCTTTCGACAACAAAAATCCCCTACGACCATCACGGCCATAGGGGAGTATGTTTTTATTAATAATTAGGTGTAAGGTTATTCTTCCTTGTGTTTGTCGGCGATGGCTGCCTTGATGGCAGTCTCCAGTTCCTCGCACAGTTCTGGATTGTCGCGCAGCAGATTCTTGGTGGCGTCGCGTCCTTGTGCCAGTTTGGAGTCTTGATAACTGAACCAGCTGCCGCTCTTCTTGATGATGTCATATTCCACACCGAGGTCGACGATTTCGCCCACCTTGGAGATGCCCTCTCCGAACATAATGTCGAATTCGGCTTTGCGGAATGGAGGTGCCACCTTGTTCTTGATGACTTTCACCTTGACGTGGTTGCCCAGAATTTCGTCGCCCTCCTTGATGCTGGCGGACCGGCGTATGTCGAGGCGCACGCTGGCGTAGAATTTCAGTGCGTTACCGCCGGTAGTGGTCTCGGGATTGCCGAACATCACGCCGATCTTCTCACGCAACTGGTTGATGAAGATGCAGGTGGTGTTGGTCTTGCTGATGGTTCCGGTCAGTTTGCGCAGTGCCTGGCTCATCAGTCGTGCCTGCAGACCCACTTTGTTGTCGCCCATGTCGCCCTCGATTTCAGCCTTCGGGGTGAGGGCTGCCACGGAGTCGACCACGAGGATGTCGATGGCTGATGAGCGTATCAGCTGGTCGGCGATCTCGAGTGCTTGCTCGCCGTTGTCGGGTTGTGAGATGAGCAGGTTGTCCACATCCACACCCAACTTGCTCGCATAGAAGCGGTCGAAAGCGTGTTCTGCGTCGATGAAGGCTGCGATGCCGCCATTCTTCTGAGCTTCGGCGATGGCGTGGATGGCGAGTGTTGTCTTACCGGAAGACTCGGGACCGTAGATTTCGATGATTCGTCCGCGCGGATATCCGCCCACGCCGAGTGCCACATCGAGACCGATGCTGCCGGTGGGGATCACCTCCACGTTTTCGATTTTCTCGTCGCCAAGTTTCATGATTGAACCTTTGCCATAGTCTTTCTCTATCTTTGCCATGGCAGCCTGCAGCGCCTTGAGTTTACCCTCTTGAGCGGCGTTGGCTGTGTTGGTAGTTTCTTCTTTTGCCATATTCTTGATGTCTTTAGCTTGTTGTTGTTTAAAGTTCCAGGTCTCCGTCCTTGATTTCATGCCATGGCAGTCCTTGCTTGTTGAGCTGTTCCATGAATGGGTCCGGGTCGAACTCCTCGACGTTCCACACGCCGGGGCGTTTCCACAGACCTTTGAAGAACATCATTGCGCCGATCATGGCCGGTACGCCTGTGGTGTAGCTGACGCCCTGCATGCCCGTTTCCTTGTAGGCGGCCTCATGCGAGCAGTTGTTATATATATAATAGGTGTGCTCCTTGCCGTCTTTCAGTCCGCGGATGCGGCAGCCGATGCTGGTCTGTCCCTCATAGTTGGAGCCGAGGTCCTGTGGGTTGGGCAGCACGGCCTTGAGGAATTGCAGTGGCACGATCTTCACCTTCACCTTCTTCTCGGGGTTGTCGGCGAGCGGAGCCTCGTATTCGATTTCGTCGATGCGCGACATGCCGAGGTTCTGGATGCAGTCGAGATAGGTGAGGTATTGCTGTCCGAAAGTCATCCAGAAGCGGGCGCGCTTGATGGTGGGATAGTTCTTCACGAGGCTCTCTATCTCCTCGTGGTGGAGCAGATAGCTCTCCCTGGGGCCGATTTCGGGATAGTTGAGAGGCTGGTGGATGGCGAGCGGTTCGGTCTCCACCCATTTCCCGTCTTCCCAATAGAGACCTTTCTGGGTGATTTCGCGGATATTGATTTCGGGGTTGAAGTTGGTGGCGAAAGCCTTGTGGTGGTTGCCGGCGTTGCAGTCGACGATGTCGAGATATTGTATTTCATCGAACACGTGCTTGGCGGCGTATGCCGTGAAGATGCTTGTCACGCCGGGGTCGAAACCGCATCCGAGGATGGCGGTCAGTCCCGCGTCCTCGAAACGCTTCTTGTAGGCCCATTGCCAGGAGTATTCAAAGTGCGCCTCGTCCTTGGGCTCATAGTTGGCCGTGTCGAGATAGCTGCATCCGCAGGCCAGACAGGCGTCCATGATGGTGAGGTCTTGATAGGGCAGGGCAAGGTTGACGACCAGCTCCGGCTTGAAGTCGTTGAACAAGGCTTTGAGCTGTTCCACATCATCGGCGTCCACCTGTGCGGTTTTGATGTTCGGGTTGCCGATTGCCTTGACGATCTTGTCACACTTGGCCTTTGTGCGGCTGGCAATCATGAAGTCTGTGAACACGTCAGCGTTCTGCGCGATTTTCACCGCGGCTACTGTTGCGACGCCACCGGCGCCAATCATTAATACTCTTCCCATTTGCTTATGTTTGTTATTGTTATGTGCGTTGTTTCGTGGCGGAGCACGTTTTGTCTATTCCTTGATTTCGTCGGCCTTGATGCCCAGGGCGCTCATCAGTGAGTAGCCGAGGACTTCCTGTCTGAAGTTGCCGCCCGGCATGGTGTACATGCAGAACACGGTGATATGCTTGTCCTCGTCGGTCTGCTTGAGGGCACGCTGTACCATCTCGTAGAGGGTCGGGTCCTCGGCGTTGGGCACCACCATGATGCGTTTCACGTCGCCACTGTTGGCTGCCGTCTGCAGGATGTCGACGAAGAAGTCCTCGCTCTTCACGAGATTGTCTTCAACGGGAAACGAACTGATGACAAATTCGCCCAGGTTGTCCTTGAATGCCATGGCGTTGAGGTCTTTCTCAAAGTTTCCGGGCTTGAAGTTTTCCATGGCTTTCGTGTTTTTCCTGTGGATGAATACCACTTGCGTCTCGTGCTCTCCTTGTCTGAGGCCTCCGTCGAGGGCGATGCAGTCAATCCATTTTGCCGTGTCCGCGGGAGGAATGCGTCTGCCGATGATGCGTTCGAAGTTGACGATGAGGTGGAACGCCACATGGTCCACGTAGTCAGCGTCGACGATAATCACGTTCTCGCTCCATTTGGTCTGCTGGTTGATATTCGTATTCATAGTTGCAAATTTACGTATTTTTTCTGATTGTACGAAAGGAATGGGTATATATTTTCGGGGATGCGGAGCCGTGGATGATGATTTTTCTTCGGCGTTAGTATGCCTTGAGATGGTGCATGAAACTGAGTTTGGTTCTGTGTTGTTGTAGTCGGCTGGTCCGCATTTCTTGGTACGAGGGATGGGGAAAGGATGGAATAGGCAGGTTGTTAAGTAATCTTAAAAATCAAAACACTTAGTGCGAAAATCAAATTATTAGGTCGGGAAATATGCTTTTGCGCTAACTTTGCGGCATCATAAGTAAGCACATTAGATTTTTTCATTAGATAGGTTATACAGTTAGGTATTTTAAACCCCGATGTTGTGAAACACCGGGGGCGTTTTATTTTTGCAGATGGCGCATGGGATGTCCTGCCCATGCCGTGTCGTTCACGAATTTGAATCCCACCTCTTTATATAGTCTTTCCGCTTTCGGATTGCCCGCGTCCACCAGTAGTCCGGCAGGCATTCCCAGGTCTTCAGCTTTCTTGACGGCGGCTTGGAGCAGGGCTGTGGCGATGCCTTGCCGGCGGAAGTTGGGCAGCACGGCCAGACTGTCGATATATAGCTCTCCCGCTCCGGTCTCGTCGGGCATCGAGGAGAAGTCGCGGTCCAATTGTCGGGCTGCCTGTTCGATGAAGCGCTGGCGCAGACGGTGCAGGTCTTCGCCTTTGTATGAAACGCACACACCGGCCTTTTCGCCTTCGTCGGTGCGGGCGATGAGCGTGTTGCGGTAGCTGTATTGCGAGTCTTCCATTTCCACCAGGTATTTCATCATGGCGGCGAAGTCTTCCAGAGTCTTGTGTTCTCCTGCGAGGTTCTGACAGCAGTCGTCGGTCATGGCCATCATGATGAGTCGGGCGATGAATGCGGAGTCGTTTTTTTGAGACTTTGTTATGTTCATGCTTTATGTCTTGTTGGTTGTTTTCTCAGGGTGAATTCAAATTGCAGTCCGCCCGTGTCTCGGTTTCTCACCGAGATGGTGCCGCCATGCAGGAGCACGGCGTTTTTCACGATGGCGAGTCCCAGTCCGGTACCGCCCATCTTGCGGCTTCTTCCCTTGTCCACACGGTAGAAACGCTCGAAAAGTCGTGCCAGATGCTCCACGGGCACGCCGATGCCGTTGTCCTCGAACACGAAATGCCATTGGTCGCCCTCGTCTTGGGCGGTGAGGTGGATGGTGGTGCCCTCGCCGGCATAGGCGATGGCGTTGTCGGTGAGGTTGCGGAACACGCTGTAGAGCAAACTCTGATTGCCCTCGACGACGATGTCGGGCGGCAGTTGGTTGTCGAAGGTCATCTTCCGTGCCTCCATCTGCAGGGCGGTCTCCTTGATGATGTTGTCGACGGTGGTGGAGATGTCCACCTCTTCAAAGTTCTGCATGTCGGGTGCGTCGTCCAGCCGGTTGAGTGTGGAGATGTCCTGCAGCAGTGAGGTGAGCCGTTGGCTCTGGGCATAGCAACGGCTGAGGAACTGCTCTTTCACGGCCTCGCTGGTTTTCGGGTTGTTGAGGATTGTCTCCAGATAGCCCTGTATGCTTGCCACGGGGGTTTTCAACTCATGGGCGATGTTCTGCGTGAGTTGTCGTTTCAGGATGTCCTGCTCCTTGCGTGTGGACTGCAGCCGTTTGTATATCTTGATGATTTTCTCGGCGATTTCGCCCAGTTCGTCGTTGGGGAATGCCACGAGGTCCTCGATGTCGAGGCTCTCGTTGTGGTCGGCCTTGTTGGCGAAGGTGCGCAGTTTCGTGATGTTGTCGCCCAGGCGGCTGGTGAAGCGGTAGAGCACAATGGTGAGAATCACCATCACGGAGAGGGCGAACCAGATGTAGTGCTGGTCTGCCTGGAGCGACTCGGCGAGGTCGTTGTTGTAGGGCAGGGCGCTGCGGATGATGTAGCGGTGGTTGGGGAAGTAGGTGGCGGAATAGAAGTAGTCGCGCTTGAGCGTGCTGCTCACGCGGTTGATGTCCGCCCCCTGTCCCTCTTGCAGAGCCTGTCGTATCTCGGTGCGGTTGGCGTGGTTGGGCATGTGGGTGTAGTCCTTGTCCTCGCTGTCGAAGACCACCTTGCCTGTTTTCTCCACCACGGTGACACGCAGGTTGGGCATGTCGTGGCGATTGACAAAGCGTTGCATGTTGTCAATGGAGGCCCCGCCCATGAGTTGCAGTTCCTCGTCCATCTTGTGGTTGTAGTCTTGCAACTTGATGTTGAGGGATTCCACCTTGTATTCCTTCTCCCTTTGCTGTTGGAAGATGATGAACGCCACGGCGAAGGCGAGGAAGATGGCTATCACGCTGAAATAGATGCGCAGTCCGATGGTGATGTTTCTCATTGTCTCAAGTCTTTGGATGGTCGTTGTGGATTATGCGTCGAAATAGTAGCCGAAGCCCAGTCGGGTGACGATGCACTTGGAGAATCTGCCGATTTTCTTGCGCAGACGAGTGATGTTGACGTCCACCGTGCGGTCGAGCACAAGTACATCCTTGGGCCAGATGCGGTCGATGAGTTCTTGGCGGGAGAACACTCTGCCGCGCTCGTCGAGCAACAGATGGAGCAGTTCGAACTCGGTCTTGGTGAAAGGTATCTCCTTGCCGTCGATGCTCACGGTCTTCTTGTCGAGGTTCAGCTCCAGTCCTTGGTAGCGGATGGTCGCATGTTGGGCTGCTTGAGGCTGTTCGGCAGTGCGTCGCAGCACGGCGCGTATTCTCACCAGCACCTCCCTGATCGAGAAAGGTTTGGAGATATAGTCGTCGGCGCCGAGGTTGAATCCCGTCACCATGTCGTTCTCTGTGTCGCGTGCGGTGAGGAAGATGATGGGGATGTTGGCGGTGGCAGGGTTCTCTTTCAGTTTCTTGGAGAGGGCGAATCCCGACATGCCGCCCATCATCACGTCGAGCAGCAGCAGTTGGAAGGAGGCGATGTCTCGTTCGAGCGCTTCCTCGGCTGAATAGGCGGTCTCCACGACATAGCCTTCGGTTTCGAGATTGAATTTCAGTATCTCGCACAAGTCTTCCTCGTCGTCCACAACGAGTATTCGAAAATTGTTTTCCATATTTCTGTTTTTTAGTTTCCGGTTGCAAAAGTAGCAATAGTAGTCTTCATACTTGTTGCATCCGTATTACAATATGGTTACATCGTGGGACAAAGGTAGTGCAAATCGAAGACAATACAAAATAAAAGGTAACTTGTTTGCCTTTTATTTTTATTGCTGAGATGCCGCCTATCTTATCTAAAGGTAGTGCAAATCGAAGACAATACAAAATAAAAGGCAACTTGTTTGCCTCTTGTTTTTATTGTTGAGATGCCGCCTGTGCGATTAAAACTCCGTTACTCTGCCACTAACGGATTGCTACAGGCTGTTTGGCATGGAAAAAGCCTCATGTCGGCAAACGGGAATGGCTTCCGTTTGTGCGATATGAGGCTTTGGATGATTCTCTCTCTCTTTCTAACTGTTGTGCTGCTCCTTATAGCGGATATTCATCGAAGGCATAGAGCACGGTGGAAAGGTAGCGCTCGCCGGTGTCGGGCAACAGGGTGACGATGCGCTTGCCCTTGTTCTCGGGGCGGCGGGCCAGCACTGTGGCGGCGAAGGCTGCCGCTCCCGACGAGATGCCCACAAGCAGACCCTCCTGCTGCGCCAGTTCCCTGCCGGTGCGGATGGCGTCGTCGTTGTCCACGTCAATCACTTCGTCGATTACCGAGGCATCGTAGGTCTTCGGCACAAAGCCGGCGCCGATGCCCTGAATCTTGTGCGGACCGCTTTTGCCGCCGTTGAGTACAGGCGATGTGGAAGGTTCCACAGCCACGATTCTCACGTTGGGATTTTTCTCTTTCAACCGCTTGCCGATGCCCGACACAGTGCCTCCTGTGCCCACACCTGCCACGAAGATGTCCACCTGTCCGTCGGTCTGCTCCCAAATCTCCACACCCGTGGTGTCATAGTGACGCTTGGGGTTTGCGGCGTTCTCAAACTGCTGTAGGATGATGGAGCCGGGGATGCTGTCACGCAGCTCCTCTGCGGCCTTGATGGCTCCCGCCATGCCCGCCTTGCCGTCGGTCAGTTTCACCTCGGCGCCATAGGCTTTCACGAGATTGCGTCGTTCCACGCTCATGGTCTCAGGCATGGTCAGAATCAGTTTGTAGCCCTTGACGGCAGACACCAGGGCGAGACCTACACCCGTGTTGCCGCTGGTTGGCTCGATGATGGTGGCTCCCGGCTTGAGCAGTCCCCGTGCCTCGGCGTCCTCGATCATGGCGAGGGCGATGCGGTCTTTCACGCTGCCGCCGGGATTGAAATACTCCACCTTGGCGACAATCGGAGTCTCCACACCGTGGGCGGCGGAGAACTTGCCCAGTTCTACCAGGGGGGTGTGACCGATGAGGTCGGTCAGTTGCTTGGCTATTTTGCTCATGATGTTCCTCCTTTCAGTGTCTTAGATTTGGTCGAACGCCTGCTGCAGGTCGTCGATGATGTCGTCGATGTGCTCGGTGCCGATGCTCAGTCGAATGGTCGATGGCGTGATGTGCTGCTGGGCGAGTTCCTCGGGCGTCATCTGTGAGTGGGTGGTGGTGTAGGGGTGGATGACCAGACTCTTCACGTCAGCCACATTGGCGAGCAGGGAGAAAATCTTCAGCGAGTCGATAAACTTCCATGCCGCTTCCTCGCCGCCCTTGATCTCAAAGGTGAAGATGCTGCCGCCGCCGTTGGGGAAATATTTTTGGTAGAGTGCGTGGTCGGGATGGTCGGGCAGTGAGGGATGGTTCACCTTCGCCACCTTGGGGTTGTGCGCGAGATAGTCCACCACTTTCAGAGCGTTGTAGACGTGGCGCTCCACACGCAGGGAGAGCGTTTCCAGGCCTTGCAGCAGAATCCATGCGTTGAAGGGCGAGATGGTGGCTCCCGTGTCGCGGAGAATCACCGCGCGGATGCGGGTCACGAAGGCAGCCTTGCCCGCCACGTCGGCGAAGATGGCGCCATGATAGCTGGGGTCTGGCTTGGCGAGGGTGGGGAACTTGTCGGCGTTGGCCTTCCAGTCGAAGGTGCCGCCGTCCACAATCACACCGCCGAGGCTGGAACCGTGGCCGCCGATGAACTTGGTGGCGGAGTGGACTACCACGTCTGCACCGTGCTCGATGGGACGGATGAGGTAAGGAGTGCCAAACGTGTTGTCCACGATGAACGGCACATGGTGCTTGTGTGCCACGGCAGCCACCGCCTCCAGGTCGGTCACGTCGGAGTTGGGGTTGCCGAACGTCTCGGCATAGACCACCTTGGTGTTGGGCTGGATGGCGGCTTCGAGTGCCTCGAGGTCGTTGACGTTGACGATGGTGTTGGTGATGCCCAGGTCGTGGAGCGTATGGGTGATGAGGTTGAAAGAGCCTCCGTACATGTTGTCAGCCGCCACGATGTGGTCGCCCGCCTTGCAGATGTTTTGCAGGGCATAGGTCACGGCTGCCGCACCGGATGCCACGGCGAGTCCGGCGGTGCCGCCCTCGAGTGCTGCCACACGGTCTTCAAACACGCCCTGCGTGGAGTTGGTCAGACGGCCATAGATGTTGCCGGCGTCGCGGAGACCGAAGCGGTCGGCTGCGTGCTGCGAGTTGCGGAACACGTAGGAAGTGGTTTGGTAGATAGGCACGGCGCGCGCGTCGGTTGCCGGGTCGGCCTGTTCCTGTCCCACATGGAGTTGCAAAGTCTCAAAATGAAGTTTCTTGTTGCTCATGACTCTTTTCCTTTCTATTTTTAGTTGTTATGATTTGTTCTTGTTCACGGTTGCAAAGTTACGGCGAAATCCGCAGCCGCACAATCGCACAGATAGGGCATATTGCCTACCACAAATGTGGTATAATGAGGAGAAATGTCGGATTTGTTAGTCCATAACGGAAGAAAAATCCTTGCTGACCATCGACTTATGGGGATTTTCACTATATTTGCATAGTCAACCAAAAACACAACGACTATGCAAAAATACGCTGATTACATACGACAGATAGAAATCGACTCGCTGTGGAGCGGCCGTAAGCATATCGTGTGGAACCTGGACCGCAAGGTGAACATTCTCAGTGGCATCAACGGAGTGGGCAAGAGCACGATATTAAACAAGGTGGTAAAGGGACTCGCCGTGGGCGGTGAGTTCACCAGTCATCAGCTCAAGGGCGTCCATCTGCAGGTGGAACCCGCCGACGCCACGTGGATACGCTTCGATGTGATCCGCTCGTTCGACCGTCCGCTCATCAACGCCGAGGTCATCTCGAAAGTGGACCTCAGCTTGGTGACCGAGCTCGACTGGCAACTCTACACCCTGCAGCGCAAGTATCTCGACTATCAGGTGAATGTGGGCAACCGCATCATCTCCGTC
>CAKPTK010000073.1 GCA_934190685.1 uncultured Prevotella sp.
TGTCAACTCCTTCCGCGACACGCTCTTCGTCTGCAAGGGTGGCACCATCGACAAGACCGCACAAATCAAGGGTTACACGAGAAGCGGAATCATCGTGCCTAAATATTTCTTCATGGCCGTGCTCTGCAAGCAATATAACAGCAAGGACAAGAAATGGAACTACAAGGCCATCGGCTTCTGGATAGAACACCAGAACTCCCCTATCTCTGGCGACAAGATATCCAACTATGTAGTGTCCATCGACGAGTTGGAGAAGAACACCGGCATCGACTTCTTCTGCAATCTGCCCGACGATATAGAAAACCGCGTGGAAGCCGTGAACCCCAAGAACAACACGGCCGTCATCACGGCATGGAAACTGACAGGAAAATGATTTCCGACAAACAAAAACAGGCAAGCCTCCCACAGAGAGCTTGCCTGTTTCGTTTCAACTATACATTATCCTTATTGTTTTCCGCCGGTTTTCTTCCCCATCTTCATGGTCATCGTCTTCTCCTGAGTGCCCATCGCCCTGGTGTAGCGGTCGAGGCTTAAATCGTCCCGCTCGGTGAGGTTCAGTCCGTGCATCGTCGAATCAAAGATGTTCGCACTCAGGTCGAGGTCTGCATAGTAGATGACAAACCGCTCGCCGCTGTCGTAGCGCAGATAGATGTTGCGGGTGCGTGGGTCGATATACCAAGTGAACTTGTACTGTCCGAGCAGCGTGTCGTCGCCGTAGGTGCCGTCCGAACGCAGTCCATAGCGATATTCCACGCCATTGCCGTTGAGCGAGTTTTGGTTATACTGATAGAAGCCGAAGTCGGCCCCATAGACATTCGCCCCGTTGCGGTCAGTAACCGTGATGGTTCCTCCCCATTCACCGTTGACATACTGCGCCATCTGCACCATCTGCGACGTGCCATAGTCGAACGGATCACCATACCAATCGTAGTTGTCATACCAACCACCGTTATAATCATAGTAATTCCACCCGTCGTCCGGGTCACAGCTGGTCAGCGAGAGCGGCATCAGCGCCACTGCCAGCATCACAAGCCAAGAGTTCATGCGTTTCATAATCCGTGAGTTTTTAGTTGTTCTTTATGTTTCTACGTGCAAAGATAGAGCAAAATCCCGATATACCAAAGGGAGAAACACTATTAGTCTGTAGGGAAATTCCTAAAAAAGCATGTCATCCATTAGTGCAATTCAATTTAAATGATTAACTTTGCACACATATAATAGAATATAAATACACACACATAAAACACAAATGAGAACTGTATACGATTTCTCTGTAAAAGACAGAAAAGGTAAAGAAGTATCATTGAAAGAGTATGCCAACGAAGTGCTGCTCATCGTCAACACCGCCACCAAATGTGGCTTCACTCCACAGTATGAAGAGCTGGAGAAACTCTATGAGCAGTATCATGCCCAGGGTTTCGAAGTGCTCGACTTCCCCTGCAACCAGTTTGGCGCACAGGCACCCGGTACCGACGAGTCTATCCATCAGTTCTGCAAACTGACCTACGGCACCGAATTTCCCCGTTTCAAGAAAGTGAAGGTGAACGGTCCCGACGCCGACCCTCTCTTCAAGTTTCTCCAGGAGCAGAAAGGATTCTCCGGTTTCGACCCTGCCCACAAGCTCACACCCGTGCTCGACGAACTGCTCTCCAAGGCCGATTCCGACTATAAGGAGAAGGCAGACATCAAGTGGAATTTCACCAAATTTCTCATCAACAAGCGCGGCATGGTCATCGCCCGCTTCGAGCCTACAGAGAACATCGAGAACATCAAGAAGCAGATAGAAGAACTGCTCAACGCATAACCACCAACAACAGAACAGACAACTATGGAAAGAGAACATATCAGCTGCCTCATCATCGGCAGCGGCCCTGCTGGATACACAGCGGCCATCTACGCATCAAGAGCCAACCTGCACCCTGTGGAATATTGTGGACTCCTGACCGGCGGACAGCTCACACAGACCACTTTGGTAGAAAACTTCCCCGGATTCCCCACCGGCATCGACGCCAACGAGCTGATGATGAACATGCAGGAACAGGCCAAGCACTTCGGCACAGACCTGCGCGACGGTGAAATCGTCAAGGCTGACTTCAGCAAACGTCCCTACGTGCTCACCACCGACGGTGGCAAGGAGTTGGAGGCTGACACCGTGATTATCGCCACAGGAGCCTCAGCCAAATATCTCGGCTTGGCAGACGAGGAGAAATACAAGGGCGAGGGTGTGTCGGCCTGCGCCACTTGCGACGGTTTCTTCTACCGCAAGAAAGTGGTGGCTGTCGTGGGCGGTGGCGACACTGCCTGTGAGGAAGCCCTCTATTTGGCAGGACTCGCCAAGAAGGTGTATCTCATCGTGCGCAAGCCTTTCCTCCGCGCCAGCGACGTGATGCAGAAACGCGTGATGAACAAAGAGAACATCGAGGTGCTCTTCGAGACCAACACCCTCGGCCTTTTCGGCGAGAATGGTGTGGAAGGCGCTCATCTTGTGAAGCGCAAGGGCGAGCCTGACGAAGAGAAGTTTGACATCGCCATCGACGGTTTCTTCCTCGGCATCGGACACAAACCCAACAGTGACGTGTTCAAGGAATGGGTGGACACCGACGAACAAGGCTATATCAAGACCGACGGCTGCAATCCGAGCACCAACGTTCCTGGTGTGTTTGCGGCAGGCGACGTGGCTGACCCACACTATCGTCAAGCCATCAACGCAGCGGCAAGCGGTTGTCGCGCAGCCATCGAGGCAGACAAATATCTGAAGTCGCTTAAAGACTAAGTCTTTTACAGACATAAAATTTGCGGGCTGCAAGTCCCAACAAGACCAAGCGATGGTCTTTGTTGGACTTGCAGCCCGTTTTTTATTGAGCACCGCGCAGTTGGGCAGAACCTATTTTCTGAACAGACAGAGACCGCTGAAGGTGAGAAGTCCATTGAGCATAAGCAGTTCGTAGCCGAACTGATAACCGGTCAGCGTGTGGGTCACGGTGTCGATGCCGAAGCACAACAGAGGGGACAGCACGCAAATCCACGGCACTGCCTTGTCGCACGTCTGCCTGCGGGTGAACAATCCGAAGGCGAAAAGACCAAGCAAAGGGCCGTAGGTATAGGAACAAAGCACATAGATGGCGTCAATCACGCTGGTGGAGTTGACTGCCCGGAAAAGCAGGATGAACACCGCAAACACCACCGACATGGCCAAGTGGACACGCCGCCTCAACCGCTCGTCGCCATGGCGCTCACGGATATCGACACAATAGCTGGTGGTCAAGGCGGTCAGGGCTGAGTCGGCACTGGAGAAAGACGACGCTACCACACCTACTGTGAACAACACCACCACGACATTGCCCAGACGTCCGGTCGCGGCAAACATGGTCAGCAGGTCGTCGCTCTGTTCGGGCAAGGCTATGCCCTGCTGACGGGCCAGTTGCACCAACAACACACCCAAGGAGAGGAAGAGCAGATTGGCAGGCACAAAAGCCACACCATAGGTACACATGTCTTTCTGCGCCTCACGGAGCGTTCGGCAAGTCAGGTTCTTCTGCATCATGTCCTGGTCGAGTCCCGTCATGACGATGACGATGAACACGCCGCTCAGGAACTGCTTCCAGAAGTTCCGCTTCGACATCCAGTCGTCGAACACAAACACCCGGCTGTGACTGTCATCCACCACCGATTTCACCACACCGGGGAAGTCAAGGTGGAGCGTCTGCGCCACCCCGGCAATGATGAGCACCAAGGCGGTGAACATGCACAGCGTCTGCATCGTGTCGGTCCACACGAGGGTCTTGATACCGCCACGCCGTGTGTAGAGCCATATCAGCGCCACCATCACCGCCACGGTCAGTGCAAACGGTACACCGAGAGCGTCGAACACGAACCGTTGCAGGATGAAACACACCACATAGAACCGCACGGCGGCGCCAATCATCTTCGAGAGCAAGAAGAATCCCGCCCCCGTCTTGTAGGCGCACTTGCCGAGCCGCCGGTCGAGATAGGAATAGATGGTGGTGAGGTCGAGTTTGTAATAGACCGGAAGCAGCACATAGGCCACCACGACATAGCCCACAACAAATCCAAGACATGTTTGAAGATAGGTCATGTCTATGCCCATCACCATGCCGGGCACCGACACGAAAGTGACACCCGAGATGGAGGCGCCCACCATGCCGAAAGCCACCATATACCATGGCGAGCGACGGTTGCCCCGGAAGAAGGTTTCGTTGTTCGACGTCTTCCTGGCGGTAAGTCGGCTCACGAGCATGAGCAGGGCGAAATAGAGCAGTAATGTGATGATGATAAGCATAATACTTGATGTTTTTTCTGAATACTTAAACGGCCCCGTCCCGCAAATATTGTAAGCAGGCCGCCGTTATTACGCAAAAAGGGCGCATGCACTCTTAAAGTCATGCGCCCTCTGCGGTTATAGCTGAAGCTCGTTTATCTCACAACCTTGATGACTCTCGGAGCCATGCCCTTGACTTCCACCTTGGCGATGGCCATGCGGGAAGCGATGCCGGCAAGCGACACCTGCGGTTGGGCGATGGTGCGTACAGAGAGGAGCGAGCCGTCGGTGGCATAGAGATAGAGCATGCCGCCCATAGCGTTGTCGCTCACAGTGATGCAGTCTTGCGCACGGTTGTAGGCCACTTCGGGAGCCGACACCGTGACGTGGCTGATGGCGGTGACAAAGCCGTCGCTGACGGTCTCGCCCATCAGACTGCACAGATAAGCCTCAAGTGCGGTGTAGCCCTCGGCGTTCACTTTGTTCTGGTCTGCCACATTGGGGTCAAGACCATGGTTGCGTTCCCACTCGTCCGGCATTCCGTCGCCGTCGGTGTCAACAGGTGTGGCCCAGTCGGTGGAGAGGTCGATGAAGCCTTCACAATCAGCCTCGGTGTCGATGATACCCGACTTCTTTCCCATCGTGACACCACCATAGTTGGAGACACCAGTGCGTGCCTCGCTGACCACACGCTGCTCCACCTTGTCGCGGTTGACGGTACCGGCATGGGCGAGCACATATTGGTAGGCATCGGGAGCGGACATCACGTCTGTAATCATATATTGATAGGGGTCATAACTGCCCACAGGACCGCTGACAGAATATTTGTAGTAGGCATGCTGGGGAACGATGCGGCTATTGACACGAATTTGGTCGAGCGAATAGGTCTCAGCGGTCATCGCCTTCCAGTTGTCAGCATTGGCGGCAGCGTTGCCTTCAATATAGTTTCCACTGACATACCATTGGGCAGGAGCCCATGAAGTAGCACCCTCACGTGCATAGCTGGCATTGACGAGAACAGCCTGCGAAGCATCATTGGAGGCGTTGCCTGGCTTGTAGTAGTTACCCATGAAGTTGCACTCATGGGCGGAGTTCAAGCCATTGTAGGAACTGATGGGGGCAGTATTCTCGCCACCATAGCATCCGCCGTTCTTGCCATAGTTGAAGTTCACGTTGTTGATATACTCCATGAACACCACGCAGTCTTCACCGCGCGCACCGTTGATACGTGGGCTACGCGACTGGTTGTCAGCGAGCAAATTGTAGCAGTAGGTAGCTGGAGATCCTCCCCACTGAGTGCCGTAGCCACGCACACCCTTGGCATGTCCGGCATTGTAAAGACCCTCGTGCACGATGCTGTTCTGCACGGTGAGGAAGTGAGAATCCTGTGTGTTCATGTTCTCTTCCATAGACCATCCGAAAGAGCAGTGGTCGAAGATGAAGTTGCTGCAGTTCTCCACACCCAGAGCCTGGTCCTGAAGTTTCTCGCCGTTCACATCCTTTTGTCCGGCACGGAAGCGGATGTTGCGCACGATGAAGTTTTCTGAACCGCCGAGATTGATTTTGTTGCGGATGATGGAAATGCCCTCGCCCGGTGCGGACTGTCCGGCCAATGTCCAGTCCGCACGGTTGATGCGGAGCTGCGACTGGAGGACAATGTTGCCGCTCACGGCAAACACGATGGTGATAGGCTCGTTCTTATACTGGTTGAAGGCCCAACGCAGGGTGCCCTCAGATCCGTCATCGGCCAGTTTGGTCACCTTGACCACCTTGCCGCCACGTCCACCAGTGGCATACTTTCCGAAGCCTTCTGCGGACGGGAAGGCCTTGACACGCTGTGCATCGGTAGCCTTGACAAGATTGCTCATCACACCGCGACGCGACACGGCCCGCACGGAATAGACAGTCTGGTCGTCGGCGGTCTTTGTGATATTCGGTTTGTCGGTGAAAGCGCAGAAGACGCCGTCCTTATAGACAAGGTAGCCCACCGCCCGGTCATCGCTCTCCCAAGAGATTTCTGTCGGAGAGATGACAAAGTTCATCGGGGCGGCTGCGCCACGCAATGTGCCAGCATAGTCGAAAGGCACATCAGAAGCCTTGCCGAAGAGGAACTCGGGATTCATATAAGCCTCCACTTCCTTGTCCGATGCCTGATGGCTGAACGAGGCACGTCCTGCAGTAGAGGCAAGCGTGCCGTCGGCGTTCATATTCTTGTATTCATAGAGTGACGACTTGGCGCCGTTACCGTTCCAGTCCATCCAACCGAGCGGATTGATGTGGCTACCGAGCTTGCACTGCAAGAACATGGCTCCACCATTCTCTTTCCACGGACGGCCCAAGTAATAGGCACCGTCAGCCACACCGGCGGCGGCAGTCACGTTGCAGTCATGGAAGAAGAGGCCTGTATGGAAGGTAGACTGGCTCAGTTCGGGATAGAGCACCTGGGTCATCGCCATGCCGGTCTCGGCGGGAGCGGTGATATAGCCACCACCCTGCACACAACGCACCTCACAACCTTCAAACCATTCGAGTCCACCGTCATAGATAAAGTCGGTGGCGCCTTCGAGGGTACAGTTGCTGAAATAGCCACGGTTGCCCACATTGGCCTTGTAGGTGTCCTGATATCCGGTCATGGTACACTTGTTGAACACATGAGCGTCGGCATTGGTATAAAGAGCCTCTGCCTGTCCCACGTTTCCGCTGGTATTGCGGATGGTGAGGTTCTCGGCATAGAAGCAAGGAGTGAACACGTTGAGGGCGGCGCAGTCGGCATAGGTGTTGTTCTCATTCCCCGCACCACGACTCACACTGGAGGTGAGGATAGTCTGGTCACGGTCTTCACCGATGAGACTGATAAACTTGTTGTGGCTGTCCTTAGTGCCGGCATAGATGTTTTCGTCATAGACGCCCTTACGCACGAAGATGATACCACGTGACTTGTCTGGCACGGCATTGATGGCATCCTGAATCTTGGTATAGTCGCCCGTTCCGTCCTGCGCCACCGTGAACAGCACGACAGGAGCGTTCTCGTCGGGTGCGGTCTTCTTGTCCGGGTCTTTGTCTCCAAGGTCGGAGATGGGGCCCACGTCTGCCAACGGATGCTCCTTGGCATACTGTGCCTGGTCGGCGGTAATCTCGTTGCCGAAGATTTGAATCTTGTGCACACGAGGAGCCTGCATCTGATTATTAGGCACATACCCCTGCTGGCGATAGGCCTTTGAACCATCGGCTTTCAATACAGGATTGTCGGGATCGTCTCCATCCCACACGCGCCAACGCAATGACACATCGTGAGCGTCGATGACATTCTCCATGAAATAGCCTTGGTCGCTGAACACGGTATAGCCTTGTTTCTGCGATTCCGAGCCCATCCACACAAGCGGTTTCCAGTCTCCGTCACCCACCTTGTAGTCGCACTTGATTCCGCGTCCCCAAGAGGTGGACGACCACGACCATTGCACACGCTCCACATAGGGAATATGGTCTATCTCCATCCAACCGTGCTGTGACACACCATCGACAGCCGCATCACGACACATTTGCACAAATCCCGCCTCACCATAGTTGGGCTTGCCATTCGTGTCATAGGTGATGTTGTCTTCCAGATACTTGGTATGGCCAGCCACCGTCCAATTGTTGTATGTGGCCACACTGTTTCCGCTCTGCTTCTGTCCGAGATAGTAGATGCGGGAAAAAGCCGCCGTGGCTCCACCATGTCCGTCCGCCGACTTTTTGTTGGCAAAGGTGCAGTTGTGGAACAACACTGGATAGGTGATATTGGCAGAGGGATTGACTGTTATGTTCTTGATGATGTTGACATAGCCTCCTACTGAGAAAGCGGGACAATCCACTCCTGTATTGCCTTTCCATGTGTCAGGCCAAATGAGGTCACTGAAATTAATGTCGATGACTTTGGGATAGGTGGAGCTGTTGCTCCATTCCGCTACCACGCAGTCGGGATCAAGGCTTCCTTCTATCTTCGACCACGAAGGCAGGGAGAAGCTCGCAAAAAGGCACAAGGTGCCCAATAGCTTGATTGGTTTGTTCATGTTATGTTTAGTTTTGGTCTTTATACATTATATAATATATTACGTCATGGATACAGATTTCCCCGAAGAAATCTTTCAAGGGGAAGGCAGTTAGGTGGCGCAAAGTTAACAAATAGCACCGTCAAGTACAAGTTTAATGACAAAAAGTTGCACAAACTGATTAAACTTACTACTTTTGTAGTCAATAACCTATAAAAGACTCAGAAGATATGAAGAAACAGAAACGATTCTTGCTTGACGAAAGTCAGATACCCGAGCAGTGGTACAACATACAGGCAGACATGCCCAACAAACCTCTTCCCCCTCTCAATCCGCAGACCAAGAAGCCGATGAAGGCGGAAGACCTGGCACAGATTTTCAACATGGAATGCTCCAAGCAGGAGCTCGACACCGAGCATGCCTGGATAGACATCCCCGAGGAAGTACGCGATCTATATGCCTACTACCGCTCCACACCTCTCGTGCGCGCCTATGCGCTGGAGAAAGCACTCGACACGCCTGCCCATATCTATTTCAAGAACGAGAGTGTGAGTCCGCTCGGCTCCCATAAGATCAACTCCGCCCTGCCACAATGCTACTACTGCAAGAAGGAGGGTGTGACCAATGTGACCACCGAGACAGGTGCCGGACAATGGGGTGCCGCCCTCTCCTACGCTGCCAAGATTTTCGGATTGGAGGCTGCTGTCTATCAAGTGAAGATCACGATGAAACAGAAGCCCTACCGCTCTGCCGTGATGCGCACGTTCGGTGCCACAGTCGAAGGGTCTCCTTCCATGTCAACCCGTGCCGGCAAGAACATCATCACCCGCGACCCGCTCAACCCCGGTTCACTCGGCACCGCCATCTCCGAGGCAGTGGAGCTTGCCATGCACACACCTGGATGCAAATATACCTTGGGTTCTGTGCTCAACCATGTGGCGCTCCATCAGACGGTCATCGGCTTGGAGGCAGAGAAACAAATGGAGATGGCGGAAGAATATCCCGACACGGTCATCGCCTGTTTTGGAGGCGGCAGCAACTTTGGAGGTATGGCTTTCCCCTTCATGCGCCACAACATTCTCGAAGGAAAGAAGACGGAATTCATCGCCGCCGAGCCGTCCAGTTGCCCGAAACTGACCCGAGGCAAGTTTGAATATGACTTCGGTGACGAGGCAGGCTACACCCCTCTCCTCCCCATGTTCACTCTTGGGCATGAGTTCAAACCCGCCAATATCCATGCCGGTGGACTGCGCTACCATGGTGCGGGCATGATTGTGTCGCAATTGCTCAAAGACGGTTATATGCACGGTGTGGACATTCCGCAATTGGAGAGTTTCAAGTCGGGCATTCTCTTCTCTCAGACCGAGGGCATCATTCCTGCTCCCGAGAGTTGCCACGCCATTGCCGCCACCATCCGCGAGGCACTGAAATGCAAAGAGACCGGCGAAAAGAAGACCATCCTCTTCTGTCTGTCCGGCCACGGTCTGATTGACATGCCGTCATACGACAGCTATCTCAGCGGCGACCTCCAGAACTATGAACTCAGCGACGAGGAGATAAAGCAATATCTCAGCCAAGTGCCTAAAGTGATGTAGGCTCATCCCGAAGCCAATCAGGAATATACAAACTCAAAAGTGGGCTGCAAGCGTGACAAGATACATGTCACGCTTGCAGTCCACTTTTATTGAATACGAAGTCTGTTGAACTTGGTCACCCCTCTAAAAGGAGATTTCCTATTTATCTGTTCTTACTTTTGGGATTGTACACCTGCAATGGCAACTCGCCATTGAGCACTCCGAGCGCATTGAAGGCCAACGCCCCCATCTCGTCCTCTCCCGGCATCAACACCACAGGAGCGAGATAGTCTATCTGCGGGCGCAACAAGTCCATACAATAATCACTGAAGGCTATTCCACCTGTGATGATGATGGCGTCTACCTGTCCCCGCATCGCCACATACATCGAGCCTGTGTATTTCGCCACATTATACATCATGGCAGCCAACACACGACGCTGCGGTTCTTCTCCACGCTTGGCATGCTCCACAATGCCTTTTACATTGTTGTCTCCCAACAAGGCAATCAGTCCACCGCGGCCGGAAAGCATCTTCAGTACTTCCTTCAGCGTGTATTTACCAGAGAAGCAAAGCTCCGCCAACTGTCCGGCAGGCAATGTCCCCGCACGCTCAGGAGAGAATGGACCGTCGCCGTTCAAGGCATTGTTCACGTCAATGACCCGTCCCTTGCGATGGGCACTGACAGATACGCCACCACCGATATGCACGACAATGACGTTGACATCCTCATATTGGCGACCGATATCCTTCGCCCAACGACGACTGACAGCACGGCTGTTGAGCGCATGGAAGATGGAACGGCGCTCGATGCCGGGTACACCCGTAAGGCGTGCCTCGGGAATCATCTCGTCCACCACCACGGGGTCGGCGATAAAAGCTGGACAACCGCACTCCCGCGCCACGTCATGGGCAATGAGAGCACCCAAGTTGCTGGCGTGTTCCATCTCGGCATATCGCATGTCATGGAGGATGTGCTCATCCACCTCATAGACGCCCCCTTGAGTGGGGTGCAACAGTCCGCCACGTCCAATCACCGCATCAAAGTGCATCGGTTGGTCGGCCTTGGCAAGCGCCTCGCCCACAAACTCACGTCGTCTGGGCAATTGGTCAACCACACGGATGTATTTGGCCAACTGGCTAGGCTTGTAGTGCTCACCTGCCATCCATACCTGTTTCTCGTTTTCGTAAATGGCTATCTTGGTAGTTGTCGAACCTGGGTTGACAACCAATATTCTCTTTGCAGTCATGGTCTAATCGAGCTTTCCTTCCAATGCCAAGCAAGCTAATGCCAAACTATAATATTTACACTCGCTCGAATCCGACCGTGACGGCAGCACTACAGGCGCAGTGGTACCAGTGAGCATGCAAGCTGTGCGGGCATGGGCAAAATGAGTGATGGTCTTATAGAAGGTATTACCTGCCTCTATGTCCGGGAAGATGGCGATGTCGGCATCTCCCGCCACGGCTGCATCCATGCCCTTGATGCGGGCACTCTCGGCATCGCACGCCGTCTTCACGTCCATCGGACCATCCATAACCACGTTTCCATATACTCCGTCACGGGCATTCGCCTTGAGTTGCTCATAGTCGAGGGTGACCGGAAACTTCTCGCTGACGTGCTCATTACAATGAAGCAAGGCTATGCGCGGTGTATTGGGTTGAATCTGACGGCAAAGGTCAAGGTCGTAGCGCACCATGGCATCAAACTGCTTCAACGTGGGACGAGGAATCACCGCCACATCGGAACAGAGGAGCAACTTGTGATAGTCGGGTATCTCGCACAATGCCACATGGCTCATCAC
>CAKPTK010000074.1 GCA_934190685.1 uncultured Prevotella sp.
CTTCTGGTCGATGCTTGCTGCTTCGGCGGCGAGCTTCTGGTTGACGGCTGCCATGTCCATTCCGTCCATGATGGCCTGGTCGTGCTTGTGGACGAGTTCGGCATTCTGGTTTTGCAGCTGCTCATACTTCTTCATGAATTTGAAGAGTTTGTCGTTGAGTGGCGTACCGCTGATGACTTGCTGCGTGTTGTCGAGCTTGATGTTGATCGAACCGCTTTCGAGCACCACGGGCATGACACTTTCGTCGTCCATATAGATATTGGCCATTCTCACCGAGTCTGTGGTTCCGTTGAACGAGAACTGTCCATGGACCACCTCGCAGGAGTCTATGTTTTTGAGTTCGTTGTTCTTGAGAACTTTCAGATAGAGCATCCTGCCGTCGAGCGTCGACACGTTGGATGTTCCCTGGATGTTGTATTGATTGGCGCAAGAAGCGAGCGCCATAACGGTGAGGAAGGCGTATAATATCTTATTCATATTGTGTTCTGCTATTTCTTAATCAGCTTTACAAAAGTACAATGTATTGCCGAGGTATGGAAAAGTTTTCAGTCTATTTAAAACTACATGGGGGTCTTTTATCATTTTTTATTTAATTTCTCTCCTTTTTCAATTCGGAGGAAATGCGGTGGGAGGAGTAAAGCTCGAGGATGGCTGCGATGAGCAACAGAAGCACCCACTTGTTGTACACGTAGTTGAGATAGTCTATTTGGTTGTTGAACACGGAGGCGAGAAAACCATAGGTGGTGTCGACCATGAGCAGTCCGGAGAGCAGAAAGCATATGTCGGCAAAGGCCATGATACGGCGGAGCCGCATGATGGTAAGATTGTTGCCTTCATAGGTCTGCATGGCCTGCATGGTGGTGAACAGGATGGCGCCTAAAAGAAAGGTCCAGCAGGTGATGTGTTGCTGGAAAAGCAGCACATAGCATCCCACACTGGCAACCATAAGCACGCCGCCGAGCAGGAAAAGGATGGCGTGCAGTCTACTTTGTGGATTCTTCATCGGGTATGTTGGGTTGTTCGTCGTCGCTGAGCACGAAGATGTCCTCGTCGTCCGCTTTCATGAAATAGCGCTCACGGGCAATCTTCTCGATGTTTTTCGGATTGCTCCTGAGCATGCGGAGCTGACGGGCGTCGCGCTCATAGCTGGCGTTGTATTTGTTGATTTCGTCTTGCAAGTCGCGGATCTCAAATTCGTATTTGATTTTCTGCATGAAACTATTGTCGTCGAGGAAACCCACGACGACAACACCAATCACTATCGTAATGATATATTTGTAGTGACTGACTACGTTCCAAAAATATGTCCAACGGCTCATAACGATTTTGCAAAGTTAATGTAAATAGGTTGAAGGACAAAATAAAAACTTTTCTTTTTGTCTTTTTTAATCTGTGTCCACGAATCAGTTGAGTTCCAGGTCGAGGGCGGCGCGCAACTTGGCGATGGAGGGATTTTCCTCGGTGATGGCCTTGAGCAGTTCCGCGGGGGTGAGAATCTTGGCGATTTCGTCGGGCTCGGCGAGGCGCAGTTCCAACTCTATCTGTCCGTTGTGCAGGTCGCGGGCGAGGGTGGCCTTGATGCGCGACTTGATGTTGCGGAGCTGGTCGAGCAGAATCTGATTGCTTACCACCACCTCGATTTTGGGAAACTCGAGGAGGCGGGGCTTCATGTTCTTCATGCTCGTCGCCAGTGCCACCATCTCGTGGGGCATGCGGTTGCACATGGTAAGCCACTGCAGGTCGAGCTGCGCTTGGGTGAACTTGTTGTCCTCGTCCTTGTTCTCGATTTCGTAGACTTGGGTGTAGGCGCGTTTTTTCGGACCTTTCCGCAGGTTGGCGAAGGTCATGCCGATGCCTTTCAACTTGGCTGTCGGAGCCACTTTCGGGGCGGTCTTTGTGTCCGGATCCTCGGTTGCCTGCGCAGGTGACGCCATGGTGGCGACAGCCTGTGTGGCAGGAGCGGCAGAACTGGCTGTCGCGGCTGCGGTAGAAGGATTGGGGATGGCTGCTTTCTGCTGCACGGAGGTGTGCAACACCGGAGTCCCGGCCACCTGTGAAGCCGGTTTAGACTGGGTTGAAAGAGCCAGGAGCTTGAACAGGGTTTTCAGTCTTCTGGGGCGACGCCCCGCACTGGCACCGTCTGTATCGTCCTTCTGGGTGATTTGCGCCACCTCGATAAGGGTCAGCTCGACGAGGAAACGCTTGTTGCTGCTCTGCTTGTATTCCACATCACAGCGGTTGAGTATCTGCATGGCACGGTAGAGAAACGTGGTGGGGCACTTCTTGGCTTGTTCCTCATATTTCTGTCTGCGCGATTCGCTCACCTCGAGCAAGGGTAGGGTGCTGGCGTCTTTCGCCATGAGCACATTGCGGATGTGAGAGGCGAGACCAAGGGCGAGGTTGCCGGCGTCGAATCCCTTGGAGATGACGTCGTTGAGCAGAAGCATTACATCGCTCACCTTGTTTCCCAAAGCGAGGTCCACAAGCTTGAAATAGTAGTCGGCGTCGAGCACGTTGAGGTCTTCGATGACTTTGGCGTAGGTGATGTCGCCTTGGCAGAAACTGGCTGCCTGGTCGAAGATGGAGAGGGCGTCGCGCATACCACCGTCCGCCTTTTCGGCGATGACGTTGAGCGCTTCTTCCTCACAGTTGAAGCCTTCTTTCTGTGCCACCATCTTCAGGTGGTTGACGATGCCTTGAACGGTCATCCGCTCGAAATCGTAGATTTGACAACGGGAGAGGATGGTGGGCAATATCTTGTTCTTCTCGGTGGTGGCGAGGATGAAGACCACATGGGCTGGCGGTTCCTCCAAGGTCTTGAGGAAGGCGT
The DNA here is from genome assembly GCA_934190685.1 of uncultured Prevotella sp. Taxonomy (GTDB): domain Bacteria; phylum Bacteroidota; class Bacteroidia; order Bacteroidales; family Bacteroidaceae; genus Prevotella. The sequence goes on from CAKPTK010000074.1 coordinate 2,831, forward strand.
TGAAGGCGGCAGTGGAGAGCATGTGCACCTCGTCGATGATGAACACCTTGTAGCGTCCCACCTGGGGCGGGATGCGTGTTTGTTCCATCAGTTGCTTGATGCTCTCGACGCTGTTGTTGCTGGCGGCGTCAAGCTCGAAAATGTTGTAGGATCGCTGCTCGTTGACGGCCTTGCAGCTCTCGCACTCGTTGCACGCCTCGCCGTCGGCCGTGGGCGAAAGGCAGTTGATGGCCTTGGCGAAGATGCGGGCGCAGGTGGTCTTTCCCACTCCGCGCGGACCGCAGAACAGGTAGGCATGGGCCAGCTTTCCGCTTTTCACCGCATTCTTCAGGGTCGTGGTGAGGGCCGATTGTCCCACCACGGAGTCGAAGGTCATCGGGCGGTACTTGCGTGCCGATACTATGTATTCGTTCATGATGTTTTGGATTTGTTCCGCAAAGGTAACACAAATTTTCCTAAATGCCTTGTCTGTGGAAATAAAAAAGTGGCAGACCTGTTTCTTGGGTCTGCCACTTGTCGGTGGAAAGTCGCCGGGTAGCGGTTGCAAAGTCGGCGACTGAGGGAATGCTATTCGCTATCTCTTGATCACTTTCTTGCCGGCGCTGACATAGATGCCGTTTTGGAAACGGTTGATGCGCTGGCCGTTGAGATTATACCAAGTGTCGTTTTGCGTCTTGCCTGCTTCCACTTGCAGGATGGCTGTGGGGGTGGCAACGCTGGCGTCGCTGAGTCCGCCATATTCGTTGGCTGCCTGTACGGAACAGGTGGAAGTCGGCGTGATGGCTACGGATGAAGGGATGGAATATTCCGTCTCGGTGGTGAAGCCCACCACATTTCCGTCAACGGTCACAACGTAGCAGATAGCGTAGGGCACAGTTTTCCATGAGAGTTGTCTGCCGTCCTGGTTTACCTTTGGAGCGTCGCAAGCCTCGGTGAGCACGGTCGGCTGCCAAGCGTCGGTGCCGGAGAGCACGTTCTTCACGGTGTATTGAGCCGCTTCCTCGGCTGTGAGCACAGCCTTTTCGCTCTTGCCCCATACCTTGTTCTTGTTGGCGTCCTCAATCCAGTAGTCGGTGATGCGGTGTGACAGGTCCACAGGGTTGCCGTTGCCGTCCATCGTGTTGTATTCAGCCCAGAGCTTGGGCAGTCCGCCCATATGGTCGGCCCATCCGGCAGCAGGGATTTTCACTTCCGCGCGGGTGTTGATGAAGACGGTGATGGGGTAGTCGTGCCATGGACGGCCCAGCAGGATGCTGGTGTCGGAAGGTTTTCCGGGAGCGGTGATGAGGGTGTTCATGAACACATAGCCCCAAGTGGTGCCAATGCCGTGGTTGGGCGCTACAATCCATCCGCCGCTCTTGCGCACGATGTTGAGAGTATCGTGGTCGAAGAATACGTTGCCTTGTCCATAGATGAAGTCAACGGCACCCTCGATGAAACTGTCCTTGATATAGTGGCGACGGTTGAGCTTGGTGGTGGTGAGCCAAGTGTCCTGGTAGGAGAGCATGCCCACCTTGTTGAGCACTATGCGGTCGCCGACGGTGAAGAGGGCGAGGGCCTGTGGTCCGCCGTTCTTCTCCACACCCCAGGAGTTGACAAAGTTGATGCCTTCGAAGTAGAGGTTGTCGGAGTTGGCGGTGAAGGTGGCGCCGGTGTTGACAGGATAGGCATTGTCGCCGCCGCTACAGCGGTTGTCGGAGATGCTCACGAGGTTACGTCCCTGGCCGATGAGGTGGAGATAAGGCTTGGATTCGGGTATGTCGTGATGGCCGGTGTACACACCCTTTTTGATGAAGATGAGCCAAGGCTGGGTGCGGCCTGCGGGAGCGGCGTCGATGGCTTCCTGCACGGTCTTGTAGTCACCAGTTCCGTCCTGTGCCACCACGGCGTCATAGAGGTGAGGCTCGGGCTGCTTGCGCTCCATGGTTGTGAAGTGGAGGGTCAATCCCTTGAAAGCGTTGCCACTGCGGTCGGTGATGAGACCGGCAGGGAGAGTGAAGGTGTAGTCGGTGTTGTATTTCAGTCCACTGTAGGCAAAGACTGCCGTTTTGCCACTGATGACGGGAGTGATGCTTTCTCCTTCAATGTCGGCGGCGCCAGTGCCGGCGGCAATGCGCTCATCGAAGACGAGAATGACGGAGCCTGTGGCTGAAACGCCCTTGTCGTCGGCTGCGGGGATAGAGGAAACAAGGCGTGGAGCCTCTGTGTCGTTGACCAATTCCTTGTCGGCGGTGACGAAAATCTCAGCCACGGCGGTGCCGTCGAGTTCGGAGGTCACACCCGTGAGAGGAGAGTCGAAATCGGGCATGAAGCGCACTTGCACTTTGTCCTGTCCTTCAAACTCGGAGGGCAGGGCGAATTCCTGCTCGTCCCAACCGCGGTTGGGCAGGTTGTAGGTGCCGATGGTCTTGAAGTCGGTGCCGTTCTTGCTGGCCTGCATGTTGACGATGGAATGTCCGTTGAAGTCGTCGCCTACGGCGGCAGCCACCTTTATATTGTAGTATCCTTTGGTGGAAAAGGAAATCTCGAAATAGTTTTTCTCGGAGAGATTCTTCCAGACGCGGGCGCTCCACTTGTCTCTCATCATCGAACTGAGCCATCCTTTCGACACTCCTTCGGCGTTGCGGAGCTGGAGCAGTCCAGCGTTCTCGCTCTCCGAGGCATAGTCGGCGGCGCGGTCTTGTCCGATGCTGGTGTCGTGCAAATCCCAAGCCACGATATAGTCGCAGGCGGAGAAGTTGGCCACCACTTTCTTCTCGCTGTCCATGCGGAGGGTGCGTTCGGGCAAGGTGGAATTGTCTTCCCAATGGGTGAAGGTGAGAATTTTGTTGTTGTGGGTGGTGAGCTTCACATCGGTGCCGTCCTCATAGAAGTGGGTTCCGTCGACCACGTGTCCTGCCGGGTAGACGGTCACGCTGTTGTCGAGGGCGCCATTAGTCATGGAGAGATGGAGCGCATACACGTTCTTGGCTGTGTAAACGGCGGTGAGATCGGTGTTGGCGCTGATGTTGAACGAATAGGGATTCTCCTTGGAGATGGAGGCGCCAGAGGCGTCAGCCCAGTGGTCGAAGTGATAGCCGAAGTTCTCTGTAGCGGTGAGGGTGACAGGTGTGTCCTCGTCGAGTGTTTCGGCGGCGGGGTCGGAAACGACCGTTCCGGCTTTGGCGTCGCTCACTTTCGTGGTGAGGGTGTAGGATGAAACAGTTTCGGCGGTGCCGCTGACGACACCCGTGATGACGATGTTGCCTAAGCCCACTTGCTTGTTGATGTCAAGACTCTTGATGTAGATTTTGATGTTTAACTCTTCTGTGGTCTCGCCCATTGCGCTGAGGCTATAACTGCACTTGTCGTAGGCGTCGTTTCTGGCTGGGCGGAAGGCGGTGGCGATTGTGGCGTTCTTGTCTCCGCTGGAGGCAACGATGTCGAGTGCTCCGCCATTGGTGCCGTAGCGGCTGGCATTGAAGGAGAGTTGTTGAGGTGTGAAGCGCAGTCCCTTTTTCATTTTCAGGGAGATGGTCACGGCATTTTCCTCTTTATTGTCGGCAGCCTTCACCTTGGGTTGGATGAGCGACAGGGTCACGTCGCCCGTCTTTCTGGCGTCGACATAGCCCAGTTGGTTGCCCAGCCGGACATTGGAATAAGAGACTGCACCCGCTGCAGAAGGGGTGCCCGACGTGACGTTTCCAGCCCCTTTGTCGAAGGGCCATGTCACGGAAAAGTCGTCGGCATGGAGTGGAGTGCTTACTAAAAGGGTGAGCAGAAGCCACAGAAATGATTTGATGGTTCGCATATGTTTTTGGTTTTAGTTGGTCTAAGGATACTATCTTACGAGATATTTCTTGTTTCCTCTGATATAGACCCCCTTGGCGGGGCGCTCCACTTCGATGCCTGCGAGATTGTAGTAACGGGCGGGGCGGTTGTCGGTTTTGATTGTGGAGATGCCGGTGGCGTCCATGGCTTTGCCGTGGATGGTCACGTCGCTCAGGCAGATGGTCTTGCCGTCACGCCAAACTGGATATAGCGGGTGGACACCTCGTCTATTTCCCCTTCGGGCCAGTTGTCGCCGACAATGAGGTTGCGCTGTGTCTTGCGCGAAGCTTCGAATCCTGTCCATTCGGGCCACACGGTGTTGGCGTTAGGATTGGCGTAGCGTTGCACATACATGCCCTCGAAGGTCTGAGGCACGACGGTGGCGGGGCCTGTCAAACTGCATTTGTCATCACTTTCCAATCGCCAGTAGGCCTTCACGTCCGTTCCACCCTCCAGGTTGACGGCGTTGGCTGTGACGGGCACGCTGAGCGTCTTGTCTCCCTGCTTGATGGTGATGGTGGCCGTTTGCTTGCCTGGTGCGGTGAGGGTGAGCTGCATATAAAAGGTATTGATGAGTGTACCGTTGCTATAGTTGATGGTGGCGGACGAAGACCATGTCTTCTTGTCAGTCGACACGCTGACTCCCTTGCTGGCGGTGATGCTGACGGTACCGTCTGTCGGGGTGAGCGAGAAACCGCTCAAGGAGAACTCCTTGGTCAGAGTCTGCCCTTTGTAGGCGTCGCCCAAGTCTGCCTCTGTCGGCGAAACGCTCAGTTCGGAAGGCAGCACGATATAGTCGCTCAGGATGTTGGCCTTCTTGAGCAGTTGGGCACATTGGCGGGCGATGAGGGTTGCGCCGGTTGTGGCGAGGTGGGTGCTGCCCTTGCCGTCGCCGAGGAGGCTGTGGCATTTCTCGTCGCCATAACTGAGGTAGAGCTCTTTGGTTGCGGTGGTCAGGTCGATGAAGGGCACGTTCATCTCCTCAGCCACGAGTTTCATCTGGTAGACATAGTCCATGGTATGGTCGGAGGCTGGCAGCTTTTGGTTCTCGAGCACACCAGTCGCCGTGAGCTTCTTGAAGTTGTCGCCAAGGTCGTGCTGACCGGTGCGGTTGATGGTGTTGCCCGAGAAATACATGCGGCAGATGGGTGCCACAAGGATGGGGGTGCATCCTGCCGCCCGGGTCTCGCTGACATATTTTTTCAGATATTCCTTATAAGTGCCCGATGGCGTGGTGCCGCGGTAGTCGGTGGAGTTGGCAAGAGCGGTTTGTCCCGTTTTCTCATAATAGGCTTTCAGCTCGTCGCCGTCCATGCCGTTGTTCTTCTCGTCATTGTGGGAGAACTGAATGAGCACGTAGTCGCCAGGTTGCATCTGCGTCTTCACGCTCTGCCAGAAGGCGGCCTCACGGTAGAAACTCTTGCTGCTGGCGCCCGCCTTGCCACGGTTGTTGACCGTGATGCCCTTGAAAAATTGTTGTAAATACTGGCCCCAACCGCGGGTGTTGGTGCTGTTCTCGTCATAGGTCTGCATGGTGGAGTCGCCGATGGTGTGCACCTTGATGGCTTGCGCCGAGGTGGTGGCGAGGGTCATGGCCATGGTCAGACAAAGGGAAATCAGTTTGTTCATATTCTGTTTTAGTTTTAGTGGTTTCCGTTTGGGTTTTCGGATGGTGCAAAATTAGACTAAAACAAGGAAAAGAAGAGGGTAAAAATGCGCCAAGGAGGGGGCAAAAATGGGTCAAATGCACATTTTCGCCCCTCTTTGGCTGGTTTATCTACCATTTGTGCGGTAGTTGGAGGGCGAAGTGCCCACCATCTGTCTGAAGGTCTTGCTGAAATATTTGGGGTCGGTGAAATCGCAGGCAAAGGCTATTTCGGTCACCGAAATACTGGTGTCACGGAGCAGTTGGCAGGCATGCTTGATGCGTGCCTCACGCATGAACTCGGCGGGGGAGAGGCCTGTCAACTTCTTGATTTTGCGGTTGAGCACCGAGCGCGACATCGCCACGGCACTCGCCATCTCGTCCATACTCACCTCCGAGTCGCCCATGTAGGTCTCGACGAATTGCATAAGCTGTTGCTTGATTCGTTCGCTCTCCTCGTCAGGGCCAGGTTTGTCGCTTGTTTCATTTGTTGGAGCCGACGGTGATGCCGTGGATGACTCCGTGGCTGATGTGTGCTTGTCGAGCAAGGCCAGATAGGCGGCGAGTGTCTCCCGCTGTTTTCGGCGGGTGCGACGGATGGTGATCCAGGCATAGATGGCGCCGAGCACGATGGCGAGCAAGAGGAGAAAACCGAGAATCTGTGCCCAGACGGTTTCCACAAAAAGAGGCTCCACATGCAGGCGGATGGTGCGGGTGTTGTCCGTCCAGGTGCCGTCGGCATTGGTGCTGCGCAACTGGAGCGTATAGTCGCCGGGCTTCAGGTCGGGCAGGGTGAGCGTGTGGTTGTTGTTGATATAGGTCCAGTCATCGTCCTGGTGCAGTCGGAAGGCATATTTGATATCCTCGGGAGCGCGCAGGTCAAGGGCGGCGAAGGACAGGGTGATTGTGCGCTGATGGCTGTTGAGTGAAATCTCCTTGAGGTGGTCGGCGCAGAGCACCCGTGGCTGGCGCTCTATTTGATAGCCTGTCAGAACAAGAGTAGGCACATATCCGCCGGTGAGCAAGTCTTTGACTCGGAGGGTGAAGGCGCCTTCCTGCATGCCGAAAATCCATCTGCTGTCGGGCAATTGCAGTGGGTGGGCGTCGCTGTATTGATGGGCTTCGTGGAAGAAGGCCTTGCCGTAGTTCCTCACTTCTCCGCTTCTCAGGTCGAAAGTGGAGATGACATTGCCGCCCACGATGAGCAGATCGTGTCCGGCAAGGGTCAGCGACAGGATGACGTCGGTGTCGAGTCCTGTGGTCTTGTCATAGTGCTTGAACGTGATATGTGGGTCGAAGCAGTTCTTGATGTCAAACTCGTTGACGCCGCCGCTCTCCGTACTTACGAACACGCGTCCGTCAGTCGTCTCGCAGATATCCATTGTGGCACTGTTGCTCAGACTCTCCGCGCGGTCGGGCTCACGCTGGTGCATGATGAAGTGTGCGGTCAGTTCTTTGCCCTTTGCCGGCAGGGGAGCGATGGCGAGTCCGAAGGTGGTGGCGGCCATGAGCGCCTTTCCGTCACGGGAGAGGTGGATGTGGCGCACACGCCAACCTTCGGTGTGGGGGACAGCGAGCGGAAAATCATAGCCATGGGGCATGCAATAGATGCCGTCGAAGGTGCCGAGCCACACTCTGCCATAGGCATCCTGCCGGATGTCGTAGACCGAGTTGGCGGTGACACTGCCCAGCGACTGGTGGCTCACATTGTAGCTCTTGCCGCTGTTCTGCGGTGTGAGACAGTAGATTCCGTCGGGTTTGGTGCCGAGGAGGATTGTGCCGTCGGAGAGTTGGCTGATGGAATAGACCGCCGAACCAAAGGATGTGTAGGTGGGGGAGAGGGTGCCAAATGGGGTCAGATAGCCCTTCAGCCGGTTTTCTGCATCAAAGACGCGCACAGTCTTGTCGTCCTTGGTTGTGACCCAATAGTTCTTGTTCCTGTCAAGAAAGAAGCACCTTACCTGGGCAGGGTGTTGCATGAAGAAGTTTTGGCAGGGCGTCTCATAGTGGGCCTGCTTGATGATGGCTTGTTCGGTGAGCGTCCAGAGGTTGCCTTGTCGGTCGTGTTTCTGGCTTTTGATGATTTCTCCGTCCGGGGTTACACGTTTCTTGGGCACAAATTGTATGTTGTGCTGATGTTCGAGAACACGGCTTTGTCGGTTGTTGACAGGCGAGAATCTGCCCGTCCGTCGATTGAAGAGATACCATCGCTCGTCAATCATGCAGTAGAAGTTGTCGTTGGGGGCGGGCATGATGTCGCGCACTCGGTCGGACGTGGCTGGGCATCCGTCGCCGGCATGCGTCTTGAACGACACAAACTCGTAGCCGTCGAAGCGGGTAAGTCCGTTCCATGTGGAGAACCACATGAATCCTCTTTTGTCCTGCAGCATTTTGGTAATATGCCATTGTTCCATGCCCCATTGCTCGTCATAGCGTGTCACATGGTTGTTGGGCTGTGCGATGGCGGTCGCGATGAAATATAGGGCTACAAGTGTGGCCTTTAGTCGTTTGATGGTCATTTTCGTCTGTACGATTGGTCTGTCGGTTGTTTTTTCCCTGTTTTAGTAATGCAAAGATAGTGCAAATCGGGAGGAAAATGAAAAAAATCATCGTTTTTGTTTATAACGATGTTGTTTGTGCATCTCCCTTCAACTCATTTGCAATGCCTAACCAAACCCTTATACAAAAGGGTGGCAATGCGAAAAACGCATTGCCACCCAAGCACCTTAGTTAAAAATGTGTACCTGTCAGCTTTTACTTGCTCATGTTTTTCTTGAGCTCGTCTTTACGAGCCTGAAGCTCTTGAAGCTCATGAGCCTTGGCCTCGATGACTTTGTCGATGCCTTGGAGCTCCACAAACTCGCGGAAGTGTTCAACTTCCTTGAATGGAACACCGCTGTTGAGAACGTCAATCAAATCGCTAACCAACTGCTTGTCATCTTCAGTCAAATCTTCAACCTTTGCTTTAAGTTCACTCAATTTAATCATGACTAATGTCCTTTCTATTGATTTTAAATAAGGTCCTTACTGTCAATCGTGCCGTGTGGCGCTTGCCCACTGTCACTACCGACTGACTTTTTCATAAGAAATCCAAAGTCACAAGGCTTGGTATCAATGAATGGAATTTCTTTTTATCATGGCAGAGGCCCGAATCCCTCATGTCGTTTTTTTTGTTCAAAGAGGTTGTCGCTTCCACTCCTCGCAAATAAGTAAACTTGTACTC
>CAKPTK010000075.1 GCA_934190685.1 uncultured Prevotella sp.
GAAATTCCAAAACTTCTTGCTCTCTTTCTGCATTCTTTCCAAGAATTTGTCGAGCGACACATTCCAATACATGTCAGAGGTATTGGGAATGAACATACAAGCGACGGTGGTGGTGTCATAGCCATATTTCTGGCAGACATGCTGGTCTGTCAAAGCCTTGTAGAGCGCCGCACTGTCAAGCATCAATTTGTCGGAGATGGCACCAGCCAACTTATCCATGGTGCGCACAGACGGAATCGTCAACTGCACAGGGGACTGCTGGCCATTCTTCATATGGCGGAACACCTTCAGCGCGCCTTCGCCAGGACGGATGGCATAACGGCCACTGCGCACATGCTTGCCATAACTGCTGTGGTTGGCAAACAGCTTAAACACAGACATTCCTTTTGAAGTGGCTACAGAAGACAACTTGGTGTAGACGGAATCTATTGTGTCATCGCTGTCCACATAAACATAAGCGACATCATGCTTTCGCGAGAAAGAAGAGAAAAAGAAATAATAAACAATACCGACAACTACGATGAGCAGGACAGCTATCGGAAGAAATGATTTCTTTTGTGATTTGCGTTTCATGTTATTCTAAATTTTACGGATGCAAAGATAGTGCAAAAATCTGAGTAAGCGAAGAGAATAAAAACATTTATTTTTATTTGGGCCGTCACTTCATTATGTGTAATTTTGCAATCAACAAATATTCAGCATAACGCAATGAAACAATACGAAACTTACATCTTCGACCTGGACGGCACGCTCATCAGTTCACTTGAAGATTTAGCCGCAAGCACAAACTTCGCCTTGCGACAACATGGCATGCCAGAACATTCCATAGAAGACATACGCATGTTTGTAGGCAATGGAGTGAAAAAACTCATGGAGCGCGCCATTCCCAATGGCCTGGACAATCCGTTTTTTAAAGACACTTACCAGACTTTCCGCCAACACTACATGCACCACAATCTGGACCAGACCAAGCCCTATCCCGCTATTATGGATATGCTGACCCGACTGAGAAGAGAAGGAAAGAAAGTGGCGGTTGTAAGCAACAAATTTCAAGAGGCCACACAAGAGTTGTGCAAGCATTTTTTCGGCGACTTGGTACAAGTGGCCATCGGACAACGGGACAACATCAAGAAAAAGCCGGCTCCCGATACAGTCATCGAAGCATTAAGGCAACTGGGAACCGACCGTAAAGGTTGTGTGTACATCGGCGACAGCGATGTTGACATAGACACCGCCCGCAACAGTGGTTTGCCCTGCATCAGTGTACTGTGGGGATTCCGCGACAAAAAGTTTCTCCTCGCCCATGGTGCCACAACCCTCATCTCAAACCCGATGCAACTGTTTGATGAAGACAACCAACAATAGACGATTTTGACGAACGTTCCCCTTATCGTTTACCACAAAACGACCATCGGTCGGCAACTATCTTAAAAGCTGCCGACCGATGTGCTTTATACAGTCTGGTGATTGATGCAAATGCCGAGCTTATACCATTCATATAGGCGATGTATTCCTTCATCGATTTCCACTTTATGGTGCCAACCCAGCCGATGGAGTTTGTTCACGTCAATGAGCTTGCGTGGTGTTCCATCCGGTTTTGAGGCATCCCAAAGTAGTTTACCTTTGAAACCAATCTCGCTGACCACTTTCTCGGCCAGACTCTTGATGGTGAGTTCCTTGCCCGTACCCACATTGATATGACAGTTGCGAATCTCGGGATTGGCAGGATCATAGGTGTCCTTAAAGTCCACATTCAACAGCACATGGACACTGGCATCAGCCATATCCTCACTCCAAAGAAACTCTCGCAGCGGAGATCCTGTTCCCCAAAGCGTGACCGCTTCCGGTGTAATGCCAAACTTGGCAAGTTTGGCGAGAATCTCCTGGTCGGTATTCCTACCATCCACTCCCTCGACAGGTCTGAGGTTGATGTCGCGGCGCACAGCCTCCCAATCGTTTTCATTCAGGCATTTGGCCAAATACACCTTACGTATCATGGCAGGCAACACATGACTGTTTTCCAAGTGGAAATTGTCATTGGGGCCATATAGATTGGTGGGCATCACCGCCACATAGTTGCAACCATACTGGATGTCAAAACTCTCGCACATCTTCAAACCTGCAATTTTGGCTATGGCATAAGGTTCGTTGGTATACTCCAATTCGGAGGTCAACAGTGCTTCCTCCTTCATGGGTTGGGGAGCCATGCGCGGATAGATACAGGTTGAACCGAGGAAAAGCAGTTTCTTAACATCGTGACGGAAGCTTTCGCCAATCACATTTTGCTGTATCTGCAAGTTCTGATAGATAAAATCAGCGCGGTAGTTTAGATTGGCCATGATGCCGCCGACATGGGCGGCAGCCAACACCACAGCATCAGGACGCTCCCGGTCAAAGAAATCTTTTACATCCACGGGATTGAGCAAGTCAAGTTCCTGATGACTTTTCCCCACCAAACGGGTATAGCCACGCTGCCTGAGGTTGTTCCATATTGCGGATCCTACAAGTCCATGATGACCCGCTACATATATTTTGGACGATTTGTCTAACATATCTGTTCTTGGTTTATTCTGGCATTTGTGCCTTCAGATAGAGTTTCTTGACAAACTTTTTGTCGTGCTCAATCATGATGTGCACCAGCTCGGCGAAACTGGTCTTGGTAGGATTCCATCCCAATTCCGTCTTCGCTTTGGTCGGGTCACCAAGCAACTGTTCAACCTCACAGGGACGGAAATACTTGGGATCGACCTCCACAAGCACACGACCTGTAGCCTCGTCGACACCTTTCTCCTCAACACCCTTTCCTTCCCAACGCAAGTGAATGCCCAATTCAGCAAACGCCGCCGTGGCAAACTCGCGCACAGTATGCATCTCGCCGGTGGCAATGACGAAGTCTTCCGGGGTGTCATGCTGCAAAATCAGCCACATACACTCCACATAGTCTTTGGCATATCCCCAGTCGCGACGCGCGTCCAGATTGCCGAGATAAAGTTTGTCCTGATAGCCTTGGGCTATGCGACAAGCTGCAAGCGTAATCTTGCGGGTCACAAAATTTTCACCACGGCGCTCGCTCTCATGGTTGAAAAGGATGCCGTTCACACAAAACATGCCGTAGCTTTCACGATAGTTCTTGGTGATCCAGAAGCCATACTGCTTCGCCACGCCATAGGGAGAACGTGGATAAAAAGGTGTGGTTTCGCGTTGCGGCACCTCCTGCACCTTGCCAAACAACTCTGAAGTGGACGCCTGGTAGACGCGACAGGTCTTCTCAAAACCGCAAATGCGAACAGCCTCCAACAAGCGGAGCACGCCCACAGCATCATCTTCGGCTGTATATTCAGGCACATCAAAACTCACCTTCACATGGCTCTGTGCCGCCAAGTTATAGATTTCGGTAGGCTGTACCTCGCGGATAATGCGAATCAGCGATGACGAATCGGTCATGTCTCCCCAATGGAGATTGACCAAACGTTGTTTTTTCATGTCTCTCACCCATTCATCCAAATAGAGGTGCTCAATGCGACCTGTATTGAATGAGGATGAACGGCGCAGAATGCCGTGAACTTCATACCCTTTCTCGATTAAGAATTCGGCAAGAAAAGAGCCGTCTTGACCCGTAATTCCTGTGATAAGTGCGATTCGTTTTGTCATAACATCAAGGATTATTTTTATAGTAAAGGAATCAGATTGGTAGTAATATGAAGGGCAACCAAGATTATTGGTTGCCCGAGAATTGCTTGATACGCTGCTCTTCCGAGAGTTTGCATATCAATAAGGTATCGTTTTGTTCAGCTACAATATAGCCGTCAAGACCCTGTATGACCACTTTCTTTTCTTGCGTGGTGTGGACGATGCAGTTGTGCGAGTCATAAAGAGCCACATTCTGTCCGATGACGCCATTGCCATAAAGGTCAGTCTTTGTCTGCGTGAGCAAAGAACCCCAAGTTCCGAGGTCGCTCCATCCGAAATCTGACGGACGGACAAAAATCTCTTCTGCCTTCTCCATAATGGCATAGTCGACAGAGATATTCTCACACTCGGCATAACGCTCATCTATAACCTTCTGTTCTTCAGGAGTGCCATAGACGTCCTTCAAGCTATCGAACAAGCGGCTCATGCTGGGCTGGTAGACACGGAAAGCGTTGATGATTGTGCTCAAACTCCAAATGAAAATGCCGGAGTTCCACAAGTAGCTTTGGTCTTTGATGTATTCCTTGGCGGTGGCAAGGTTGGGCTTCTCATGGAATTGATCCACTCGGTAGATGCCCTTGTTGCGCGCACTGCTTGAGGCAAGGTCGGCCTGAATATAACCGTATCCTGTCTCAGGACGTGTAGGTTTGATGCCAAGCGTCACGATTGAGTCGCTCTCGCTCGTAAACTGAAGACATTGGGTGATAATCTTGCGGAACTCTACAGGATTGGTCACCAGATGGTCGCTCGGGGTCACCACAATATTGGCATGGGGATCCACCGACTTGATTCGCCAACTCACATAGGCTATGCAAGGAGCTGTGTTGCGACGGCAAGGCTCACAGAGTATATTGGAAACCGGCACTTCCGGCATTTGCTCTTTCACGATGTCGAAATATCGTTTGTTGGTTACAATCCACACATTCTCCGGCGAACAGATACTCTCAAAACGGTCCAGCGTCAGTTGGAGCAGAGAACGCCCCACACCGAGCACATCAATAAACTGTTTCGGCTTCTCTTCCGTACTCATCGGCCAAAAGCGACTGCCGACACCGCCTGCCATTATTACCAAATGATTGCTATTTTGAGCCATAAATATCAAATCTTTATTTAACGTTTATATTTATACCTGGGATAGCACCAGCTATTCGTCTGATACAAGCTACCCTTTGCAAAGATAGAAAGAAAAAAGGAAAAAGGGAAGTTTTCCGTCACCTTTTTCCTTTTTTACTATCTTTTGTTACGGTTTTCTTTTCTCTACGCGCGTTTTTCGAGTGTTTGTTAGAGCACTTTCTTAAGGGACTCTTTCCATGCCGCATAGGCAGACAGATAGGCATCGCGATCTTTCTCGCAAGGTTCTATGACAGCCAGTTTCTTCAAAGTGGCGAAGGCCTCGTCGTGATTTTTATAGATGCCACAGCCCATTCCAGCACCTTTGGCGGCTCCCACACTTCCGTCTGTGTCATAGAGTTCGATGGTGGCACCGCTCACTCCTGCCAACGTGTTGCGGAACATCTCGCTTAGGAACATGTTCGCCTTGCCGGCATGAATCTTATGAATGTCCATGCCCATGTGCTGCATAATTTCCATGCCATAGCAGAAACTGAACACGATGCCTTCTTGTGCGGCACGCATGATATGGGCACGGTTATGTTTGTTGAAGTTGAGTCCGTGGATAGAGCAACCGGTTTCCTTGTTCTCCAGCACACGCTCTGCGCCGTTACCGAAAGGAATGATGCTGACACCTTCACTTCCAATCGGCACCGTGTCGATAATGTTGTTCATCTCGCTATAGGAGATTCCTTCCGGAGCAATGTTGCGGCGCACCCACGCATTGAGAATACCCGTACCATTAATACAGAGCAACACACCAAGGCGTTCTTGCTCTTTGGTATAGTTGACATGAGCGAAGGTGTTCACACGGCTCTTGGAATCATAGTTGACCTCTCCCAACACGCCATAAACGACACCTGATGTGCCCGCCGTGGAAGCAATTTCTCCAGGATTGAACACATTGAGACTCAAAGCATTGTTGGGTTGGTCACCGGCACGATAAGAGATTGGAGTACCTTCTTTCAAACCTGTTTCCGCCGCGGCCTCAGCCGACACCTCTGACTGAACGGAGAAAGTCGGCACCTGATCGGATACCAAACTCTCGTCTATGCCATAATACTTCAACAGTTCTGAAGCCACCTTCTGCTCCTTGAAATTCCAGAGGATTCCCTCGCTCAATCCGCTCACGGTGGTGTTGATTACCCCTGACAGTTTCATGGCGATATAGTCACCAGGCAGCATGAACTTGTGGATGCGGGCATAGTTCTCTGGTTCGTTCTCTTTTACCCATGCCAACTTGGCAGCGGTGAAATTACCCGGAGAGTTGAGCATATGCTCCAAACAGAACTTCTCACCCAGTCCGGCAAGTGCTCTCTCGCCATAAGGCACAGCACGTGAGTCGCACCAAATGATGGCAGGTCGAACGACGTTTTGGTCTTTGTCCACGCACACCAATCCGTGCATCTGATAAGAGATGCCCACAGCCTTGATTTCCTCGCCTTTCACATCGGCGTCGGCCATGATTTTCTTCAGACTGAGTTTGGCGTTGTCCCACCACATCTGCGGATCCTGCTCAGCCCATCCTGCCTTGACAGCTGTGATAGGAGCCTCATGCTCTGGATAGAAAGCAGTGGCCACACACTGACCATTGTCTGCGTCAACAAGTGAAGCCTTCACTGAAGAACTTCCAATATCAAATCCCAATAAATATCTTTTTGCCATAGTATTTTGTTATGTTTTCGGTTTCAATTCAATATATAATACGTTTTACGCCCGTCTATTCCCTTAGACCATTCTGTCAAAAAAACAACGGTCTCAAGAATGTATTCAGTCAAAGAGCGAAAGCGATGTGTCAGGGGAAGGTTGTGAAAGGGTATTTGGAGGTGCCTCTTCCTCAAATCGAAGCATCAACTGGCAAGTACGCTGCGACTTCATATTCAAGCGATAGACACCTTTCTTTCCCGTGTGTTCGATGATAGAATCACGATTCTTGCTGTTGCGCAGCAAAAAAGAGTAAACACAACGCACCACTTCTTCGAAGTCCGGAGCCTCGAAAAATCCATTGTTGGCATTATAGACATGCATGGCAATCTTCCTCACAGAAAGTCCCCTGTAGCCTGCCTCTCTCAAAACTTGAATGATGTCGTTGTCGTAACTCATATAAAAAAAGAGGACCGGCAATCATACCAGCCCCCTATCGTCATATCTTCGGCTAAAACTTATGCCAATGTAATCAATTTGCCGTCGTCCTTGATTTTGCCTTCCTTGAACAACCAGCCCATACCGAGAAGCACCTCTTCTTCGCTGATCTTTGCCTCTTTGGCAATCTCAGCCACACTGAGGGCCTTTCCTGCTGTAGACAATGCCTGATAAACATCACCTGCTCTGAAACCTACGTTCACTCCATCCACAGCGATTTCAGCTTTCTTTGCTGAAGCTTTTCTTGTCGTTGTCTTGGTTGCTGCCTTCTTTGGAGCTGCAGCTGTTGCCTTCTTTACTGTCGTTTTCTTTTCTACCATAATCTATAAAGTTTAATATTATAAATATCTATAATCATGTAGATTATGTTGCAAAAGTAATCGTTTTAAGCGGAAAGAACAAAAAAAAAGTTACAAGAATATGGTTATTGTGCCATATCCTTGCAACTTCTTTATATTTTCTTGACATACGTCAAGCTATCATTCGGTTATTCTTGTTTCAAATTCACTTTAAGGTGGAGTTCATCCAACTGCTTCTGATCCAGTTCGCTTGGAGCGTCAAGCATCACGTCACGGCCACTGTTATTCTTCGGGAAAGCGATGCAGTCACGGATGGAATCAAGTCCTGCAAGGATGGAAACGAAGCGGTCCAAACCGAAGGCCAAACCTGCGTGTGGAGGTGCTCCATATTTGAAGGCATTGATGAGGAAGCCGAACTGTGCCTCGGCACGCTCCTTGGTAAAGCCCAAAATCTTGAACATCTTCTCCTGCAACTGGCAGTCGTGAATACGGAGGCTACCGCCACCAACTTCCACGCCATTGCAGACAAAGTCGTAGGCCTTGGCTCTCACACGCTCAGGATGTTCCTCAAGCAATGGGATGTCGTCGGGATTCGGCATTGTGAACGGATGGTGGGTGGACATCAAGCGTTGTTCCTCATCGCTCCATTCGAACAATGGGAAGTCGATAATCCACAGACAACAGAACTTGTTCTTGTCGCGTAGTCCGAGACGGTCGCCCATCTCCAAACGCAGAGAGCAGAGCTGCACACGTGTCTTGTTGGCATTGTCACCACTGAGAATCAGTACGAGGTCTCCGTCCTTGGCACCCATTTTCTCTTTTACCTCCTGAAGAGCTGCGGCATCATAGAACTTGTCCACGCTCGACTTCACTGTGCCATCCTCATTGTATTTGATATATACCAAACCTTTGGCGCCCACCTGCGGTTTCTTCACGAAGTCGGTCAGTTGGTCAAGCTGCTTGCGGGTGTAGTTGGCGCAACCCGGCACACAGATACCGCCGATATACTCCGCATTGTCGAATACGGAGAATGTGCCTTTCTTCAGCACATCCATCAGTTCAACGAACTCCATTCCGAAGCGGAGATCCGGCTTGTCGGAACCGAAACGGCGCATGGCCTCGTGCCAAGTCATCTGCTGCAACTTGGCAGGCAATTCCACACCACGGATTTCCTTGAACAGATGGCGCGCCATGTCCTCAAAGAGGTTGATGACATCATCTTGATCAACAAAACTCATCTCGCAGTCGATTTGTGTGAACTCCGGCTGACGATCGGCACGCAAGTCCTCGTCACGGAAGCACTTGGCTATTTGGAAATAACGGTCAAAACCAGACACCATAAGCAACTGCTTCAAGGTCTGAGGACTCTGTGGCAAGGCATAGAACTGACCTGGATTCATACGGGAAGGCACCACGAAGTCGCGTGCGCCCTCTGGTGTAGAACCGATAAGCACTGGTGTTTCCACCTCAATAAACTGCTTAGAATCGAGGAAGTTGCGAATCAAGATAGTCATACGATGACGCAACTCCAAATTCTTTCTCACCATCGGACGGCGCAAGTCAAGATATCTATATTTCATGCGGATATCGTCGCCACCGTCTGTGTTGTCTTCAATGGTAAACGGAGGAGTAAGACTTGGGCTAAGCACATTGAGTTTCTTAGCGATTATTTCGATTTCTCCTGTAGGGAGATTGGGGTTCTTGCTTTCACGTTCGTTTACAACACCTTCCACCTGAATGCAGTATTCACGGCCAAGGTGATTGGCTTGGTCGCACAGGTCTTTGTCTTCAGCCTCATTAAACACGAGCTGAGTGATACCATAGCGGTCACGCAGGTCGACAAAGGTCATACCACCCATCTTGCGAGTGCGCTGCACCCATCCGGCAAGAGTCACGTCCTTGCCTTTATCAGAGAGACGAAGCTCTCCACAAGTCTTTGTCCTGTACATATAAATATATTATATTATGATTTTTCAAGTTGCAAAGGTATATCTTTTCTCTTGAACTACAAAAACTATCCCATAGGAAAATCATACATTCTTGCTTGTGCATCTTATATAATAAGGTACAGAACATCTTCATGGAGAAAAGAAGAAAAGCAAAACCCCGTTGCTTGGACAGCAACGGGGCAAATATTGCGAACTATTAATGTTCTACTTTCTTCCGACCTTGACTATTTCATATATTTCTTTCCATTGTGGATGACAATGCCGTGATAGGCGTCATTGACACGTTGTCCACCGACATTGTAACAGTCACCATCCTCTATTTTCTGACAGGCTACATTGTCCACCGTCTCTATGCCGGTGGCACCTGCTCCCACCAAGGTGATTTCCTCACCGGCTGTGGTCTGGATGTCATAGAGATAGGTCTTGGCCAAAGTGGTGGCAGGAATCTTGCTCTTGTCTTTCACTATAGGATTCGGAGTGCCGTAAGGCTGCATGAGCACATTGGTGTTCTCGCCTTTAGCTTCAGCAAGTGCCGATCCGTCAGCTTTTGTCAAGGCTGTGGCTGTGCGCAAGCGGAGGTTACCACCGAGAGTGGACTTCACTTTCAACGACACAACCTTGCCGTTCTGCCATGTCAAGTCTGTGACAACGAAACCTCCACGTGAACGGAGACCTTTCACCTCGCCCCCGCTTTTCCAATCAGACGGAAGGGCGGGCAGTACATGGAGGAAGCCGGCATGTGACTGCACAAGCATTTCGGCGATGGCTGCAGTAGCGCCGAAGTTACCGTCAATCTGGAATGGTGGATGTGCGTCAAACATATTGGCGTAAGAACCTCCGTCGGAAGAAGAGATGGTCACGTTGGGATCAAGCAGAACAAGTTGATTCTTGAGAATCTTCATGGCATGGTCGCCGTCGAGCATACGTGCCCACTGAGCCTCTTTCCACCCCATAGACCATCCACGGGCCGCATCTCCACGACCGACAAGACTTTTGTGAACAGCTTGATAGAGAGTTGGATTCTCATAGGGTGAAACTTGGTTGCCTGGATAGGCACCCCAAAGATGAGAGAGGTGACGGTGGGAAGAGGTTTCCTTGTCCCAATCTTCCTGCCATTCCTGCACCTGTCCGTATTTGCCCACCTTCCATGGTGTGATTTTTGCCTTCAAGGCATCGAGTGCGTCGGCAAAGTCTGTATCCTTGCCGAGAGCCCGCGCTGCAAGAGCAGTATTCTTCAGCAGATCATAGACCATTTGATTGTCCATGGCGATGCCGCCGAAGAGAGCGATATTGGCAGTTGTGCCGTCACTCTTGGTATAGGTGCCGATGCCCGGATGGTTCTCCGGCGAATTGCTCGGGCACACCACCATATAACCTGTGTTCGGATCTTTCACCAGGAAGTCTTGGAAGAATTCTGCCGCCCCCTTGAGCACAGGATAGATGTCAGCCAAATATTGTTTGTCGCCAGAGAAGAGGTAGCGTTCCCATAAATGGGAGCAAAACCAAGCGTTGCAGGTAGGCCATACGCCGACGGTTCCATTGTCCACAGCACCCGTAGTGCGCCAAATGTCTGTGTTGTGGTGGAGCACCCATCCACGAGCGCCATACATTTTCCCTGCGGTTTCGGCACCTGTGACGCTAACGTCCTTCACCAGATTGACGAAAGGCTCGTGGCACTCTGCAAGGTTGGTCACCTCGGCGGGCCAATAGTTCATTTCCACATTGACATTAGAGGTGTACTTGGAGTCCCATGCGGGATACTGACGGGCATCAGGATTCCAAATGCCCTGCAAGTTGGCAGGTTGTGTGCCGGGCTGTGAAGAGGAGATGAGCAGATAGCGGCCAAATTGGAAATAGTTGGCGGCAAGTTGTGGGTCAACTACCTTGTGAAACTCCTTGATTCGGGTTTCCGTATCCTTGGCTTCCTGAGTTGCGTTGCCTGTCAACTCAAGGTCCACTCTGTCAAACTGGTCTTTATACACCTTCTCATGATCGGCAAGTGTGGTTGCATAGTCCTTAGCCTT
>CAKPTK010000076.1 GCA_934190685.1 uncultured Prevotella sp.
GCATCCTTGTCATAGTGGGTGATACCGAACTTTCCACGCAGACGCAGTTCCTTGATTGGGTTGTATTCCACTTGGAAGTAGTCACTCAGCATCAGCTGGCGAGTCTCGTCGCGGCTGTTCAGATTGTCATTATACATAGGGTTGCCGATGCGCGACTCGAAGTCGTTGTTGGCAAGGAACTTGGAGATTTTTCCCTCCTCGTCATATTTCTTGTAGTAAGGGTTGGCTGAAGCGTATTCAGAGAAAGATACGGTGGGGTTCTTGGCATTGGTCTGCTGAGCAGTGAACTTGTTGCTGAACTGCAGTTTCCCCACACGGTAGGTCAAGTCGATGTTGCCACCATAGACGTCACGGTTCGACTTCTTCATCACACCGTTGGTCTTGTTGTAGTTCAGACCGATACCAAAGAGGAAACCGCCCGAACCACCGTCGAGATAGAGTTGGTGGCGGTGGTTGATGCCGGTGCGGAGAGGTTCAGACAGCCAATAGGTGTCCACACCACTTGCCACATCACGCATGTGCTCCTGGTAGAGGTTGTCGAGGTCGATGATGTCGCTGGCAGAAGCGTCGCTGTTGGTGTATTTGCCAGCCATCTTCTCAAACTGCAGCTTTTCCTTGGCGTTCATCAGGTTGTAGCCACCGAGATCAGGGATGCTGATGTCCATGGAACCATTGTAGCTCACACGCAGTTGACCCACCTTCGGCTTCACGGTCTCCACCACCACTACACCGTTGGCAGCCTTTGAACCATAGATGGCTGTGGAGGCGGCGTCCTTGAGTAGGGTCATGGAAGCGATGCGGTTGATATCAAGATTGTAGATGGCTTCGAGAGAAGACTCGAAACCGTCGAGGATGAACAGGGGTTGGTTGGGGTCTTCCGACAATTCATCGCGCATACCGAGCATGCTGGATTTTCCACGAATCTCAATGTCGGGCAGACGGTTAGGGTCCGAACCGAACAAGTTGTTGTCCATCACGTTGAACGAAGGGTCGAGACTCTTGAGACTGAGGATAGGGTTCTGCACACCCACAGACTTCAGTTCCTGACCGGAGAACGTGGCAGAGGAACCGGTGAAGGTCTCCTTGCGCTTGGTCACCACACCGGTGACAACCACCTCGTCGAGGTTGCCGGCATTCTCATGCATCATGATTTTCACTTTCTTGAGCGAACCTCGTCCGCTGATGACGGCAGTCTGTGACTTCATGCCGATGAAAGAGAATTGCAGTTCGGTAGGGGTACCCTCGGGCACATTCATGACAAACTGTCCATTGATGTCGGTTGTCATGCTCTGTCGGTTGCTGGCGGCGGTGACAGTCACACCGGGCAGGGGGGAGTTTTTCTCGTCGACCACAATACCTTCCACTCTCATTTTCCCCGTGGAGGTGTTGTCCTTGCGGGCAGATTGTTTGCTTTTCTTGTAGACGGTGATGCTGTTGTTGGTCATCGAGAATCCTAAAGGCGTGTTTTCCAACACTGTGGAGACAGCCTCGGTGGCGGTCACATTCTTTAGATTCTTGGTGACACGCACTTGGCCCACATCCTCGTAGGCGAAGCCGACATAGACACCGGATTTCTCACTAATGGTTTTGAGAACCTTGGCTAATTGTTCATTACTGAACGAGGCACTGAACCGTTTTGCGGTTTGTGCCAGGGAGAAGCCAGTAGACAGGAATAGGCATACGAGCAGTATGGCTATGCGCTTTACTCTTTCTCTTTTCATATAAATTTATTAAAAATTGATTAATCCCTTTTAAGCTATGACGAATGGAGAAACTAATCGGGTATGAATGGAAAGAGAAAAAGTGGATTAAATGTAATTTTTGCTCGTTTTAGCCCTTAATTGATGATGATTTGTCCATTTCTGAGCGAGAAATGAGCCTTGTTGAGACTGTTGATGATTTCGATAATCTCTTCTATCGAGGCATGGCGACTGGCGGTGAGAAAGATACGGGTGGAGATGAGCCGTGGGTTGTTGAACACCACGCTTACATTGTACCATCGTCCCAGTTCCTGGGCGATGTCCCATAGGGTGGAGTTGTCGAAATAGAAGTTGCCGTCTTTCCATGCACAGTAGACATTTGTGTCCACCGTTTTCACCGCAAACGTAGCGTCTCCTTTGAGAGTGGCGTTCTCTCCTGGAACGATTTTCTGACAGCATTTGCCTTGTGGATCGCTCACTTCCACGCTGCCTTTCACAAGTGTGACGCAGGAAAAGTTGTGGCAGTTGCTGTTCACGTCAAACTCAGTGCCCAACACGGTGGTGTTCATCTTTCCTGTCGACACGACGAATGGTTGGTCGGCATTGTGTGTCACCTTGAAATAGGCTTCTCCCTCTACGCTGACTTTGCGCTCCTTGCCGTCGAACTTGTCGGGGAAGGTCAGCTTGCTGTTGGCATTCAGCCAGACGATGGTGCCGTCTGCCAGTTCCACTTCAATGGTTCTGCCAGCGGGAGTGGTCAAGGTGTGGGTTGCGATTGTAGTTTGGGGCATAGAGGACTTGACAGTCAGTCTTTCTTGCCCCACTACACGGGCATTGCCGTCAGCGTCCCGGATGACTACCTCTTTTTGTCTACTCTTGACGGCATGATAGGCCACAAGGGGCATAGCAGACTTGGCAGCCTGTCTGCTTGGCTTGTCACTGTCGGAAACATTGAACAGCGTAAAGAGTAGGAGGGTGATGGCTGCGAGTGAAGCTATGGCGAGGGTGAGGTTGCGCATGGTGAAAGAGGGTTGGATGCAGTGTTTGCGCTTGAAGTGTGCCAATTCCTCGTCCACGTCGATAGTGGGCGCAGATTGTCGGGCATAATAGTTGTTGACAATCACTTCTTCTCTTTCCAGATGCTCTTGCTCGGGGGCTGTATACGTTTCTTTATCCATGTTCATAATAGTGGTGTGGTCTATAAGTAAGACGAACAATCAGTCCAAATAGGTATCTTTTTCGCCATTATAAAGGCTTCTTAATAGTTTGAGGGCTTTGGTAATGTGCTTTTTCACTGTATTGGGGCTGATGCCCAAGGCTTGCGCCACCTCATGATATTTCATCTTTTGCAGATAGCACATTTCCAAGATGTGGTCGGTCGGTGGATGCAATTGGGTGATCATCTTCTCCACAAGTCGGTCTTTCTTCAACTCTTCAGTGTAGTCGGTGTAGTAGATAGAAGCTTGTCGCATATATTCCTCTGAATAGTTGCGGTGGCGCTCGTCATGTCGGAGATTATCGATAATCTTATTGCGCACAGAGGCGAAGAGATAGGAACGTACATTGATTTCACCCACCGTGTCGATGCGGTTCCACAGAATCAAGAACACGTCCTCAAGGATGTCTTTGCACAAGTCCGTGTCACGCAGCATGTTGAACGCAAAGTAGAACAACCGGCTATAATATTCCTTGTATATCCGGTCGAATGTTCCTTGTCTTGTAGTCCTGTCCATCATGTGGCTAAACGGTCTGTTTGTGTATAATGGAAATGCGGAACTTCTTGTCGAAGCACCGCATTCCCTTGTTCTTGTTGCTTGATGATTTCAGCGGTTCTATGGTCTCTTCCGCTATAGCTATCCTCTTTTTTAAAGGAAGGTGCGCTTAATAGGCGAAGAGCGGATATGTCTTCATGGTCTCATTGACGCGCTGGCGCACGCTGTTGATGACTTTCTCGTCTTCGGGGTTGTCGAGCACTTCCTCGATGAGTTCGGCGATGAGCGTCATAAGGTCTTCCTTGGCACCACGGGTGGTGATGGCTGGTGTACCGAGACGAATACCAGAGGTTTGGAAAGCGCTGCGAGTGTCGAACGGCACCATATTCTTGTTGCACGTGATGTCGGCTGCCACCAAAGCCTTCTCTGCCACCTTGCCGGTCAAGTCTGGATATTTTGTGCGCAGGTCTACGAGCATCGAGTGGTTGTCTGTGCCGCCACTGACGATGTCGAAGCCACGCTTCATCAGTTCGTCGGCCAGTACGGCAGCATTCTTCTTCACTTGCAGAGCATATTCCTTGAACTCAGGTTGCAAAGCTTCCTCGAAGGCTACAGCCTTAGCGGCGATGACGTGTTCTAGCGGTCCGCCTTGTTGTCCGGGGAATACGGCACTGTTGAGCAGTTGGCTCATCATTTTGGTCACCCCCTTTGGTGTCTTGAGTCCCCAAGGATTCTCAAAGTCCTTGCCCATCAGAATCACACCGCCACGTGGACCGCGGAGGCTCTTGTGTGTGGTGGTTGTTACGATATGGGCATATTTCACAGGGTTCTTGAGCAGTCCTGCGGCGATGAGACCGGCAGGGTGGGCCATGTCAATCATCAGCAGAGCACCTACCTCGTCGGCGATTTTGCGCATGCGCTCATAATCCCATTCACGGCTATAGGCAGAACCTCCACCGATGATGAGCTTGGGTTTGTTCTCGAGAGCCAATCGCTCCATTTCGTCGTAGTCCACACGTCCTGTTTCCTTGTTGAGGTGGTAGGCCACAGGATTGTAGAGAATGCCGCTGGTGTTGACATGGCTGCCATGGCTGAGGTGTCCGCCCATGGAGAGATCAAGACCCATGAACGTGTCGCCGGGCTTGAGCACGGCGAGCAATACGGCGGCATTAGCCTGTGCACCACTATGAGGTTGCACGTTGGCGAATTCAGCATCGAAGAGCTTACAAACGCGCTCGATGGCGAGTGTTTCTATCTGGTCAACAATCTCACAGCCACCATAGTAGCGTTTGCCGGGGAGACCTTCGGCATATTTATTGGTGCAATAAGACCCCATGGCTTGCATCACTTCATCACTCACAAAGTTCTCGGAGGCAATCAGTTCCATGCCTTTGAGCTGGCGCTGGTGCTCTTTTTCAATAAGGTCGAAAATCACTTGATCTCTTTTCATTTCTTAATTTTTTAGTTTATACTTTTTATTATAGCTTGTTGGACGGAGAAAATAACGAAGTCTTATAACAGTTCCACCTTGCTGATTTCCTGCTCTGTGTCGCAGTAGTGGCATTTGAGAATGCCGTGGGCTTTGTCTATAGCGTGAAACACGGTCAGCATCGGTTCGTTGTTGGTGATGCATTTCGGGTTCGTGCATTTGATGATACCTCGCAGTTCATCGGGTGTCTCCACGGTCTTCTTCTCCACCACCGCATAGTCTTTGATGATGTTGAGCACCACTTTGGGGGCAACCACGGAGAGCTGTGAGATTTCCTCGTCAGTGAAGAATTTGTCGGAAACCTTGATGATGCCCTTGTGCCCCATGCGCTTTGAGGCGTAATGGTTGCCGATGGTCACGGGTGTGTCCAGTTGATCGAGGTGCAGAATATTCACTACTTTATAAGTCTTGTCTGTCGGGATATGGTCGATGACGGTGCCGTTTTCAATGGCGGTGACCAGTCGTTCTTTCTTGTTGTTTTCCATAACTGCTAATCAATGATTGTTTTGTCGTTTTTGATTTGGTCGAGCGTGATTCCGAGCACGTGGCAGAAGATGGCTTCACGGGCATAGAGACCATTTTGTGCCTGCTGGATGTAGTAGGCGTGTGGGTCATTGTCCACGTCGTAGGCGATTTCGTTGATGCGGGGCAGTGGGTGCATGATTTTCATGTTGTCCTTGGCTAGTCCGAGCATGTCGCGCTTGAGAATGTAGACATTCTTCACACGTTCATATTCCATAAGGTCGGAGAAGCGCTCCTTCTGAACACGAGTCATGTAGAGAATATCGGCATCGGCGATGACTTTTTCGTTGAAGGCGGTATGCTCCTGATACTTGATGCCGTGCTCCTTGCAGTAGAGCTTGTACTCTTGTGGCATGGCCAGTTCTTTCGGGGCGATAAAGTGGAAAGTTGGGTTGAAATGGCGCATGGCCATGATGAGGGAGTGGACGGTGCGGCCGTATTTGAGGTCACCGACCAAATAAATGTTCAGATTCTCGAGTGTGCCCTGTGTCTTGTAAATAGAGTAAAGGTCGAGCAAGCACTGAGAAGGGTGTTGGTGGGCACCGTCACCAGCATTGACAATGGGGATGGGGGCTACTTCACTGGCATACTGTGCGGCTCCCTCGATGTAGTGCCGCATGACAATGGTGTCGGCATAGTTGGAAACCATGAGGATAGTGTCTTTCAAGGTCTCGCCTTTCGAAACGCTGGACACCTTGGCGTCGGTGAAACCGATGACTTTTGCGCCGAGGCGGTTGGCGGCTGTTTCAAAACTGAGGCGTGTGCGGGTGGAGGGCTCGTAGAATAGGGTCGCCACGATTTTGCCTTTCAACAGTTCCCGGTTGGGGTGCTTTTCAAACTCCTGTGCCATCTCGATGAGGTGCATAATCATCTCTTTAGAGAGGTCAGCGATGGTCACGAAATCATGCTTTTTCATTGATGTGTGAGTCTATTAGTACTGAATTCGACCGCTAAGTTACGCATAATTTTCAAAATAGGGGCGATAATTGAAAAGAATGTTGTAATTTTGTCGCAAATTGACATCCATGAGAAAAAAGTTCGTACATTTCCTTTGGGGCCTTCTTCTCGCCTCGTTCCTGCTTGTTCTGGTGGCTTTCGTGGCTATTTGGAACGGATGGATTGGCTATATGCCTCCTGTGGAAGACTTGCAGAATCCCATCAACAGATATGCCTCGCAGATTTATTCTGACGATGGCAAGGTACTCGGCACGTGGAATCTGAACAAGGAAAACCGTATCCTTGTCACCTACGACAAACTTTCGCCCTATCTCGTGCAGGCGCTTGTTGCTACTGAGGACGAACGCTTCTACGAGCATTCGGGTATTGACTTCATAGCTTTGACCCGTGCCGTGGTCAAGCGTGGTCTCCTCGGACAGGCTTCCGCCGGTGGTGGCTCGACCATCACTCAGCAGCTAGCCAAACAACTTTACACCAAGCGTCCCGCACAGAATACGCTTGAGCGTCTGCTCCAAAAGCCGATAGAGTGGGTGATTGCCATCAAACTCGAACGTAACTACACCAAGGAGGAAATCATCACCATGTATCTCAACTACTTCGATTTCCTCCACAATGCCGTGGGCATCAAGACTGCCGCCAATACATATTTTAATAAAGAACCTATCAATCTTACCATCAACGAGGCTGCCATGCTCATAGGATTGTGCAAGAACCCTTCGCTCTTCAACCCCGTGCGCTATCCAGAGCGCGCTACCGAACGGCGTAATGTGGTGCTGTCGCAGATGGAGAAAGTCGGCTACATCTCTCATGACGCCTATCTCCGTTATGCGTCGGAACAATTGGTGCTCAATTTCCATCGCGCTGATCACAAGGACGGATCCGCCACTTATCTGCGTGAGTTCCTGCGCCGTTACATGATGGCGGAAGCACCTGATAGAAGCAATTATCCTTCGTGGAACAAGAGCCAGTATGTCATCGACTCCATCGCTTGGCAGACCGACCCTCTCTATGGATGGTGCAACAAGAACACAAAAAAAGACGGTTCCCACTACAATGTATATACCGACGGACTGAAAATATTCACTACCATCAACTCACGTATGCAACGCTATGCCGAGGAGGCCGTTTATGGTCACGTGGCACGCTTCCTCCAACCAGAGTTCAACCGTGAGAACCATTCAAAGCCCAATGCTCCTTTCACCGACCAACTGACTGCACAACAGGTGAAGTCGATTATCAACCGCGCTGTGCAGCAGAGTGATCGCTATCGTTCGATGAAGGCTTCCGGCGCCAGCGAGGAGGAAATCAGAGCTGCTTTCCGCAGACCGACCGACATGACAATCTTCACCTATCATGGAGACATCGATACTGTCATGACGCCTCTGGACTCAATACGCTACTACAAGTCGTTCCTCCGTGCCGGCTTCATGAGTATGGATCCTAAAACGGGTGCGGTTAAAGCCTATGTGGGTGGACTCGATTTTGAGCATTTCCAATACGACATGGTTATGGGGGGGCGCCGCCAGGTGGGTTCCACTATCAAGCCGTTCCTCTATTCTCTCGCAATGGAAAATGGATTCTCGCCCTGCGACAAGGCTCCTAATGCCCAGCGTACCTACATGGTGGCTGGACAACCTTGGACACCACGCAACGCCAGTCATGCACGTGCAGGACAGATGGTGACGCTGAAATGGGGCTTGGCACAGTCGAGCAACTGGGTTTCTGCCTACTTGATGAGTAAACTCAATCCCCAAGCGTTTGTCCAACTGCTCCATGAATTCGGCATCTACAACCCGGATATTCATCCATCTATGGCGTTGTGTCTCGGTCCGTGTGAGGTGAGTGTGGCAGAGATGGTGAGTGCCTATACTACTTTCGCCAACAACGGCATCCGCTGCGCTCCTATGTTCGTCAGCAAGATTGAGGATAATGAAGGTAACGTTATTGCCACTTTCAATCCTCGTATGAACGAGGTTATTAGCGAAGAGTCGGCACAGAAGATGCTCGTTTTGCTCAAGGGAGTGGTCGACGGTGGCACGGCTGGACGCTTGCGCTACAAATATCACTTTGATGGAGAGATCGGTGGCAAGACAGGTACCACCAATCGCAATAGCGATGCTTGGTTCATGGGCTTCACTCCGCAGCTCGTCAGCGGATGCTGGGTGGGAGGCGAAGACAGAGACATTCATTTCGACTCTATGCGCATGGGGCAGGGAGCTACGGCAGCACTCCCCATTTGGGCTTACTTCATGAAGAAGGTCTATCGTGACCGCTCGCTCGGTTACGATCCCGATGCCAAGTTCGACCTTCCTGAGGACTTCGATCCCTGTGCCACTGAAGATTCTGGATTTATGGGTGGAAATGGTATCGATGAAGTGTATGAATAAATGTAAACGTGTGTAAATAGCTGTTGTGTTCGCACACAATTACTTGATTTGTATCAATAAAGAGGGGGGTCCCAATGAAAAAGTCCTCTTTCTATTGTAGCTTTTTTGAAAAACTACTACCTTTGCAGTGCAAAAAAGAAACAACGACTAAAGAAGTTAAAGGTTAGATTTGATATATATTCATGATTTTAAAGTTTTGATTAGGTTATTGGTTTTAGGTAATAAAGATTGATTGTTTAGGTTATTAGGTTATTGGTTTTAGGTAAAAGATTGATTGTTTAGGTTTTCATTAGGTTATTGGTTTAGGTAAACAAAGATTGTAGTAAAAGTAAGGATAACAGATTTCGACCCAAAGAAAGGCAAAGCCGTGAGGCTTTGACCTACTTCAGGGAAGAAAATCTCCGCCAAGGAGATTCGTTTGAACAAAATTCAAAAGAAATAGATTTGAACCGCACTGATAGGACTTTCCCTGTCAGTGCGATTTTTGTTCTCTATTCTTTGTTATGTCTGTGAAAAGCGCTAATTTTGTGCACTATATGAGAAAGACTATTTCAATATACTTTAGCATCCTCCTTTTGGCGACGCTCGCTCTTGGTGCTTGCTCAGGTGGCAAGGCACATCAGGAAGGAATGCAAGGAGATACCCTGCGGATGAAATATGCCGAAGATTTGACAATGATACAGTATGATGGTTATGTAGTGGTACGTGTAGCCGATCCATGGCACAAAGGGAAGACGCTACACACCTATGTTGTTATACCAGACAGCGTACAACAGCTGCCTCGTCATCTACCACAGGGTACTATTGTACGCACACCCTTGTGTCGGGCCGTGGTGTCGACCACCGTCCACAGCCAACTCTTCATCAACCTTTCCGCTCCTGCAGCTATCCGTGGTGTGTGCGATCTTGCCTATGTCAACATTCCCTATGTACAACATCAAGTCAAAGCGGGCAGAATAGCCGACTGTGGCAGCAGCATGGCGCCTGATGTGGAAAGGATGATGAATCTTAATCCTGATGCTGTGTTCCTCTCACCGTTTGAAAACAGTGGTGGTTATGGAAAGTTAGAGAAGACCCACATCCCCATCATTGAGTGTGCCGACTACATGGAACCTTCTCCCTTGGCAAGAGCGGAGTGGATGAAGTTCTATGGGTTGCTCTTGGGTAAGGAGCGGCAAGCCGACTCGCTCTTCCAACAGGTTGAGAGCAACTATCTGCGTGTGAAGAGTCAAGCACAAGCGTGCAAGACCCATCCGACTGTTCTGATGGATCGTCGTGAGGGAGGTGTGTGGTATCTTCCGGGAGGAAGAAGCACAATAGGACAGATGATTGCAGACGCGGGTGGTCGCTATATTTGGGCCGAAGAAAAAAGCGCAGGCTCCGTCTCGCTTTCCCTTGAGGCGGTACTCGACCGTGGAGCTGATGCCGATGTGTGGTTGGTGCGCTACAGTGGCATACCTCATTTTGGCTACAACTCTCTGGCAGGCGAGTCGAAGGCCTATACTTTGATTCAGGCATTTCGGCAGCACCATGTTATGGGTTGCGACCTACAGAACTCGGGCTTCTATGAGTTGACTCCTTTCCGCCCCGACCTGCTGATTCATGATTTCTACGCTATCTTCCATCCCGAGAAAATCTCAGACGACGATAAACTCTACTTCTTCCATGCGCTCCAACCTTAACCTTCTCCTCCTGTTGTTGGGGGCGGTGATTCTTCTTTTTGTCTTCAACATCGTTTATGGCTCTGTCCGTATTCCTCTTGGCGATATTTTCCGTATTCTGTCGGGAGCCTCAATGGAACAGGACAGTTGGCGATTTATCATCTTGGAGTCGCGATTGCCCCAAGCGGTTACATCCTTGCTCTGTGGTAGTGGACTCGCCGTGTGCGGTCTGCTGTTGCAGACCGCCTTCCGCAATCCGCTTGCAGACCCCTCTATCTTTGGAGTCAACAGTGGTGCAGGGTTGGGTGTCGCACTCGTCATGTTCGCCGCAGGTGGTACCATCACTGCTGGTGACTATACTTTGGGCGGATTTGTGGCGGTGATAGTTGGTGCCTTCTTGGGTGCGATGGCAGTAATGGCGCTTGTCTATTTCTTCTCAACCCGTGTACAGAGTAGCATCC
>CAKPTK010000077.1 GCA_934190685.1 uncultured Prevotella sp.
GCATCATCCTGCGCTATTTCAACCCCATCGGAGCACATCCGTCAGCCCTTATCGGCGAGTTGCCGAACGGCGTGCCGATGAATCTCATCCCTTATGTCACCCAGACAGCCATGGGCATCCGCAAGCAGCTCAAGATTTTCGGCAACGATTACCATACTCCCGACGGCACTTGCATCCGTGACTACATCTATGTGGTGGATTTGGCCAAGGCACATGTGAAAGCAATGGAGCGTGTGCTCGACGAGGACACAGACCGTGTGGAAATCTTCAACATCGGTACCGGCAAGGGCGTCAGCACGCTTGAGGTGGTGGAAGGTTTTGAGAAAGCCACCGGTGTGAAGGTCAACTGGACCTACGCTCCCCGTCGTGAAGGCGACATCGAGAAGGTGTGGGCTGATCCCAAGAAAGCCAACGAGGTGCTGGGATGGAAAGCGGAAACACCGCTTGAGGACATCTTGGCCTCTGCTTGGAAATGGCAACAGAAGTTGCGTAAAGACGGAATCATGTAATTCGATTTGCTCCGCTTTGTGCGGATGTGAAGAATTAAAATAGAGAGGTTTGGCAATGCTTCGGCATCCAGACCGATTTTGTGTTTGTGTTGTTATTATCCTCCGATGCGAATCGGGGGATAATTTTTTTTGACGGCACTGCTGTGTTGACAAATAGTAAGAGTGAAAGACTGTTTTTAACTAAAAACAGATAGAGAATGTGATAAAGTAGTATATATACTTTTATTAGATGTAAATAAGTCGTTGGAAATTTGCGTATTAAGTTTCTTTTGTTTAAATTTGCAAGGATTTTTACATATTAATTAAATTGCAGAACGAATGCGAAAATTCTTATTAGTTTTAGCATTTCTTGTTGCATTTGTGTTCACCGGCGCTTGGGCACAAGACAAGAAAATGTCGATTGTATTCGATAACGAAAGCTTGACAGAAGTATTCAAAGAACTGGAAGCGATATCTGATTATCATTTTGTCGTTGATGGAGATGTCAGCAAGTTTAAGGTGAATGGCAATCTGAAGGACGAGACCTTCTTCACGATTCTCAACTACGCCTTGACAGGAACTCCGTTTGACTATACAGTCAGTGGCAAGCAAATCACTATCGTGGATCGCTCCGCCAAGTATCAAGGCAACAAAATCACGGGTGTGGTGTTTGATGAGGACGGCAAAGAACCTCTCATCGGCGCACAGGTGAAGCTGGAAGGAACCAAGCTTGCCACCGTGACCGACATCAATGGTAACTTCACCTTCAATGTCGCCCCACAGAAGGGACAGCATGTGTCGGTGAGCTATATCGGCATGAAGCCCCAGACACTCGCCGCCACCAACGGCATGCGAATCGTGATGAAGTCAGATTCCAAGCAGTTGGGCGATGTGGTGGTCAACGGATTCTTCACCCGAAAAAAGCAGACCTATACTGGTGCCGCCAAGACCGTAACGAGCGAGCAGATTCTGGAGATTGCGCCAAACAACATCATGCAGACACTTGCTACCCTCGACCCGAGTTTGAACATCACGCAGAACAACGCTGCCGGTTCCAACCCGAATGTGGTTCCCGACCTTGTCATCCGTAGCACCACTTCTCTTGCCACCAACAACGAGGTGGGACTCAACGCTCCGCTGATTGTCATCGACGGTGTGGAACAGGATTTGGCTGCCCTCTACGATTTGGACATCCACGACATCGAGCGTGTGGACATCCTCAAGGATGCTTCCGCCACGGCACTCTATGGTGAGAATGCCGCCAATGGTGTGATTGTCATCGAGCGCAAGCGCGTGAGCCAGGCTCCTGTGCGCATTCGATATACCCTCACTCCTCAGTTCAGCTTTGCCGACTTGAGCAGTTATGATGTCTGCAACGCCGCACAGAAACTGGAGTTGGAGCGCATGGCGAAACTCTATACTACGACAGACGGAAGTCTGGACCAAAGCTATTACGACAAGCTCGCTCTGGTGGCAAGCGGTGTGGACACCGACTGGAAGTCAAAGCCTATCCGTAACAGCTTCTCCCACGACCACTCCCTGTCCATCTCCGGCCGTGGTTCCGGTCTCGACTATAACATCAATGCCAACTACTCCAGCACCAATGGTGTGATGAAGGACGATGGCCGTAACAAGTACGGCATGAACATCTACCTTTCTTATACTGCCATCGACAAACTGGTGCTCACGCTTCGTGCCTCCCATCAGCAGGTGAACGTGAACAATTCCAAATACGGTTCATTCTCTGACTATCTCCAGGCCAACCCATACGATTCACCTTACGATGAGTATGGCAACTTGAAGAGCAAACTGTCGTATAACCACGACAACCCGCTCTATGAGGCTTCTCTCAACAGTTTCAACAAGGAGGAGACCCGCACCCAGCAGATTTCGCTTGATGCCCGCTACAACATCAAGCCTAACTTCTATTTCACCGCTCAGGGTGCCTACAACACCAGCCGCTCTCGTGGTGACCAGTTCATTTCTCCTGAGTCCAACCGCTATGCCTCTACTACCGTGTTGAGTGCCAAAGGCTATTACGCCTTGAAAAACGGCAAGGACGACTCATGGAGTGCAAAACTTATTGGTAACTATATCCACAATTTCGACAACGACGGCACCATGCTGACTCTCAACCTCGGTGGAGAGATCAAGCACGAGAACATCTCGTCGAGCACCCTCGAGGGGACAGGCTTCCTCTCGGACGATTTGGCGGACATCGCTTACGCCACCAGCTATCCTACAAGTACACGTCCTCAGGGCTCGCAAGACCTGTCTTCAAGTGTAGGTGCCTTCCTCGCAGCCAACTTCATGTGGAAGAACCGCTATGTGGTGGATGGTTCCTATCGTCTTTCCGGTTCGTCTAAGTTCGGCAGCAACCACCGTTACGCACCATTCTGGTCAGTAGGTTTGGGCTACAACCTTCACAATGAAAACTTCATCAAGAAGCTCGGTTGGGTGAACACCTTACGTCTTCGTGGCAGTTATGGTTACACCGGAAGTGTGAAGTTCAGTGCCTATCAGGCCATGACCACCTACAACTATGATGCCTCGCTGAGCGGTTACACAGGTGTTGGCGCCATTCCTTTGGCAATGGCCAATCCCGACTTGAAATGGCAGACCACCAAGAAATTCAATATCGGTCTTACCTCCTCATTCCTCGGCGACCGCTTGAATGTCAACTTCGACTTCTATAATGAGAAGACCTGCGACATGCTGATCGACATGTCCTTGCCACCATCCTCCGGCGCCACAACTGTGAAAGCCAATCTTGGCTCGCAGACCAGCAACGGTTTGGAATTCTCACTTTGGGGAAAGATCATCAAGACCAAGGATTGGGAGTGGAATCTCTCTGCCAACGGCCTTCACTCCAAGACCACAATCAACAACATCTCCGACGCCTTGAAGCGTCGCAACGAGAGCAACGCCTCCAACAATGTGTCGGCATCCCCATTGGTTCAGTATCGTGAGGGTGAGTCGCCAACCGCCATCTATGCTGTACGTTCGGCAGGCATCGACCCCGCTACAGGTAAGGAGATTTACATCAAGAAAGATGGCAGCTACACCTACACTTACGACTCCAGTGACCAGGTGGCTTGCGGTGATACCAACCCAATACTGCAAGGAAGTCTTTCCTCACTGCTGAAATATCGTCAGTTCTCCCTGAGCGTGAACTTCTCTTACCGTTTCGGCGGCAAGATGTACAACTCCACCCGCGCAGCCAAGGTTGAGAACATCGACCCCAAATACAATGCCGATGTGCGTGCCTTTACCGAGAGATGGCATAAGGCAGGAGACATCGTTCCCTATCTGGACATCTCCACCACCGGCGGCACCTCTTATTATTACACCGACCGCTTTGTGGAGCGTGACAACGAGTTGTGGCTCTCGAGCGTCTTCTTGCAGTATGACGTGCCGATGAGCTTCCTCCAGAAACTCAAGATCCAGAAGCTCTATGTGGGCGTGGGCACAGAAGACCTCTTCCGTCTCACCTCGGCTAAGTATGAGCGTGGTACCAGCTACCCATACAGTCGCAGTGTGAATATGTCGTTAAGTGTAACTTTCTAAATATCAGAATCAATGAATATCAGATATATATACGGCGTACTTGCCTTGGCTGGAGCCTTGACACTCACCTCGTGCAACGATTTCTTGGATGTGCGCCCTGACTCAGAAAAACTTGAAAGCGACCTGTTTTCAAAACCATCGGGATATGAGAGCGCCATTTATGGCGTCTACGGTTCCATGCAAAGCACCCGTCTCTACGGACGCAGCATGACTTGGGGACTGACCGACATCATGGCTCAGGACTATGATCTCAATTCCACCACCTACCGTGACTTGGCCCGTTTCAACTATACCAATGACAATGTCCGCACGCAGTTTGCCAACCTTTGGTCAACGGCTTACACCTGCATCGGCTATGCCAACAACGTGTTGAAGAACCTTGAGGGTAAATCAGAGAAAGACCTTCCGCTCTACAATCTCTACAAGGGAGAGATGTTGGGCGTGCGTGCCTTGATTCATTTCGACCTGTTGCGTCTTTTCTGTTCTACCAACGAGGAAGCCTCGGGCATTCCCTACAGCACTTCCTATTCGCAGAAGATTAACGAGTTCCACAAAGTAGGGGAGGTGTACAACCTTATCCTCGCCGACTTGCAGGAAGCGGAAAAGTTGCTTGAAGTGGAAAAGGACGACATCAAGTATCCTCACGACAACACAAAATACTACAAGTTCCAGAACTATCGTGAGACCCACATGAACTATTATGCGGTGCTCGCCTTGATGGCACGTGTCTATTGGATGCGTGGCGACATGGCCAATGCCGGCAAGTATGCTTCCATGGTCATCGACAGCAAGAAGTTTCCGCTTGCCGACGTGACGGAAATCAAAGATCTCTTCGCAGGCAAACTCTCCGATAAGGAGACCCTCTTTGGCATCTATTCCACTTCTGCCAACGAGACCGCCGAAACCTATCTCTACAATTACGACACCTACAACTCCTACAATCCCTTCACCAATGCCTCCGGTAAGAACTGGAGACAACCCTACGATGCCATCTACAAGAAAGATGTAGACGCTACGGCGCAGGACTATCGTACCAATTGGTTCAAACAGGCTACAGGCTATGTACGTTGTTTGAAGGTGGTGGACTATCACACCATAGAGAAAACCACGACAACGGCTTGGGACGAGCGCATCTCGGGTATCAATGTCATTCATGTGTCGGAGCTGTATCTCATCGCCGCAGAGGCTTTCCTTGACGCAGACTATGCACGTGCTGTCGGCTATTTCAACAGCGAGCGCAGTTCTCGAGGCTTGGCTCCTTTGGCCGACAATGTGATGCTGACCAAAGATATGATTTTCAATGAATATCACAAGGAAATGTATGGCGAAGGACAGGTGTGGTTCAACATGAAACGCCTGAACAAGGATGTGGAGTCGAATATTTCCAACCGCACCGTTCCTGCCAGTGAGAATATCTATGTGGTGCCCATTCCACAGACTGAGTATGATTATCGTAACTAAATACACACGCAATGATGAAAACCATTAGATATACACTTCTTGCCGTAGCCTCCCTCTTGATGGCTTCTTGTGCCGAGGACGACTATAAACTCTATGACAAGAACCAAAAAGATTCAGTGTTCTTCAACTATCTGAACAACAGCGAGGTGAACGATTCCACCCTATACTATAACTTCGGTTTCGAAATGGCGCATGAACATGAGGTGGATATTCCTGTGTCGCTCATGGGTATGCCTTCCGATCATGACCGTACAATCGACGTGTATCCTGTCGCAGATTCCACTACGATGGTGGAAGGTGTCCACTATGAAATCGTCCGCCATGTGCTCCGTGCCAATGCCATCTCGGATACGGTGAAAGTGAAGCTCCTGCGCGACAACGACCCCAAGTTGCTGACAGACACCTTGAAGTTGCGTTTGGCCATCTCTGCCGACGGAGAACTTCGCCCTACAGGACAGAGCACATTCACAATCACTTACAGTGATGCACGGGCTACCTCTGAACCCAGATGGTGGGCCTCCTACAAGAACCAAGCGAACATGCCGGCTTATACCTTTGAGAACGGCCAGCTTTTCTTCAAGTATTTCTATGAGTACGGTCCCAAAGCCAACAAGGAAATCTTTGACGAGATTATTGATACTTTCGGTGACTACTTCGTGAAATGGAAAGGCCCCTACAATGGACCTATCACCGCTTATAGTGCGTTCTTCGCCAAATACATCCTCACCCCGATGTACCGCGATACCAAGGATCAAATAGAGTGGCCTTATGGCGGTCCGCAGATTCAATAATATTAAATAGGTAAAGACAATGAAAACAAGATATATTTTCACCACATGCGTGACGGCGGCACTTCTGTCACTTTCACTCGCATCGTGTGTTGATGATGATAGCACACTCGGCACCAAAGAGTTGCCTTCGCTCATGGTCAAAGGTGCATCCGATACGGATATGCCTACTGTCAACGTGGATTTGGGCAATGCGTGTGTGATTAATCCTGAAATATCCTATACCGGAGGTGACGAAAGCCAACTCAAATATGAATGGCAAATCGGAACCTATGTGAATGGATCGAAGGGTGAACTGAAGAAGGTAAGCGATGAGCGGGAACTCAACTACCGATTCCTTTCGGGTGGAACCTACTATGCCCATCTTACGGTGACTGACGGGCGTGTCGGCAAGGCGGTGGACTACCGCATCAATGTGAACCGCCTCTTTGAGGAAGGTCTGTTGGTTTGTACTACCGATGCCGATGGACACGGCAACCTCACTTTCGTCAAGACCCTCACACCCGAGGACATTGCCCAGGGCAAACAGGTAGTTATCACGGAGCACAGTTTTGAGCGTATGAACGAGGGCTTGTCGGAAGACGGACTCATCGGAGCCAACTTGGTGACTGTGACCTATCCGAAGACCATTACCCGTCTTTCCATCTCCACCCAAGACCATTGCTATTTCCTGGATGCCAACAACTTCACGGTACTCACTGCCATCAATTATCAAGAGGCTATTCCTGGTTTCAAGGCTTCGTCCTATTATGCCGACGCCAACAATGGCAATCCTTATGCATATGATTTGGACAAGAAGCAGTATGAGTTTGTGGACTTGAACTATATGTTCGGTTATGTATCAGACACTTACGCCAATTTCCATCCTGCCCATATCAATGCGTGCAAGTATAAGGGATGGCAAGGACTGAACTATCAGAATTTCTATCCCGACTACGAGAATAGCCGTGTGACAGCCTATGACGCTTATCAGACCTATTATGGCCGTAGTCCCTTCGTGAATACAGGTGACAAGTTGGCTGACTATCGTTTGATTTCGGTCTATTCCGCTTTGACTCCAGATGATGCTACCTATCAGACCTATATGTACATCTTGGCACAACGGAAGTCTACTGGCGATTTGTGCCTTTGGCAGCTCTCCACGAGTTCGCTGGCCAACTTTGACTTCGGTTCTCCCCAGCAACTCACACCAACGACAGATATGGCGATTCCCGCTCAAGGTACACAGTTTGTAGGCTCTTCTGTTTACAACCGAATGTACTATGTGTTGGACAATCGTGTCTATGTGTATCTTCCCAACACGACATCCCTCTCTTTGCCCAACAAGAGTCAGTATGTGCTGAAATATAGCGATACAGAGGAAATCACCTGCATCGATACCGATTTCGACCGGGACGAACTCTATGTGGCAACTTACGACAGTTTCACCCGTCGTGGCAGCATCTATGTCTACGACTGCAAAGATGTGCGTACAGACAATGCCGCCAATATCCAGCCCAAGAAAGCCTACAAGAATTGCTGTGGTCGGGTGTCGTCACTGTTCTATAAAACAAGTATCCAATAATGAAGAAAATATTTTCGCTGATCCTTTTATTGACAATCGTTGTGCTCCAAGCCGGAGCACAACGATTGTCAGTGGAAGCGACACTCAAAGGAAAGGCACCTGAAGGTCTCCAGTTGTTCCTCATGTCCATCGGACAATCGGGAAAGAACACCATTGACACCGCTCGTATAAGCGGCAACAAAGCTCAGGTAAATGTTCCCGTCTCTCCCTATCATGTCTACAAATTGGTGGGCGTGGCTGGACAGAGTCAAATGATCCGTCCGCTCTGCTTGATGGACAAGAAGGGGAAGGCCACCTTCTCTTTCTCCTTCAAGGACAAGAGCATGCTGGTTTCTGGTGTAAACAACGACAGCAAGGCCTTGATGGCCTTTGATGACCATGTGACCGCCATTGCCAAGGACTTGTGGATGAAGGGCCGTCAACTGTCAGCAGACTCCGTCCGTCTGTTGGTGGAAAGCTATGTGCCCAAGGCTACGGCTCTTTGCAATCAATACAAGACTTCTCCACTCATCACTGAATATATGAAGGTGTGGGCATCGACTACTGCCTTTGAGAACCTTGAGAGCATCCGCTTCATCACGGGCAAGGATGCCAAGACCTTAGGCTTAGACATGGGACAGCAGGTGAAGACTCTCTGTGGTTGTCTCAATTGTCATTCCGCACAAGCCTTTGATGCCTCTTCGCGTTTGGTGCTGGCTTCCATACCCGAGGGGACGCTGAGTGAGCGGATCGCTGCGTTGGAGACTCTGAGCTGTTGCTGTGTCAACAAGGATTTGAAGCGCAATGTGGAGAACGCCTTGTTGTCGAAATATGTGTCCTCATTCAATTATTCCGCTGGATTTGAAGAAGGACTGCAAACACTCAAGTCTTTGACGGAAAAATACCAACTCGACCCGAAGTGGGTGCGTGAGTTTGAGGCCCGTCGGGCTTCCGTGTCGGGCAAACCTTTCCCTGCCGATGTGGAACTGTACGACTTGCAAGGCAACAAGGTAGACTTCGCCAAGTTCCGTGGCAAGTATGTCTATATTGATCTTTGGGCATCTTGGTGTGTGCCGTGTATTCGGGAGATTCCCCATCTGAAGCAGTTGGAAAAGGAACTGCAGAATCCTGATGTGGTGTTCCTTTCAGTTTCAGTAGACAACAGCGTTGATGCTTGGAAGAGAAAGGTGAAGCAACTCGGTTTGGAAGGCAACCTCCTGAACAACAAGGATAACAAACTTTGCGACGCCCTGAATGTCAAGGGCATCCCCTTCTTCCTTATCTATGATCGACAGGGAAATCTGCACACTTACAATGCTCCTCGTCCGAGCGACGTGCGTTTGAAACCCTTGTTGGAGATTCTCAAGTAAGGATAACGACAACATTCTTATAACGATTATTATTCAATAAATAAAGAGAGAATTATCAATTTTAAATTCAAAAGTTTATGAAAAAATTTACTTTAGTGGCATCATTGCTGTTGACAGCAATGACAACTTTCGCTGACTCTAAGTTTGGCAACTGGACCCTCAATGGGGAAGAAACAAAAATTGACGGAGCTGCTTATTTTATGTCATATTATAATGGCGTGTATCAGCAGTGCATGGAGAATACAACCGTTGCCACCACCGATGGTTGCTGTGTAGTTACTGGCTATGGAGCTGCAGGATGGAGCATGAATGCTACAATTAATAAGATTGGCACAACCTCATGGTCAAAGAGTATAGAGGGAGTTCACATCGTTTCTGCTGTAGCGGATAATGCTGGTGGTGTATACGTAACAGGTAATTTCAAGTCGTCTGTAACAATCGGCGATAAGACGCTTACAGGATACACCAAAGACGGTTCCAATGAATGCTCTGCTTTTGTCGCTCACTATGACAAAGACGGAAAAGTGCTGGCAGCTAATGCGATTGTTCCTACAATCAATGAGGAAGTTGCCGCCAAGTATCAGAATTATGGACAACAAGACCACAGCGTTTATTGCAACGCTGTAAAAGTTATTTTTGACGGCACTACTCCGTATGTGGCTCTTACCTTTACGGACAAACTATCCTCGGCAGATGGAACCAAGACAAATATTTCCGGTAACTATGCTTATGAGTATTATGGTTCACAGTTTGCCTGTTCAACCCAATCAATGACGGTAGCCAAACTTGATGTTGAAACCTTGGGTGTCAATGATTTCGTCCTTACAGTCAAGGGTAATGACTTTAGCGATGCCTCTAACTATGGCTGTGCTGTCAACTCTTCTGTCGCATCCATTGCTGATGGTCATTTGTATGTTGCTTCAACCTTTAAGGGTAACGGGTCCGCCAATGGCAATATTCAAGTAGGTCAGTCTGATTTGGTGAAACTTAGTATTCCCCTCAATGATGGAGGCTGCAAGGCTATTGTGTTGGCAGATGTGAATCTTTCCGATCTTTCGTTGAACTATAACCTTTATACTGGTTCGTATTCTTGGTCTGCCGACGGTAATGGAGAAAATACAGTCAGTGACATTTTCGCAAGCGGTGACGATTTGATTGTTACCGGAACTACCACCTCTTCTTCTCTCTTTGACAATAAAAAGGTCGCAGAGGGTAATACAGACGTGTTTGTGGCAAGTGTGAAGAAGAGTGGATTTACAAGTAACTGGTCAACCCTTTCTGGTTTCGCCGAAGGAGATGATAACGTGGAGCGTGTTTCTTCTGCCGTTGTTTCAAACGGAAAGATTTATGTGGGTGCATTCTCTGCAAATGAACCTAATTCTTCCATTTACAAGCTTCTCACCTCTAATCTTTATGCTATAAACCTCGCAAATGGTACTTTGGAGAACATAGATGTTACAGATTATGTTACTTCATTTGCTGTTGACAAGGATGGTAAAATTGGTGTTTCTTCGTATACAAATGAGACCAATGCCCTCAACTTCGGTCTTTACACATCTACAGCTACTGGTATTTCTTCTGTCAAGGCTGACAAGATTCAGAATACGAAAATCTACAACCTCCAGGGTCAGCGTCTTTCCGCTCCAGTCAAGGGACAGATTAATAT
>CAKPTK010000078.1 GCA_934190685.1 uncultured Prevotella sp.
GACCACCACCACCTGTCTTTCAGACATCATTGGGTAACGGCGGGCCATGTCAATCACCTGCTTCGCTGTTGTGTCCGACCCGAACACGATGGACAGGTTGAAGTCTTTCTCTTCCGGCTTCAGTGCGTTTTCGATGATATAGTCGGAAATTTTGTCAATGTAGTAGGGTTCGTCACCCATCAGAATATAAATCGGCAAAAACCTCTGCGCCTTCAAGTCTTTCATGATAGAGGCATACGTGGTGCCAGTTTGCTTTTTGTCGTACATCATATCAATCGTCTATAATTCTCGTTTTTGGAAGCAACTCGATAGGTCGTCCGATATATCGAAGTTTTGGAGTCTTTTTCTTGCCATCTACATAATAAGGTGTAGCCGAAAATCCATGACAACATGGCTTTTCGGGTTGCCCGTGACAAGCTATAAATCACGGCATTCACTTGACCTATGTCTATCCTTATATATAATAAGGTGTAAAAGACTGATGTAGAAAAGAATAAATCAAGCTTTTATTTTGCCGTTATTCCAAATTCCACTACCTTTGCATCCCAAATGCAAAAGTACAAAAATGTATCGATTAAACCTACCAAGTTATCCAATAAAAATTTCGGGAACGCAGCTTAAGCCCACGATTCTAGACATTTTGCGAAGAAAATATGTGGCGCTCACTCCTGAAGAATGGGTCAGGCAGCACTTCGTGCATTATTTGATTGAGCATAAGAACTACCCCGTCTCGCTGCTTGCCAACGAGGTGAAACTGCAGGTGGGCGACAAGATTTTGCGCGCAGACAGCGTGCTCTATGACAAGCGTCTTCGCCCAAGGATGATTATGGAATACAAGGCCCCTTCCATCAAACTCACGCAAAAGGTGTTCGACCAGATTTCTGTCTACAACATGCTCTTGAAAGTAGACTATCTCATCGTGAGCAACGGCATGGAAAGCTACTGCTGCAAGATGGACTACGAACACCAGTCATACGCCTTCCTGCAAGACATTCCGGACTATCATAATATTTGACAAAAGACAAGATACTTATTAGGTAATAATATTCAACAAAACATACAAGACATGGCTTTAGGTAAATGGATTGGAGGATTCCTGGGATTCATCACAGCAGGTCCGTTAGGAGTTTTGGCCGGCATCGTGCTCGGTTCGCTTTTTGACAAGGCGCTCGACGCTGTCAACACGCCTGACAATGACGTGTTCAACAACCAGTACCGTGAAACCGAAGGGCAGCGAAACTCATTCTTCTTCTCTCTTCTTGTGCTCGCCGCCTATGTAATCAAGGCAGACGGAAGAATCATGCACTCGGAAATGGAGTGCGTAAGAAGATTTCTGCGCAACAATTTCGGCCTTGCAGCCGAACAGCAAGGCAATGAGATATTACTCAAAATCTTTGAGGAACAGAAGAAGATGGACGCACGCCAACCGGGAGCTTTCAGAAACGCCGTGATGCAAAGCGGTCAGCAGATTGCCCACAACATGGACTACAGCCAACGGCTGCAGTTGCTCAACTTCCTCGCCATGATCGCACAAGCCGACGGATACGTAAGCGACGAGGAAATGGATGCCATCAGGCAAATAGCCAACGCCATGCAGTTGAGTCCGCAAGAGGTGGATTCCATCTTCAACTTGGACCATGAGGACTTGGCATCCGCCTACAAGGTGCTTGAAATTTCCTCCTCCGCCACAGACGAAGAGGTGAAAGCCGCCTACCGTAAGATGGCGCTCAAGCACCACCCCGACCGCGTCGCCACTCTCGGAGAAGAGGTGAGGAAAGCGGCGGAAAAGAAATTCCAAGAAATCAACGAAGCCAAGGAACGCATCTATAAAGCCCGAGGCATCAGACAAACTATTTGACACAGGATAATACATTTTTAAAACTTACACGTAAACAATGAACAATTCAGCACGTACCTTTACATTGGTCGCCATCATCACGTCTCTGCTGCTGTTCATGCACCTGCTGCCCACCATCACCGTGAGCGGTACAGAGCTGCGCCCCGTCAACATTCTGAGCGAGGTGATCAAGCCCCAAGAGACCAAGGAAACAGACATCATCCCCAAACCCATACCGCCCAAGCGCGTGGCACAGGCTTCTAGTTCCACTCCGCAAAAGCCGAAGG
Organism: uncultured Prevotella sp.; assembly: GCA_934190685.1. GTDB lineage: Bacteria > Bacteroidota > Bacteroidia > Bacteroidales > Bacteroidaceae > Prevotella. Next base: position 2,125 of record CAKPTK010000078.1, read on the forward strand.
TGAAAAAGCCACATCCAGGCGTGACCGAGATTGACGACTACGGTTCCACAGCCCCTGAAATGAACCATTTCTATGCCGCCCTGAAAAACCGCAAGCATCTCAACCGCCCCGTGCGCATCGCCTACTATGGCGACTCGTTCATCGAGGGCGATATCCTCACCTGTGACTTGCGGGAAATGCTGCAACAGAAATTCGGCGGCGTCGGACCAGGTTGGGTGGACTGCGGGAATACCTTTATCAAAAACCGCCGCACCATCTCGCAGCAATTCAGTGGACTGACCGAGCACGAGGTGGTGAAAAAGCCCTACAACCATGCACTTGAAGGCATCAGCCAACGCTACACCAACGTGAGTGAAGGGGCACAAGTGACCAACAAGGGAACGAAATACAAGCCACTCACCGCCACTTGGACCAGTGCCCAAATCTATTTCAGAACCAACGGTGGATTCAATCTTCTGACCTCTGTCAATGGAGGTGCCGCCGAGACTTCCGCCATTTCCGGCTCCAGCGAGGTGCAACAACACGAAACGGTCGGCAACATGAGCAGCATCAAATACCAGTTCCGCAGTGTCAGCTCCGGCACGCTTGCCTATGGCATCGCCCTCGAAGGCCGCCAAGGTGTGACGCTCGACAACTTCAGTATGCGTGGCTCCGCCGGTTTCACCCTCGCCAACATTCCCCTGCACACGATGAAAGAGTTTGCCAAGCTCCGTCCCTATGACCTCATCATCCTCCATTTCGGACTTAACGTGGTGAACAGCCGCAATACTTCCGCCATTTACAAGAACTATGCCAACCGCATGAAAAAGGTGGTGGAACTGATGAGACAAGCTTATCCACATGCCAGCATCCTCGTGGTCAGCGTGCCTGACCGGGACGAGCGCACCGCTTCGGGCATCACCACCATGCGCGGTGTGGAGGAACTCGGTGCCTACCAGAAATTGATGGCCTCGCAAACAGGCGCAGCCTTCTTCGACCTCTACAAGGCCATGGGCGGAAAAGGCAGCATGAAGAAACTCGTGGACCGCAACATGGCCAACAAAGACTACACCCACCTGTCATATGGGGGTGGTAAGGTGGTAGCCACCGCCTTCTTCAAGTCGCTCATGGCTGGATATGAAGAATACAATTGACTCTAAGAACACGATAGAACGATGAACGCAAACAGTGATATCCTCACAAACCTCATCCACACCCTCAGCTACAATCCTCAAGAACCCATGATTTTCAGCAGCGGAACTTTTCTGCTGTTGTTCCTGGGATTCTCGTTTGTCTACATGCTCCTGCAGAAGCGGTTCAATGCCCGCCTGCTCTTCGTGACTCTCTTTTCCTATTACTTCTATTACAAGAGCAGCGGCATGTATTTCTTCCTGCTCGCCGTGGTCACCGCGTCCGACTTCTACATCGCACGTGCCATCGACCGCAACCGCGACAACCGCACGCTCAGCAAACGGCTCGTCACGCTCAGTCTTCTGATTGACCTCGGACTGCTCGGCTATTTTAAATACACCAATTTCTTCGCAGGCATGATTGCCCAGATGTTCGGTCACAACTTCCAGCCCTGGGACATCTTCCTGCCTGTAGGTATCAGCTTCTTCACTTTCCAAAGCATGAGCTACACCATCGACGTGTATCGCGGCAGTTTGAAACCGCTGCCCAATCTGCTCCAATATGCTTTCTACGTGTCGTTCTTCCCGCAGCTCGTCGCCGGCCCTATCGTCCGTGCGAGTGATTTCGCCCCACAAATCAGCAAGCCTTTGCGCATCACACGCATGATGTTCGCCCAGGGTGTATACTTCATCATCATCGGACTGTTCAAGAAGGCCGTCATCAGCGACTATATCTCGCTCAACTTTGTCGACCGCATCTTCGACAACCCCAATCTCTATTCAGGACTCGAGAATCTGCTCGGTGTATATGGCTACGCCATGCAAATCTATTGCGATTTCAGCGGCTACAGCGACATGGCCATCGGCATCGCACTGCTGCTGGGTTTCCACTTCCCCATCAACTTCAACGCCCCTTACCGCAGTACGAGCATCACCGACTTCTGGCGTCGTTGGCACATCTCGCTCTCCACATGGATTCGCGACTACATCTACATCTCGCTCGGAGGCAACCGCAAAGGCAAGTGCCGCCAATACGTGAACCTCATCATCACGATGCTCCTCGGCGGACTGTGGCACGGCGCGAGCCTCAACTTCGTTTTTTGGGGAGGAATGCACGGCGCCGCCCTTGCCCTGCACAAGTATTTCAGTCAGGAAATCCTGCACCACGACAAGCACTATGAACCGACAGGCTGGCGCAAGTGGGCGGCCATTTTCTTGACGTTCCACTTCGTGTGTCTCGCTTGGATTTTCTTCCGCAACTCCACCTTTGCCGGAAGTTGGCTGATGCTCCAGCAAATCTTCACGGATTTCCATCCAGAACTGCTGTTCCAAGTGCTCGATGGCTACAAATACATCTTTATGCTCATGGCATTCGGCTACGTGAGCCACTATCTGCCAGACAGTTGGCAGAACGGACTCATCCGTGCCATCAGCAAGACCAACGTTGTGGTATGTGCCCTGCTTATCACCGCCGTCATCTACATGGTCATCCAAGTGAAGAGCAGCGGCATCCAGCCCTTCATCTACTTCCAGTTCTGACACGTTTGCAGACTCACATTCCACAATAATACACATTACAAAAAATCCCATGCCTCAAATTCGGCATGGGATTTTTATATATTGGGCTTGCCACTTTCTCTGATACAAAAACTAATTACCCTTTTGTTTCTCGCTTGCCCAAAATTAGTACATCTGCCTGGGCATCGGTTGCCCACCGCCTGGGCATCCATTGCCCACTGCCTTGGACCATCTTGGGCAAAGCCTGTTCTGCCCGACAAAAGACTTACTAAAACTTCTCATCCATCACACATTGTGCTCCCAAACCATAAACTGCTCAACCATAGCCGGTTCATAGTGAGAGAAGAAGAGACTGTGTTTCATGTCGAGATCAGCAATTCTTTGCATTTCCGCATCGTTGAGCGTGAAGTCAAAAACATCTATGTTCTGCTCCATGCGCTCACGGTGTGTGCTCTTGGGAATCACCACCACGCCACGCTGCAACAGATAGCGCAGAGCCACTTGTGCCACAGATTTGCCATGTGCTTCACCGACACTCTTCAGCGTAGGATTGGTAAAGAAATCGTTTTTCCCTTCAGCGAAAGGTCCCCACGACATAATCTGACAAACATCTTTCTTCATGTAATCCATCTGTAGTTTCCTGAGACTCTCCAAGATAGATTCATAAGCTTTCTCCTCACCAGCATTGCAAATCCATATCTTGGTAACGATAAACAAGTCTTCACGGGGAACGCCGCATTTCTTGACTGCATTGCCTACTCCTTCCTCGTTGTGATAGGCTTGTGCCGTGTCAATGAGTCTGTAGCCAGAACTGATGGCATCAAGCACACAGCGTTCGCATTCTTTAGGGTCCACTTGATAGACACCATAGCCCAGTTGGGGCATTTTCACCCCATTGTTCAATGTTACGTATTCCATATATAATCTCGGTTTTGTTGATGTTTCCGATTGCAAAATTAAGGAAAAAATAGAACTTCCATTATTCTTTATTCCTTTCTTTATTACACCTTTTACGTTTTTTACACCCCTGATTACATATTCCTCTTCTAACAGTCCCCGGCTCTCCAGACAGTCCAATATATGAAACACAGACGTCCCCATGCAAAGCAAGCGCTTCGCATGGGGACGTCTTTCTATCTACAGGGCCCCAACCTATCCGGCTGCAGCCCATCACATGGTCTGAGGATTATTCCTCTCCTTCAGCATCACGCTTACGGATGGCACGTTTGCGCTTAGGCTTCTCCTCTACAGGAGTATCCACCTTCACACCTGCCAACTCGGGGTCTATCATGATACGTCCGCAATATTCGCACACGATAATCTTCTTGTGCATCTTGATGTCGAGCTGACGCTGTGGTGGAATCTTGTTGAAGCAACCGCCACAGGCATCACGCTGCACGTAGACGATGCCGAGACCATTGCGGGCATTCTTGCGGATGCGCTGGAAACTGGTGAGCAGGCGAGGCTCGATTTTGGTCTCAAGCTCACTGGCCTTCACCTTCAGTTTCTCCTCTTCATCACGTGTTTCCTGCATGATTTCCTCCAGTTCCGCCTTCTTCTCTGTCAGCGCCTTGTTGCGGTCTTCGATGAGTTCCTCGCTTTTGACGAGTTCCTTCTTCTTCTCTTCCACCTTGACAAGAGCCTCCTTGATTTTCTTGTTGCAGAGCTCGATTTCGAGGTTTTGGAACTCTATCTCCTTGGTGAGCGTGTCATACTCGCGATTGTTCTTCACGTCATCGAGCTGCTTCTTGTATCTCTCCACACTGGCCTGAGCTTCCTCAATCTCGTGTTTCTTCTGATTCACAGCGTCCTGGAACTCCTGGATTTCGTTTGAGATATTGTTCACACGCGTGTTCAATCCCTGGATTTCGTCCTCCAAGTCTTGCACTTCAAGTGGCAACTCGCCTCTCACGGCACGCTTCTCGTCAATCGCAGAGAGTGTGGTCTGCAACTGATAAAGAGTCTTCAGTTTCTCTTCTACTGACAATTCTGTAGGATTCTTCTTTACCATAGTTATGTTTTACAAATAAATGATGGGATTGGTGTTGACCTGCGACAATTGACAACGCACGCCGGGACACCGTTCCTCGATTATTGTTTTGAATATTTCATTGGTGAATTGTTCACTCTGGTAGTGGCCCATCACAGCGATTTGTATCTGCTGTTCCCTGCCGAAGTATTCGTGGTAGTGCATCTCACCAGTCACAAAAGCGTCGGCTCCTGCCGCCACGGCATCGTCCAGAAGAAACGAACCGGCACCGCCACAGAGTGCCACACGACTGATGGGACGCCGAAGCAGTTGATTGCACTGCAGACATTCCACCTCGAACACACGCTTGAGCAGCACCACAAAGTCGTCTGCCGCCAACGGTTCAGGCAGGGTGCCCATCACGCCACTTGCTCCCTCCACACCATCGACTGTTCGACGGGGAGTGAAAAAGTCGACACCGTGCAGCCCCATCTTTTCCGCTATCTTGAAGTTTACACCGTCTCGGGCATTGTCCATATTGGTATGCATTGACACGATACAGATATTCTTTTGCACAGCTTTTGCCACTGTGCGCTGCACATCGTTCTCTCCTGCAATGCGCCGAAGGGGACGGACGATGAGAGGATGGTGGGAGACGATGAGATTGCAGCCCTCACGGAGAGCCTCGTCCACCACCTGTTCCGTCACGTCAAGACACAACAATGCCCCTGAAATATCCGCCTCTGTCAATCCTACCTGCAAGCCGGCATTGTCATAGCTCTCTTGCAGGGGCAGAGGCGCGAAACGTTCAAGGGCACTTACCACTTCTCTTATTTTCACGCTTTTCAGCCTTTCTATGTTATGTATTTTGGAACTGCAAAGATAGTGGTTTTCAGCAGACTATGGAAAGAACTCCACTAAAAATTATAATATCTTAACCTAAATGGACAGGAAAGCAACCTTGCGGACACAGGAAATCCCGGACAAAGAGTTGCCCTGTCCGGGATTTCCTGTGTTGTCACTATTTGTTTTTCATCGCCTTGCCATCAGGCGTAATCGCCTCGGCGGAAATGATGAGTTGACGACAGGTCGGGGTGTTGAGCATGGTGACGGCAGCATTGCCTTTTTCATCGGTCGTCACATAAGGATTCCAATAGAGGGTGCGGCGATGGTCCTCATTGGCTGGCAGGTCGCCTTTCTGCACATTGTAGAACTCCACTCCTGTGTCATAGGCTTGGAAGGTGGTGCGGCGCAACCCCTTGGGACACTTGGTGAACATCTTGTGGGTGTAGACAAAGACTGTCGCCATACTGCTCATACCGAAAGGATTGACATAGCGTTTCCAAGTATCGTCGTTGTCCGTCACATAGACACTCTTCGCTTCCTCAAGCATGACGGGCAGATGCTCTATCGAGCGCGAGGTCAGAAGTTCCGCGCTTTCCATGTCCCTCCTACCCAAATTGGTCACACAGAAAGGACGGTTGTTCAAGACAAAGAGCACAGGCTTGTTCTTGTAAGAGAAATCACACATATAGTCCATACCTCCCTCATCAGCCGTTTTTCCGTCAACCGAGCGGCCAAAGAAGGTCACGGTATCGTTGCCTTCCGAGAGCACGTCATAATAGGTTCCACCGAAATCGGTGTTTTTCTTCATCAGCCATTCTATGAACATGGGTGTTGTCTCAAACTCGTCTTGCATTTGGTCCACTTCCTTGTCCACATTATAGTGGATAAAAGAACTTTTCAGACCTTCCCTCTCATTGTCCCAAGCGATGCCTGTCTCCCAGAAATGTTTCTTCACCAACACATTTTTCAGAGTATGTGTGCGTTCGGTCATACTCTTGTGGCGGTCGAAATCCATTGTGGGCACAGAGTCGGTGTATTGGAAATCGGTGGTTGAAGCCGTGATGTCTGTCGGACGCACGGTCTCCAAGGGATAGAGAAAACGGGGAGAAGGTGAGAAATTGCGGTCGATGCCCACCCGGTAGTGCTTGTCGGTATTGACAAACATAGTCCATTCTCCCGCACAGGCTGGCACCATCATCGTGTAGTAGCCATTGGCATTCGACGAGGTGTTTCCGCTGAGTGTCTGTCCCGATTGGTTGAAGAGGCGGAATCGCAAGGGCATGTTGGCCACAGAATATTTCTTGCTTGTGGGTTTCAACTTGCCTATGATGTTCAGACATTTCTCTATCTGATAGTTGATGGTGAACCTTTTCTTGCCCATCATTTGGGAAAGATCGTAGCGACGCCATCCCTGCACCATCATCAGCAGGTCGGCGGCTGTGCGGTGCTCCTCATCGTCCGCTTCCAGATAATAGGAAGGATGGTTCACATATCCATGAAGTTCTCCCGTGAGCAAGAGCCAAGACTCGCAGTCGTCAGCCGCCACACTTTTCTCCGTGGCAGCGTCACGGATAGCCACCGAGAAAGTGGACGAGGGTTGGGCATGGAACTGGAAGTTTATGTTTTCCTGAGGGATGAGCGATTTTTCACCCATGTTCACCTTGATGGGTTCGGCCGGTCTCTTGGGATAGCTGAAAAAGAGGCGGTCGGCAAGTATCTGCCCTGCCCTGTTGACCACACTCAGCCGGTTCACGCCGTCGACGATTGCCGTATCCGGCAACAGCATTGAGCATGTGCCGTCAGCCGCAGTCTTCACCACGTCAAGACGACGCAATGTGCCATGGGCTGTCAGCATCACTCCAAGGGAATCGGCACAGAGTGACGGCGTGACGTGGAGGAATGCCCGCCATTGGTTGCCTTGACGCAACAATTTAACGGCACATCCCTCTGTCTCAGCCTGCGGCAAGCTCTGCTCTACCGTTTTCCCGTTGTCGGAGGTCAGGCGCAGAGTGTAGGTAGTGTTGACTTGAGGCGTAAAAGTGAATACACCCCTACCCTCATACTGGGTCTTGACCTTACACACCACCGCACCGTTGGCCATCAGTTCACCTGTAGCATCGGCAGGCATACCGTTTTTGGTTCTTGCCTCGAAAGCCACCCTACCGCTGACGCCAGCCACAAGATGACCACCCTCTGGATAGAACGAGAGGCCTTCCGATGTCAGTGTCTTGGCTTCAGTCTCATTGGTTGCGGCGTCACGCTGCTTCCACACCACCTTTTCAAAGTCGGCCTTGGAATAGTCGCCCTCGTGTTCCGGGGCATTGAAGACAGGGAAAACACGTGAAAAAATCCAACTACTGTCCCAGTTGAGCATATATCGGGTATAGGCTCTCACCTCATAGAATCCGCCAGCAAGCACATTCCGCAAATCAAACACACCAGAGGCCTGTCCTTGGTCTACCTGCAACTTCTGCGTGTCAATGACATTTCCACTTGCGTCAAGCAATTCCACATAGAGTACCCGACTCACATCTGTAGCCTTGCCTGAGTCGCTTCTCATCACATAACACTTAAACCACATTTTTTCTCCCTGATAGTAAGAAGTGTTGTCAAAATGGATGTATATTTTCTCCTGAGGGAGGAAGGAATTGAATTTCCCGATGTTCGTGGCAAGTGTAGTAAAGTCTCCGTTTCCTGCGGACAATGGGGTAACGGAAGAGAGCAAAAGCACAGTGGCCACGGTGCTGATTGATTTTCTCATAATGGCATTCGTTTGATTACGGACTTTAAAGGTAGTATAAAAATTACACAATAGCGTACAGACTCATTTCTTTTTATATTTTTTTTGAAAAGTAACAACACCTGAAAGCGATGGTAGAGAAACACTATTGCCAATCCGACAGACAGTGCTGCGACTCAACTCGTTGCTCCACATCGTCAGGCAACGCAGGAAAGAAATCGATGCCAGTGATGCGTTCCACATCGTCAACAGAATTGACATAGGAGTCTTTCGGGCGGTTTCCCTCCACATTCTTATAAATAAAAGCGATAGCCTTGGGGGTGCCCTGCATACAGAGCACCACCTTGAAGAATGCGTCAGGCACAACCACCTTGTGCTGTCCTATGGTCTTGTGCTTGCCTTTGTAGAATATAGGGCCTGCCACGATATAGATGTCGCCATAGCGTTTTGCCCATCGGCGGCACTGATTCTCCATCTCGTTCCAGTCACCTCGATTCAGACCTCCGTTTTGTGGGCAGATGTTGGTGAAAAGAAACGACTGCTCCTGCGCCAA
>CAKPTK010000079.1 GCA_934190685.1 uncultured Prevotella sp.
CGTAAGCGAGGAAGAGACCTGTAGACTCAACTACGTACTCAGCACCAACCTCATCCCACTTCAAGTTCTCAGGATCGCGCTCGGCAGTTACACGGATGTGGTTGCCGTTTACGATGAGCTCGCTCTTTTCAACGTCAGCCTCGATAGTGCCGTCGAATTTGCCGTGCATAGTGTCATACTTCAGCATGTAAGCCATGTAGTCTACTGGGCACAAGTCATTGATAGCTACTACCTGTACTTCCTTAGCGTTCTCAGGTTCAACTGTAGAACGGAATACGAAACGGCCGATACGACCAAATCCGTTAATACCAATCTTAATCATTTGTTTGTTATTTTAAAGGTTTAAAATATATAACTACTTTTATTCGTGTGATACCATCGGCCTCTTCCGTCATGCCGTCACATAAAAAGGAGAAAGCCGACCGCACTTTTTCTTTGTTTCGGGCGCAAAGATACAATTTTTTTTCTAATTTTGCAGTCGAAAAGAGTATTAAATAATCTAAATATTACGAACATGGGTAAATTCATCAACGAGTTCAAGCAGTTTGCCGTCAAGGGCAACGCTGTGGACATGGCTGTCGGTGTGATTATCGGCGGCGCATTCGGCAAAATTGTTTCTTCCATTGTCAACGACATCATCATGCCGCCTATCGGATGGCTCATTGGTGGCGTCAACTTCTCTGACCTGAAGTTCACCTTGCCTGCCGTAGACATAGCAGGATTGGAGAAGATGCAGCCGGCCACCATCAACTACGGTAGTTTCATCCAGACCATCATCGATTTCGTCATCATCGCCTTCTGCGTGTTCCTCCTCGTCAAAGGCATCAACAAGTTGGCGCGCAAGAAAGCGGAAGAGCCAAAGCCCGAAACACCTCCCGCTCCATCCAAGGAGGAGCAACTTCTCACCGAAATACGCGACTTGCTGAAAGAGCAGAACAACAAATAAGACAAGACGAGACCCGGCAAGGATTTCATATCCATCACCGGGTCTCGTCTTGTCCTCTTATTATATGGAGAATACGACAGAAGCCATGATTTCCCGAGGGCGGTATTCCGTGACGGAATAAGAGCTGCCCAAAGCGGAAAAACTTTTGTATTCCCGTTTGTTCTCGCCCCAGAGATTCTTGCAGGTAACCAGCAATTCATACACCTTGGTCTTATAAGAGAGTTGTGCTTCTGAGTAAATGTTAAAGTTCACCGACCCATCCTTACTGTGACTGCACTCATTGGTCATCTTCAACTGCCAGTTTCCCGGTTGGAAGAAGAGGTTGAGCGTGTGGTAGAAACTACGGTAAGTAGGATTCGACTGTCCTTCCACCACCGACCGCTGCTTGCTTTGCGAATAAGAAGAAGACTCCTCGAAGTAAAACCATTTACAGGGACGCATATTAAGAGACAAGGTCAAGTTCAAAGACTGGTTGCCACTGCGCATCTTCAGGCTGTTTCGCATCACGTCAAAGTCCGAGAAAGAATAAGACACATGCATGAGAAGTTTCGTTTTCAATGGCCTCATCAAATATTGGATGCGTCCGGAAACCGACTGATTGGTCGATTTGCTGTCTTGGCTGACATTTTCCCGTATATAGATACCTTCATACAGTCTACTTTCGTAGAGATGCTTGAAACGATTTTGATTATATAAATAACGGACTCCATAGGACAGCCCGTATCCTGGAAGAGAATAATCATAGGAAACTGACACATTGTCACCTGGACAGTTTTCGAAGGTACCTGTTCCGGAGGATGCTGTATTATAAGACGTATAGATACGCAACGGATTCAATTTGTAAAATCCGCTTTGGCTGAAACTGTGCGAATAATTAGCCGCAAAATTTCCATAAGCCATCAAACGCCAACGGCAGTTGACAGCCGGACTATATTGCCATCGAATATCCTTGTCCCAATCGTATGAGGCATAAATCCATGACAATTTGTTGCTTAAAGACATGTTGAATTTTCCGTCAGAATATTCCAGATTGGCACAGATATCCACATTGTTCTTACGAAAGCGAGTCCATTGAGTGGTGTCATTATAGTTCACGAATTCACGTTTATATTCAACGCCATGCTTCAACAGCGAGTACAAGCTCAAGCCCTTGCCCAAGAACGTCTGCCGACGCACTTCGTTATTCATCGTGTATGAATAGATGTTCAGCGCTTCATTAGTTCCATTATAAAGGAGGAGAGTACCCGGCATACGGGTATAGTTCATTGTCGACCATAGCGACAATGAATTTTTGCCCGGTGATGAATTAAGGGAAAAAGAATTCGATATACCTTGTTTATGTGGACGGACATTTTCCCGCACAGTTCTACCGTTCAGAATTGTAGAAGAATGGGAATGATCAAAAGCGAGCACTCCGCTCAAGACATCATTCATGAAGAACTTGTTGGAATTCTGCATATAGTCAACATTTCCCCTCCATTCACTTTTATAAGACGCAGACCTCTGTTTCTGAATTATTCGGGAATTATTCACGTCATCCAAATAAGTATATTCGCTATAATCCGCAGACGTTGATTTATCCCAGAAACCGGAAAACCGAGCCCGCAAGTCCTTGGTGTCGTCCAATGCTCTAAAGGCATTGACCGCCATCACGTGGCTGTTGTTGAAGCCGAGACGCCCCACACCTACAGGATTAATGTTTTGCAAGATTCCCATATCAGAAAAGTCAAAACCCGATCCGCCCAATTCACTAAGGTTGTCCTCTCCTACATTATTATGCTTATAAAGCGCAATCAACTGTATATTCTTGTTCAGGAACATTTCCACAAGCCGTGCTTTACGCGTCCATTTTGTCGGTTTTTGCAAAGATGCGCCGCTACCAACTTCCGCAGTTCCCGTCCAGACGTTTTTGGCGTTTTCGTCCAGCACTATGTTTATGGCAGCCGCCTCGCTGAATTGTTTTCCCCTCAAAGATTTGATGGGCTGATGATTTCGCAAGAGTTGCACACTGTCTACCTTATTGGCAGAAAGGTTCTTACTCAAGAGTGCATAGTTGCCACCCATCGAATTCTTACCGTCCACATAGAAGCGGTTAATCGGAATGTTCTGATAAGAAATCACCCCAGACACGTCTACCTTGACACCCGGAATTCTTGAAATAACGTCTTCTATTGTCCTGTCTTGCTTTTGCCGAAGTCCCAAAACGGAATAAGAAATGGTATCTCCTTTTACCTGGTAATCCTTCGGGGTTACGGTAACCTCTCGAATTTCCTGGACTTTCTCTTCCAAAGTGACTTTCATTCCTTGCTTGAACTTGCCGACAGGCAAATTGAATCTTGCGAAGCCCACACAAGCAAAAGACAAATTCACTGTTTCCTTGCCTTCTGGGGCGGCGAGCGTAAAGCATCCCTGCTTGTCCGTTTTGGCAAACTTGATGATCCTGCCCTTTGCATCCAGAAGCATGACAGAAACTGAAGGCAACGTTTTCCCAGCTTCATTAACAACAGTTCCTGTAAACGAAGTTTGAGCCGACAGCGGTGCACATAAGCCCAACAAGAATAAAATCAGCCAAAAATGTTTCATCATGTTTTCTCTTCAAAGCACTTGATGGAGTGAAAATCCAAGTCCGCATAGCCACAACATGATGGCAAGCCTCATTCCATATCCAAGCACTACAATCTGCGGTTATTCTTTTTTTTCATCAAAATATTCAATAGGATATGCTGTGTACGAATCATCAGCATAGTAGTTTTTTCCATCTTCCTCAGTAAAATTAGAAAGGCTCCTCGACTCTATCTCATATTTTGTCGGATTTTTCGCCCGAAGCATAATCTCCTTATAAACCTGTTCAGCGGAACTTTTCTTCGAACCGGCTGTACTCACCTTGATTGTCTTTCCGTCGCCCTTCTTTATTTCTATCGCTTCAAAAGCATACTGTTTCTTGTCGTCTATAGCCTTCAGGATAAGACCGGGAAGCCCTCCAAGTTTCCATGGACCAAACGAGTAAGGCAAATCCACAGAAAACCACACGGTCCAAGTTCTACCACGAAAAGTCGTACGTGCCTTCTGACATTCATAGCCGCAAACGACAGAATCCGCATCAAGTATCTGCCAGTCAAACGTTGGCAATGGTTCAATATAATAAAACCGATTTGACGACACAGCATCCTTGCACGTCATTTGTCCTTCGGGGATACCCTGAAAAATATCATGTATGCCATCAGATAATTTTTTCACCTCACCTACTGACCAAAGTCTGTGGGCACGAGAAGTAATTTGATGAAACTGAGAACATTTTTCACCCACATACAGCAACTGACCTATTTCATCACACGGACGAGACCAACCACTATTTGCGACAAACAACTCAGAATATTCCACAACCAACAAAGCCTTATTACCCGCAGGTTGCGCTTGCGCTACACTACAAACAGCAAATGGCGCAATCAAAAATGTAAAAAGATGTTTCATCTTACTTGTTTAACAGCTAATTCAACTAATATATATGCGACATCATCTCCACCAAGAAACCTTGAAACATAATAAGCAGCATCAATGTCATATTCCAAAAATTCACATTCCGAATCATATTCTATGGTACCAAGGCTTCCAACTCTTATACACTTTTTTACAAGTCCATAATCTATTATTAAAAATGTTCCACATAACTGTTTCCATTTTTCAATCGAACTGTTACAGCAGCCCACCCCGTATAACTATGCCCTTTTACTACTGGTGTTCCAGAAATAAACTTCACTGGAGTCTGAGCTGAACTGCCACTATTAGACGCAGTATTTACTGTTACCGAATTTGAAACCATTGAGGTTTCCGCTTTCACAGAAACGCCATACATCATCAAAGTGACTAACACTAATCCGAAATAAAAATTCAATTTACTCATAGGTGTAATATTTAATTATACAATCAGATTTACACAGATTATATTGTTTTGATGACAAAATTAATTTAAACAGCACAAGCAAACAAACATTTTGCCATAAAACGCACAAAATTTAACACACAATAACATTCATCTTGTCTTTGTACTTCCTCGTCAACGAGAGTATAACCAAACATAAATTAGGATCTTTCAAGATTTGGAGTGATGATGTGGGCACTCGTTTGCGCTATTTTCGAATAAGACAAGATGGCACTCGGGAATAAAAAACAAACAATTTCGTTTTTTATTCCACACGTTTGCACTATCTTTGCACCCGATTAGCAACGCAAAGATATGAATATAGAAGCCATCACGACACAGATGGTCGTGCTATTCATCATTGTGATAGCAGGATTCATCGCACACAAATGCAAAATCATGGGCGGAGACTTTGACCGCAAACTCTCCAACTTCGTCATCCAGATTTCATGCCCATGCCTGATTATCTCCTCCACCATGGGTGACACCATGCCCGACCGCAGCCTCATCATTCCACTACTGATTGTCGGCACGCTCACCTACGTGTTTCTGATAGCGGTGGCATCCTTTCTGCCAAGACTGATGCCCGTAAAAAAAGAAGACCGGGGCATGTATAGTTTTATGATAGCCTATGCCAACGTGGGCTTCATCGGCTACCCCATCATCACCGCCATCTTCGGAAGCAGTTCCGTGTTTTATGCCTGCATCCTCAACGTGCCCAACACCATCAGCATCTTCATCTGGGGTGTGCTCTTTGTCACGGGAACAAAAGCCGGGAAGTTCAACTGGTCCCTACTCTACTCCTCCCCGATGATCGCCACCTACATCAGCATTCTCATCGTCGCCACCGCTTGGAAAGCCCCGACCTTCATCAGCCAGCCCTTCACCCTGTTGGGCAACATGACGGTGCCCGCCGCCCTACTGGTCATCGGCTCGAGCATCGCCGGCATTCCGATACGACGCATGATGGGCAGCGTGGGAACCTATGTATTGTGTGCCATCCGGCTGTTTCTCGTTCCGGTCAGCGTGCTATACCTCGGCAGACTGGTTGGTGTCAATCCTACGGTGGCTGGCATCAACGCTGTGCTGGTGGGCATGCCCGTCGCCTCGTTCGGCACCATGTTCTGTCTGAAATACGGAAAGGACGAGACGGTCATGTCACAAGGCACGTTTTGGTCGACCCTGCTTTCCGTCATCAGCATTCCGCTACTCGCCATGATACTCCAATAGCGGGCACTGTCCGACTTACAAACACACAGAAAAAGCATAAAGCAGAGGAAAAACAAAAAGTTAAGCGGTTTTTCCTTTGCTTTTTCTTTTTTATATCGTATATTTGCACCTATTGTAATCATACAGGATATTATGAAAGATTTTCTCAAATACACATTGGCCACGATTGTCGGCATTTTTATCTGCGCCATCATCATGGGCGGATTTGCCATGATTGCCCTTGTCGGCATGCTTGCCTCGATGAACACAACCACGGAAGTGAAAGACAACTCTGTGCTGGTCCTCAACCTTTCGGGTGTGATGGAAGAGCGCAGTGACGACAACACCTTGAGTTCTCTTCTGGGAGAAACTGGAACCACCACAGGATTGGACGACATGATCAGCGCCGTGAAGAAAGCCAAAGTCAACGACAAGATCAGAGGCATCTATATCGAGGCTGGCATGTTCAGTCCCGACTCCTATGCCTCCATGCAGGCACTTCGCAACGCCTTGCTGGATTTCAAGAAAAGCAAGAAATGGATTATCGCCTATGGCGACACCTACACACAGGGCACATACTACATTTCCTCTGTTGCCGACAAGTTGTATCTCAATCCCCAAGGACAGATAGACTGGCACGGTATCGCCGCACAACCCTACTTTTTGAAAGACTTGTTGGCAAAAGTGGGCGTGAAGGTGCAACTCGCCAAAGTGGGCACCTACAAGAGTATGCCTGAGATGTATACGGCAGACCACATGAGCGACGCCAACAGGGAACAGGTGCAAGTGTATATCAACGGTATCTGGCAGAACGTGGTGAAGGAAGTGTCGGCAAGCCGAGGCATCAGCACTGTCAAGCTCAATGCCTATGCCGACAGTCTGATTACCTTCGCCGCCCCAAAAGAATATGTCAAGAACAAGATGGTGGACCGACTGCTCTACACCGACGAGGTGAAGGAGGAAGTGAAACGCCAGTTGAAAATGGACCCGAGCGAGGATGTCAACCAAGTGACGGTGGACGACATGGCCACTCTTGGCGACCCGACAAATCAAGGAGAAGACGAGATTGCCGTCTACTATGCCGTGGGCGAAGTGGTGAGCGGCAACCTTGGAGGAGGCATCACGGCAAACGGCAATGTGATTGACGCGCAAGTGGTGTGCAAGGATATCGAAAGGCTCATGAATGACGACAACGTAAAGGCCGTGGTGCTCCGCATCAACACGGGCGGAGGAAGTGCCTATGCCTCAGAACAGATATGGCACTCGCTCCAACTGCTCAAGACGCGCAAGCCCCTGGTTGTCTCCATGGGCGGCATGACAGCCTCTGGCGGCTATTACATCAGCAGCATCGCCAACTGGATTGTGGCAGAACCGACCACGCTGACCGGCAGCATCGGCATTTTCGGTATGTTCCCTGACATGAGCGGTCTGCTGACGGAAAAATTAGGCGTGAAGTTTGACGAGGTGAAGACCAACCGCAACGCAGGCTTCGGCACCTTGGCGCGCCCGTTCAACGAAGAGGAGATGTCTTATCTCAACCAATACATCGACCGGGGCTACCGACTCTTCAGAAGCAGGGTGGCTGAAGGACGCCGTCTGACAGACGGACAAGTGGAGCGTGTGGCGCAAGGAAGAGTGTGGCTCGGACAAGACGCCGTCAAGATTGGACTGGTCGACCAGCTCGGCGGACTCGACGTGGCTGTCAGAAAGGCCGCCTCGCTCGCCAAGACGAAAGATTACTACACGCAAGATTATCCGGGCAAGGTGGACTGGCTTGACAACCTCACCAGCAAGCTGATGGGCAGCAACTACCTCGACGAGCAGATGCGTGCCACAATGGGAGACTATTACGACACGTTCATGCTGCTCAAGCGCATCAACCGCACCGAGGCGATACAAGCACGCATTCCTTTCAACATCAATGTGAGATAATCATCCAACAAAAGAGCGCAGACTATGGAAGGGGATTTTATCAAGATAAACGAATGGCTCACACCGCTTAGTTGGCTCTACGGCTTGGGGGTGGGACTGAGAAACCAACTCTTCGAGCTCGGCATCCTGAAAAGCACAAGTTTCGACATGCCCGTCATCTCGGTGGGCAACATCACGGTCGGCGGCACCGGAAAGACGCCCCATGTGGAGTATCTGATCCGGCTGCTCAAGGACAAGACCAAGGTGGCTGTGCTCAGCCGGGGATACAAGCGCAAGTCGCATGGATTCGTGCTTGCCGACGCCGACAGCCGCATGACCGACTTGGGCGACGAGCCGTATCAGATGCACATGAAATATCCCGACATCTATGTGGCCGTGGACAAAAACCGCCGGCATGGCATCGAACAGTTCACCCACAAGATTGCCGCCCCCGACGTAGATGTCGTGTTGCTCGACGACGCCTACCAGCACCGCTATGTGAAGCCGGGCATCAACATCCTGCTCATCGACTACCATAGACTCATCATCTATGACAAACTTTTGCCCGCAGGCAGGTTGCGCGAGCCCAAAGAGGGAAAATCAAGAGCGGACATCGTAATTGTCACCAAATGCCCCCAAGACTTGAAACCCATGGAATACAGGGTACTCACCAAAGCCTTGAACCTCTACCCCTACCAGTCGCTCTTCTTCACTACCTTGGAATATGGTGCGTTGCACCCCATCTTTGGCGGCGACGACATGCCTCTCGACACGCTCAGCGCCCGCAACCATATCCTCCTGCTCACCGGCATCGCCTCCCCGCGGCAGATGATGATAGACCTGAAGCCCCACTGCAGCGACATCACACCGCTGACCTTCAGCGACCATCACCAATTCTCTGCCAGGGACATACGCACCATCAACGAGACATTCGCCTCCATGCCGGAAGGACGGCTGATTGTCACTACGGAAAAAGACGCCACCCGTCTGCTTCCACTCAACGGGCTGAGCGACGAGGTGAAACGACATCTATACGCATTGCCCGTCGAAATAAAATTCGCATTGGGACAAGAACAAGACTTCAACAATAAAATCATAGACTATGTACGAAAAAATTCAAGAAACAGCATCCTGGCTAAAACAAAGGATGACAACAAGTCCAAAGACAGCCATCATTCTGGGAACCGGCCTGGGACAATTAGCTTCAGAAATAACAGATAGTTACGAATTCTCCTACAAGGACATTCCCAACTTCCCTGTATCCACAGTCGAGGGTCACGCAGGAAAACTGATTTTCGGCAAACTGGGCAACAAGGACATCATGGCGATGGAAGGACGCTTCCACTATTACGAGGGCTACTCCATGAAGGAGGTGACTTTCCCCATCCGCGTGATGTACGAACTGGGCATCCAGACACTCTTCGTGTCCAACGCTTCCGGCGGCATGAATCCCGACTTCAAAATCGGTGACCTGATGATTATCACCGACCACATCAACTTCTTTCCCGAGCATCCGCTCCGCGGCAAGAATTTCCCGACGGGTCCCCGCTTCCCCGACATGCACGAGACCTACGACCACGTCCTCATCGCCGAGGCCGACAAGATTGCCGAGGAAAAGGGCATCCGGGTCGTTCATGGTGTGTATATGGGCGTGCAAGGCCCGACCTTCGAGACACCTGCCGAATACAAGATGTATCACCGCATGGGAGCCGACGCTGTCGGCATGAGCACCGTGCCCGAGGTGATTGTCGCCCACCATTGCGGCATCAAGACCTTCGGCATCAGCATCATCACCGACCTGGGCCTCGAAGATACACCTGTGGAAGTGAGCCATGAGGAGGTGCAGGTGGCTGCCAACAAGGCTCAGCCTCTGATGACGGAAATCATGAGAGAAATGATCAACCGCAGCTAATACCTTATTATATTAACAACGAATAAATGGACATCAGTAAAATTGGAGAGTTCGGCCTTATCGACCGACTCTCCAAAAACATAAAACCCAAGAACGAATCCACCGTCAAGGGCATCGGCGACGATTGCGCCGTGATGCATTATCCAGACAAAGAGGTGCTCATCAGCACAGACATGCTCATGGAAGGCGTACACTTCGACCTCACCTATATCGACATGCAGCACTTGGGCTACAAGTCGGCGATGGTCAACATCAGCGACATCTTCGCCATGAACGGCACCCCACGGCAGATGACCGTGAGTCTTGCCTTGAGCAAGCGGTTCACAGTGGAGGATGTGGAACAATTCTACAGTGGACTGCAAATGGCCTGCGACAAGTGGAATATAGACATTGTGGGCGGCGACACCACCTCTTCCTTCACCGGCCTTGCCATCAGCATCACGGTCATCGGCGAAGCTCGGAAAGAGGACATCGTCTATCGGTCTGGCGCTCACGACACGGATCTCATCTGCGTGAGCGGAGATCTGGGTGCGGCATACATGGGATTGCAACTGCTCGAACGGGAAAAGTCAGTCTACTATCAGCAAGTGGAAGAAGCCCGCAAGAAGAAGGACAGCCGAGCACTTGAGGAGCTCAAGAATTTCCAGCCTGACTTTGCCGGAAAGGAATACTTGCTCGATCGCCAGCTCAAGCCGGAAGCACGGGGTGACATCATCGAGAAACTGAAGGAAGCCGGAGTGCACCCTACAGCGATGATGGACATCAGCGACGGTCTGAGC
>CAKPTK010000080.1 GCA_934190685.1 uncultured Prevotella sp.
ACAGGCGTTATTCCTGTAGATCTCGCTGTGGAGCAGATGAAGAAGTTCATCGTGAAGTCTTACGGCAAGAAGGGTGAGGATGTTGTCAACTTGAACTACAAGGCTGTAGACCGTGGTGGCGAGTACAAGCAACTCACTGTTGATCCAGCATGGGCTAACCTCCCAGACGACGAGGTGAAGGAAGACGACGCTCCAGCATTCGTTAAGGAACTCGTTCGTCCTATCAACGCTCAGGCAGGTGACCTCTTGAAGGTTTCTGATTTCGTTAAGCATGGCACAGTTGACGGTACATGGCAGAACGGAACAGCCGCTTATGAGAAGCGTGGTGTAGAAGCCTTCGTTCCTGTATGGAACGCAGACAACTGTATCCAGTGTAACAAGTGTGCTTTCGTTTGTCCTCACTCTGCAATCCGTCCATTCGTTCTCGACGACGAAGAGCTCAAGGGCTTCAACGGCAAGACTGTTGAGATGAAGGCTCCTGCAGCTATGAAGGGCATGCACTTCGTGATTGAACCATCTCCACTCGACTGTCTCGGCTGCGGCAACTGTGCCGATGTATGTCCAGGCAAGAAGGGTGAGAAGGCCCTCACAATGGCTCCATACAACCCAGACAGCCAGGAAATGATTGACCTCGCCAAGGGTTGGGACTACTGCGTGAAGAACGTGAAGACAAAGCAGGATCTCGTAGACATCAAGCAGAGCCCTAAGAACTCTCAGTTCGCTACTCCTCTGTTCGAATTCTCCGGTGCTTGCTCTGGTTGCGGTGAGACTCCATATGTGAAGCTCGTTGCACAGTTGTTCGGTGACCGTGAAATGATTGCCAATGCAACAGGTTGCTCTTCTATCTACTCTGCATCTATTCCATCAACTCCTTACACTACCAACGAGAAGGGTCAAGGTCCTGCCTTCGACAACTCTCTGTTCGAGGACTTCTGCGAGTTCGGTATGGGTATGGTACTTGGTAACAAGAAGATGAAGGAGCGTGTTGAGGTTCTCCTCAACGAAATCATCGCTTCCGACAAGGCTTCTGAGGGCTACAAGGCTGCCGCTAAGGAATGGATGGCTTCCAAGAACGACGCTGACGCATCTAAGGTTGCTGCCGCTAAACTGAAACCATTCATCGCTGAAGGAGCTGCAGCTGGTTGCGAGATCTGCAAGGAGCTCAAGACTTTGGATCACTACCTCGTTAAGCGTTCACAGTGGATTATCGGTGGTGACGGTGCTTCTTACGATATTGGTTACGGAGGTCTTGACCACGTGATTGCTTCTGGTGAGGATGTCAACCTCCTCGTACTCGATACTGAGGTTTACTCCAACACTGGTGGTCAGTCTTCTAAGGCTACTCCTCTTGGCGCCATCGCTCAGTTTGCCGCACGTGGCAAGCGTGTACGTAAAAAGGATCTTGGTATGATTGCCACAACCTATGGCTATGTTTACGTAGCTCAGGTTGCTATGGGTGCTGACAACGCTCAGTGCTTGAAGGCCATCCGTGAGGCTGAAGCTTATCCAGGTCCATCACTCGTAATCGCTTACGCTCCATGTATCAACCATGGTCTGAAGATCAAGGGTGGTATGGGTCGTAGCCAGGCAGAGGAGGCTCGTGCCGTTGCCTGTGGTTACTGGCACTTGTGGCGTTACAACCCAGCTTTGGCTTCTGAGGGCAAGAACCCATTCTCTCTCGATTCCAAGGAGCCAGACTGGAGCTTGTTCCAGGATTACCTCATGCATGAGGTTCGCTTCATGTCAGTGAAGAAGGCTTATCCTAACGAGGCAGACGAACTCTTCGCAGCTACCGAAAGAATGGCTAAGCTTCGCTACGAGAGCTATATCCGTAAGAGCAAGGAAGACTGGAGCGACGCTACTGAGGCTTAATTCCAGTAAACAAGACTTTTCTTAAGTAATAAATTCCAAGGGGAACTCTCTGTTGAGGGTTCCCTTTTTCTTGCTTTTCCCCTTCTGTTGTTATATTATGAAATAGAAATTCTTCTAAATTCTAGCGCACTAATGGATTTCGAAAAAAGTTTTTTGCCAATTATCATACATTCCTACACAAACGGCGCGCAACCCCTGTATTTATGCGGAGTTTGGCGATGTATGATGGGGCGGAAATCATACACGAATCATACATTCATCCTACATCGGGCAGAACAGACCTTGCCCAAGATTGTACAAGGCCGTGGGCAATGAAGTTACTGGCCGTGGGCAATCGTTGCCCAAGCAGTTGGACCAATTTGGGGCAACCGAGAAGCTTGTCAGTAAAGGTTTCAAGACTTGGCAAAAACAGTGCATATCCGGTAAAACATTACATTTTCATCCGTTTTATCGGGTGGTATACATATTTTATGGAAGTGGAAGGGCAGAATAATATGAATATTATTACCAAAAATTTGTATGGGTTAAAGGAAATGTGTACTTTCGTTGGATGAAACAGGAAAAATGGAAACGTTGGGGCTTGGCATTTGTTCTGTCTGCTTTGTTTGGGTGGTCGACCGCATGCGCTGAAGAGGAAAAGACCTTTTGTCTCGACAGCCTGGCGTCATCCAAGTATAAACTACGGATTGGGGCTGACGTATGGCTTGTGGACTATCCCGTCTATCGGTTTGAGATGGGGGATGTCAATGGCGATGGAAAAACGGACGCTATTCTGGGCGTTGTCAAGTCCACCCGATACGACCCCGTGGTGCGCCGAAGGGTGTTTCTTTTCAAAAACTACAAAGGACATGTACGTCCTCTCTGGCTAGGCTCTCGTCTCGGCAATCCTATCGTGGATTTCCATTTTCTTGCCCACGAAGGCATTCTGCGTGTGATGGAGAGAGAGCAAGACGGAAGTTTTCTGGTGGCGGACTACCGATGGCAATCCTTCGGCATGCAGTTTGTCCGTTACTTGCTTCGGCATGTCTCAGAATCGGAAGCGAGGAACCTCCTTTTTCAAGCTCCACACGAATTCCATTCAAACACAAAATTAAGAAGAACTCGAAAAACATAGACTATGAAGAAAATACTTTTTGCCGTGATGGTTATGATAAGCTTGCCGGGCTTGTCGAAAACAACGAAAAAAGTGAACCTTGTCGGCAGTCAACTTGATGTGGAAGCTTTGGGCAGAAACATCAATCTCAAGCAGGATATCTCGCGGTTCAGCATCTCGGACCTGCGCATCCTGCGCAATGCTTTCGCCGCCCGTCAAGGCTATTGTTTCATGGACTACGACATGCGTCGTGTCTTTGAGCAGACCTCTTGGTATGACAGTCTGCTCTATCGTCGATTTGAAAATGACGACATCAAGCCTTTGAAGTATACAAAGTCAGAACAGGCTTTTATCCAACGCGTCAAGAACCGCGAGGAAGAGCTTCGCCGGCAGAATTTCGTCACCACCGACGGCAGTGTCGTCAATACCGCCAACATTGTCAATACGTTCCAACTGGAGGCTCCTTCCAACCCCCTCTATGACCGACTTGCCCGTGATGGTTTTGCCATCGTTCCCCGCACTAATATTCAATTGTTTCACTGTTATGAGAACAATGACTATCACGACTTTCCCAATTTCATCACCACCGACATGCATTTGCAACTCTTCCACATGTATTTCAGCAACCTCTTGCGGGATGTCGAGGAAAAACGCCTGGCAGGTCTTTTGTCGGATTTTAACCATGGCATGAAACAACGCATGGACAGTGTCTGCGCCACAACTCGGGACAAGCGCCTGCGCCAAACGGCCCGCTGGTGTGCCGATTTCTTCGCCATAGGTTGTCGTTTGGGTGGAGACTCCACTATGAATGTGCCGGCCGGGGATACCGCTATCGTTGATGCTGAGACCGCCAAAATCAAGGCTGCCATTGACGACTTCTCGTCCTTCCTCGGTTATACCCAGGTGCAATTCATGTATAGTCTGTTCAAGCCTCGCGGATATTACACCCGCACGGAAGCCCTCTCTCGCTATTTCCGTTCCATGATGTGGATGCAATATGCTTCCGGCTGTCTGGATAGCAAGGAACAACTCTCACGCTATGCGTTGATGGCTTCTGTTTTGGTAAGCGACGAGCGCCTGCACACCATGCTGCAGCGCATTTCCGCTCCGATTGATATGTTAGTCGGACCAGCCGACGGTGTGTCCGTATTGGATGCCACCCGTCTGCTGCAGGCTGACCGTGCCGACGTCACAAAACTGCTGAAAAGCAAAAAACAACTGCGCGTCTTCCAACAGGCGCTGCTTGCACAAAACAAGCAGAAAGCACGCATCCGTCCTAAGGAACAAATATCTTGTGCAGAGAAAATCAGTTTGCTGCCACAACGCTATCTTTACGATGCCGAGGTGATGCAGGAGTTGGTGGATACAAAGACCAGGCCGGAAACGCGGAGAGGCTATCCCAAGGCACTCGATGTGATGGCGGCGATGGGCGTGCGCTCGGCCGAACGAGTGCTGCTGAAAGAGTTGCATGAAGCAGACAACTGGGGCGACTATGCCTCTCGGTTGGACTCCTTGAAACGTATGATGCCACGACAGACGAAAGATTCCACCTTATATAATATGTGGTGTGCTGCCCTTGTGGATATGCAGAAAGACAACAATCCTCGGCAACCCTACTTCATGAAAACGCCTCAGTGGGAGAAGAAGAACCTCAACACGGCGCTCGCCTCATGGACTGAACTCAAACATGACGTCATCCTTTATGCCAAACAACCGATGGGAGCAGAGTGTGGCGGCATGATTCCAGACCCGGTGGTGGTGGGCTATGTGGAACCCAATGTGAATTATTGGAAGCAGGCCTTGAAACTCATCGACAAGACAACCGGTGTGCTGCGTTATCAAGGACTGCTGACCGACCGGGCGGAAAACCTGGCAGGGCAGTTGGCGGAGAACACCCAGTTTATGCTCCGCATCTCGGAAAAAGAACTGAAAGGTGAACGGCTTACCGATGAAGAGTTTCAGAGTATCGAGAAAATGGGAAGCACCTATGAATATCTCACACTTGACATTGTCAAGCGCGACTCCACCTATGCTGGTATGATGTGGGAAGACGTGAGCGGACCAGACCGTTCTTTGGCTAGTGTGGCAGATGTGTACACCGCCAATGCCAGCAATAATCCAGACCGTGGTGTGCTTCACGAAGCCGTGGGCTATGCCGACGACATCTACGTGGTGGTGGAGATTAACGGTTTGCTCTATCTCACCAGAGGCTCCGTTTTCTCTCATCGGGAATTTCATACACCACTCGGCAATCGTCTCACGGACGAGCAGTGGCAGCAGATACTTGAGCGTTCTCCACGCTACGGTGTGCCTTCATGGATGGACGAAATTATTATCAAGGAACCTGTCCCTGCCGACAACGAACTGATTTTCTATAGCTCAGGATGTTGATGCGCTATATTCTTATCCTCTTCATGTCGCTTTGCTTCTATCCTTTGGCAGAGGCAAAGCGACATGCTCTTTCTTCCGATACCCTGACCATTGCTTTCACGGGCGACATCTTGCTCGACCGCGGGGTAGGGCAGGTGATACGCTATTCGGGAGCCGACCATTTGTTTTCTCCTTCCGTCGACTCACTCTTCCACACAGTCCGCCTTGTGGTGGGCAACTTGGAATGTCCTGTCACAGAGGTCGCCACTCCAGTCAACAAACGCTTTGTCTTCCGAGGCTCACCTTCCGCACTTTCGGCCTTGCGCCGACACGGATTCACCCATCTCAATCTCGCCAACAATCATACTGTCGACCAAGGGCGCAGAGGACTTGTGGATACCGAAAATTGGGTGCGCAAGAACGGTATGGTTCCCCTGGGCTTTGGCGCCACAGCCACGGATGCCGCACGTCCCCGGCTCATTGCGGACAATCCCCGTCCAGTATATTTGCTTACCTCTCTTCGGGTAATGTCGGAGAACTATGTCTATATGCCCCAGATGCCTTCGGTCAACGAACAGTCAGTCAAACAATTGTGCGATTCCGTGAAAGCCTTGCGTCACCGTGTGCCTGAAGCTTGCATCATCGTTTGTCTGCATTGGGGAGTGGAGCATACTCTTCATCCCATGCCCATACAACGTTTTGAAGCTCATAGTCTTGTGGATGCGGGAGCCGATGCTGTTATCGGTCATCATAGCCATACGGCACAAGACGTGGAAACGTATAAGGGCAAGCCCATCTGTTACAGTCTCGGCAACTTTATTTTCGATCAGTCCCGTCCAATCAACTCTCGGGCCCTTGTGGCCATGCTTCGTGTCTCACGTCGGTCTGTGGAGTGCAAGTATGTGCCGATAAACATCCGCTATTGTGTTCCCGAGGTATCAGTTGGCATTTTTTCGGGCGGAAAGCTGTAAACTTCGTTGGGAATGGGCGATGTTTGTTTTTGAGACCATTGCTGTCCCTTGTTTGCCAGCAATGCTTCTTCTTTTTCCTTTCTCTCGAGAGAGGATGTCTTGAATTTAAACCGCCATTTCTTTGCACATATCAAGAATAATCACGATATTTGCAATATGAATTGCCACAATCGCCCTGGTGGGGTAGGAAGTGGCGGTCAAGAATACAGAATATGGATATCAACAAAATATTGGAAAAACTGGGCATCAGTGCCCTCAACCCCATGCAGGAAGCAACGGAAGACGCTATTCTGCATACAGACAAGGACGTGGTGATACTCTCACCGACAGGCAGTGGAAAAACCCTGGCTTATTTGCTGCCTCTCATCCAACGGCTCAACCCCGATTCTGGCGAGGTGCAAGCGGTGGTTGTCGTTCCGGGTAGAGAGTTGGCCCTGCAATCTTCCACCATTCTCCAGAACATGGGATGCGGTCTGCGTTCCATGAGTCTCTATGGCGGTCGTCCTACGATGGACGAGCACCGAAAGCTTCGGCAGGTTCGGCCCCAGGTGGTGTTTGCCACCCCTGGACGCATCAATGACCATTTGGACAAAGGAAACATCGCGGCGGATGCAATAGAATGGGTGGTGCTCGATGAGTTTGACAAATGTCTTGAGATGGGATTCCGTGACGAGATGAGCCGTCTCTTTGGCAAACTGGTCAACTTGAAGCGCCGCATACTCCTTTCTGCTACCGACACGGCGGACATTCCGCGTTTTGTCAATCTGAGTCGCACGGTTCACGTCAATTTCCTTTCTGAAAATGAGCAGGTTCCTGATCGTGTGACAATCTATGAAGTTCATTCTCCGGAAAAGGATAAACTTGGCACCCTCTCTCGGTTGTTGCGTCATTTGGGAGACCAAAGCAGCATCGTCTTCCTCAACTACCGTGACAGTGTGGAACGTACGGATGCCTATCTGCGCGACCAAGGCTTTGCCACCAGTTCCTTCCATGGCGGAATGGAGCAAAAGCAGCGTGAAGACGCACTTTACAAGTTTGCCAATGGCTCGGCCAACATTTTTGTCAGTACCGATCTTGCCTCACGCGGTCTTGATATCCCCAATATCGACAATATCATCCACTATCATCTTCCCCAGGGAGAGGACGGATATATCCACCGTGTGGGCCGTACGGCCCGTTGGGAATCCTTTGGCAGAACCTTCTTTGTGCTCGGTCCGGAGGAACATTTGCCGGAATATCTTGAATGCCAGCCGGAAGAATACGTGATTCCGGAAACATTGCCGGCTCCCGCTCTCCCCAAGATGGCGACTGTCTATATCGGTAAAGGCAAGAAAGACAAAATCAGCAAGGGAGACATTGTGGGATTTCTGTGTAAGAAAGGCGGACTCAACAAGGATGAAATCGGTCGTATCGATGTGAACGACCGCTATGCCTATGCCGCCATCTCCCGGGAGAAAGTCAAGCAGGTGCTGCAGCAGACAAAGGGAGAGAAAATCAAAGGAATAAGGACTGTGGTAGAAACTGTGAAATAGACAAGGAATTGACAAATTTAAAGCAAATAGGGTGTAAAAGCTATTTTTGTGCTATAATATTTGCTTGTATCAAATAAATATTGTAATTTCGCACCGCAAACAAGTAACCAGGCAATTAGTATAACTTAAATATCATTCAGATGAAGAAGTACAATTTTAATGCAGGACCCTCAATGCTTCCACGTGAGGTGATTGAGAATACAGCCAAGCAGATTTTAGACTTCAACGGCAGTGGACTCTCTCTGATGGAGATTAGTCATCGTGCCAAGGATTTCCAACCAGTAGTAGACGAGGCCGTCTCCTTGATAAAGGAGTTGCTCGGAGTGCCAGAGGGTTATTCCGTGATTTTCCTCGGTGGTGGTGCGTCCTTGCAGTTCTGTCAGGTACCCTACAACTTCCTTATAAAAAAGGCTGCCTATCTGAATACAGGAACATGGGCAAAGAAAGCCATGAAAGAGGCTAAACTCTTTGGTGAGGTCGTTGAAGTGGCTTCATCGGCAGACGCCAACTATACTTTTATTCCCAAAGACTGGACTTGTCCTACAGACGTGGACTATCTCCATATAACCACCAACAACACGATTTATGGAACAGAAATCCGCAAGGATCTCGATGTGCCGGTAAGACTGATTGCCGATATGAGTTCGGATATCTTCAGCCGCCCTGTTGACGTGGCCAAATATGACTGCATCTATGCCGGTGCGCAGAAGAATTTGGCAATGGCAGGTGTGACCGTCATCATCGTCAAAGAAGATGCACTGGGCAAGGCTCCACGTCAGATTCCGACCATGCTCGACTACCGCACTCATGTGGAGAAGGGAAGCATGTTCAATACTCCACCAGTCGTGCCTATCTATTCGGCTCTTGAGAACTTGCGTTGGTTGAAGAAGAACGGCGGTGTTGAGGCAATGGACAAGCGTGCGCATGAGCGTGCTGACATGCTCTATGCAGAGATTGACCGTAACAAACTCTTCCGCGGAACTGTTAAGGAGGAAGACCGCTCTGTGATGAACATCTGTTTCGTCATGAACGATGAATACAAAGATCTTGAGAAACCATTCCTCGACTATGCCGTTTCGCAAGGTATGGTCGGCATCAAGGGACACCGTAGTGTGGGTGGATTCCGTGCCAGTTGCTACAATGCACAGACTGTCGAGGGTGTTCAGGCACTCATCAAGTGCATGAAAGACTTTGAGGCCAATCATTAAATGATGATATAGGCGGAAGGGCAGGCGAGTGTGATAAGCTCTCGTCTGCTTTTCCGCTTTTCTTTTTTATAATTTAGAAAACCAAATTAATTTAAAACCGAATAACATGAAAGTACTCGTAGCTACAGAAAAACCTTTCGCCGCTGCCGCTGTGAAAGGTATCAAAGAAGAAATAGAAAAGGCAGGCAATGAACTTGTGCTGCTGGAGAAATATACAGACAAGGCCCAACTGTTGGATGCCGTCAAGGATGTCGACGCTATGATTGTTCGTTCAGACAAAGTGACTCCAGAGGTTCTTGACGCCGCTAAACAAATGAAAATTGTTGTTCGTGCAGGTGCAGGATATGATAGTATCGACACGGCTTATGCCAAGGAAAAGGGCGTTGTCGTGGAGAATACACCGGGCCAGAACTCCAATGCTGTAGCCGAATTGGTGTTCGGTTTACTTGTTTATGCCGTTCGCAATTTTTATAATGGAAAGGCTGGCACGGAGCTGAAGGGAAAGAAACTCGGTATCCTCGCGTTTGGAAATGTGGGACGCAATGTGGCGCGTATCGCCAAGGGATTCGGCATGGATGTCTATGCCTATGACGCTTTTTGCCCTGCTAAGTCTATAGAGGAAGCCGGCGTTCATGCAGCGGCCAGTCAAGAAGCCCTGTTTGAAAGTTGTGACATTGTCAGTCTTCACATTCCGGCTACTCCTGAGACTAAGGAAAGTATCGACTTTGCTTTGGTCAACAAGATGGAGAAGGGTGGCATCTTGATTAATACTGCCCGCAAGGAAGTAATCAATGAGCCAGAACTGCTTAAGCTGATGGCAGAGCGTGAGGACTTGAAATACATCACCGATATCAAACCCGATGCAGACGCAGACTTCCAGAAGTTTGAAGGTAGATATTTCAGCACTCCGAAGAAGATGGGGGCACAGACCGCTGAGGCCAACATCAATGCCGGTATCGCCGCCGCTCGCCAAATCAATGCGTTCTTCAAAGAAGGATGCACAAAGTTCCAAGTAAACAAATAATCGCTTATGGCAACTGTAAAACCCTTCAAAGGACTCCGGCCTCCACAGAATATCGTGGAACGGGTGGAGTCGCGTCCTTACGATGTGCTGAATTCGGAAGAAGCGCGAGCTGAGGCAGGAGACAATGAGATGAGTTTGTATCATATCATCAAACCTGAAATAGATTTCGAACCAGGCACAAGTGAATATGACCCTCGTGTCTATCAAAAGGCCGCTGAAAATTTCAAGAAATTCCAAGATAAGGGATGGTTGGTCCAAGACGACAAGGAACAATACTATATCTATGCCCAGACAATGAACGGCAAAACACAGTATGGACTGGTTGTGGGTGCTTATGTGGAGGACTATCTCAATGGGGTTATCAAGAAGCATGAGCTGACCCGACGTGACAAGGAAGAGGACCGCATGAAGCATGTGCGGGTGTGTGACGCTAATATCGAACCCGTGTTCTTTGCCTATCCAGACAATAC